>JBGPYQ010000177.1:0-7230 GCA_041493345.1 Gammaproteobacteria bacterium | reverse complement strand
TCTCGGTCAGCGTCTATAGGGGCAAGCAGAAGGGCTACGCCAGCAGCGCCGATTTTGCGCCGCGCGCGATCCGGGACGCGGTCGACGCCGCGCTGTCGATCGCGCGCTTCACCGCGAGCGACGATTGCGCCGGGCTCGCCGACCGCGAGGAGCTTGCGCGTGAACCGGCGGAGCTCGACCTTTTCCATCCCTGGGACCTGCCCGTCGAGCGCGCCATCGAGCTCGCGAAGAACTGCGAGGCCGGCGCTTTCCGCCTGGACAAGCGCATCGTCAATTCCGAGGGCGCGAGCGTTTCCTGCCAGCAGTCGCAGTTCGTCCTGGCGAACAGCCTCGGTTTCATGGGCGGCTTTCCGAGCTCGCGTCATTTCCTGTCGTGCGCGGTGATTGCGGCCGAAGACGGCCGGATGCAGCGCGACGACTGGTACACCTCGCAGCGCTCGCCGAAGGATCTGGCGAGGCCCGAAGCGGTCGGCGACTATGCCGGCAGGCGCGCGCTTGCGCGCCTGCGCAGCCGCAAGATCGGAACGCTCCAGGCGCCGGTGCTGTTCGAAGCGCCGGCGGCGAACGGCCTCGTTTCGCATTTCGTCTCCGCGGTAAGCGGCGGCAACCTCTACCGCAAGACTTCGTTCCTGGTCGACAGCCTCGGAAAGGAAATTTTCTCGCCGGTGGTCTCGGTCTTCGAGCGGCCGCATCTTCCGCGCGGGCAGGCGAGCTCGTGGTTCGACGATGACGGCGTCGCCACGCGCGACCGCGACGTGGTGAAGGACGGCGTGCTGCGGGGATATTTTCTCGGCAGCTATTCGGCGCGCAAGCTCGGAATGAAGACCACGGGCAACGCCGGCGGCAATCACAATCTGGCATTGAAGGGCGGCGAACTCGACCTTCCCGGATTGATCACGAAAATGGACCGCGGTCTGCTCGTCACCGAGCTCATGGGGCACGGCATCAACCTCGTCACCGGCGACTACTCGCGCGGCGCCGCCGGCTACTGGGTGGAAGGCGGCGAGATCCGCTACCCGGTCGAGGAGATCACGATCGCCGGCAACCTGCGCGACATGTTCCGCGCCATCGTGGCGATCGGCAGCGACGCGCTCACCCGCGGATCGCGCACCTGCGGCTCCATCCTGATCGAAAAGATGACCATTGCAGGCAACTGAAAGTTGCCTGCTCGTGAAAACGCCTCGGGCAACTGAAAGTTGCCTGCTCGTGAAAACTGCTCAGGCTACAGAGCATTGACGGGGGACAGGGTTATAATCCCCGGGCACTTCCCAAATCCAAGGAGGAGATCACCAATGAAAAGACGCGAATTCCTGAAGAACGCCGGGCTGGGCGCGGCGGCGGGCGCGGCATTGCTGGCGGCGCAGGCCCGGGCGCAGACGGGCGGTTTGCCGACGGTCAACTGGCGCATGGCGGCGAGCTGGCCCAAGAGCCTTGACACGCTCTACGGCGGCGCCGAGCTGATCGGCAAGCGGGTCGCCGCGGCGACAGGAGGCAAATTCAACATCAAGGTTTTCGCGGCCGGCGAAATCGTGGGAGGCCTGCAGGTTCTCGATGCCGTCCAGAACGGGACCGTGGAATGCGGCCACACCGCGCCCTATTATTATTTTGGCAAGGACCCCACGTTTGCCTTTTCCTGCGCCATCCCGTTCGGGATGAATGCCCGCCAGCAGAACGCCTGGATGTACCACGGCGGCGGCCTGGAATTGATGCGCGAGTTCCTGAAGGACTACAACTGCACGACTTTCCTCGCCGGCAACACGGGTTGCCAGATGGGCGGCTGGTTCCGCAAAGAGATCAAGACAGTGGCCGATCTCAAGGGACTGAAATTCCGCGTAGGCGGGTTTGCCGGTTCCGTGCTGCAGAAGCTTGGCGTTGTGCCGCAACAGATCGCGGCCGGCGAGATTTATCCGGCGCTGGAAAAGGGCACCATCGACGCCGCCGAATGGGTCGGCCCCTATGACGATGAGAAGCTCGGGTTCTACAAAGTGGCCAAGTTTTATTACTACCCGGGCTGGTGGGAAGGCGGTCCCGAGCTCGATCTGCTGGTGAATTTGAAGGCATGGGAGCCGTTGCCCGCCGAGTACAAGGCGATTCTCGAGTCCGCGTGCGCCGAAGCGAACGTCGACATGGTCGCGAAGTACGACGCCGCCAATCCGGCCGCGCTAAAGCGCCTGCTTGCCAGCGGCGTCAGGCTGATGCCGTTTTCCAATGACATTATGGCCGCGTGCTACAAGGCCGCCAACGAGTTGTACGAGGAAACATCGGCCAAAAACGCGAAGTTCAAGAAGGTTTATACCGCGTGGAAGCAGTTCCGCGATGAACAGGTACAGTGGTTTTCGATCGCGGAAAACCGCTTCGATAATTTCATGATCGCGGCGGAGCGCCTGTCGCAGCGCGCGACGGCCAAGAAGTAAGGCGGGTCCCGGACGGTTTTCCCGGAATCGGCGCCTGGAGAAACCCCGCCTTGTGCGGGGTTTTCTCTGCCGTCGCCGCTTACTTCTTCCGATCGAGCGCCGGCTTGGCATCCCCGCGCATCGCGCGCTCGAGCGCCTTTGCCGCCTCTTCCTGTTCTGAGTTCTGTTGCTCCGTGCCCGGCTGATCGGCGCCGCGTCGTCCCGGCTCGCCCGCCGGCTCCAGCTCTTCCGCGGGCACCTCGATCCGGATATTGTTCGTATCGATGGCCTGTTTCTTGGCCAGGCCGCCCGTCACCAGGTTCGGAAAGACGATGATCAGCGCCACCATGAGGACCTGGATCACCACGAAGGGCACGGCGCCCCAGTAGATCTGCCCGGTGGTGACCCTGGGCGTCAACTTGCCGGTGAGCTTGTCGAGGTAATCCCTGCCCGGCGCGACGCTGCGCAGATAAAACAGCGCGAAGCCGAACGGCGGATGCATGAACGAGGTCTGCATGTTGACGCCGAGCAGCACGCCGAACCAGATCAGGTCGATGCCGAGTTTTTCGGCCACGGGTCCGAGCAGCGGGATGACGATGAAGGCCAGCTCGAAGAAATCGAGGAAGAACGCCAGCACGAAGATCAAAATGTTGGTGACGATCAGGAAACCCAGCTGGCCGCCGGGCAGGTTTGTGAGCAATCCCTCGACCCAGATATGGCCGTCCACGCCGTAAAAAGTCAGGCTGAACACGCGTGCGCCGATCAGGATGAACACCACGAATGCGGTGAGCTTCGCGGTCGCGTCCATGGCCTGCTTCAGCAGCCTGATCGACAGGCGCCGGCGCGCAAGCGCCATGGCGAGCGCGCCGGTGGCGCCCATCGCGCCGCCTTCGGTCGGCGTCGCCACGCCGAGGAAGATGGTGCCGAGCACGAGAAAGATCAGGGCGAGCGGCGGAATCAGCACGAAAGTCACGCGCACCGCCAGGCGCGAAAGCAGGGCGAGCTTCGCGAAATGATTGATCACCGAGGCGGTGAAAGCGACGCCGACGCCGACCGAGGTCGAGACGACCAGCACCACGTCGGTGGGGGCATCGGGCGCATAGTAGTACTTCGCGAACGCAATCGAGGCTGTCGTGGCGACGATGACGAGCACGACCAGCGACGGCGTGCCGCCGCTGCCGTCGGGCTCCTTCAGGGTGCGCGCATCTGCCGGCAGCGCCGGCGCCCAGGAGGGCTTGAACAGCGCGACCCCGACAGCAAACACGGCATACAGGCCCGCCAGCGTCAGGCCGGGAATGAAGGCGCCCTGATACATGTCGCCGACCGAGCGGCCGAGCTGATCGGCCATCACAATCAGCACCAGCGACGGCGGGATGATCTGCGCCAGCGTGCCGGAGGCGGCGATCACGCCGGAGGCGAAACGCCGGTCGTAGCCGTAGCGCAGCATGATCGGCAGCGAGATGAGGCCCATCGAGATGACCGAGGCAGCCACCACGCCGGTCGTGGCGGCGAGCAGCGCGCCGACGAAAATCACGGCAAGGGCGAGGCCGCCGCGCAGCGGCCCGAACAACTGGCCTATCGTGTCCAGCAAATCCTCGGCCATGCCGCTTCTCTCGAGGATCAATCCCATGAAGGTGAAGAACGGCACCGCAAGCAGGGTATCGTTCGACATCACGCCCCAGATGCGTTGCGGCAGCGCCTGGAACAGCGAAGGTTCCAGCAGGCCGAGCTGGATGCCGATCAGGCCGAAGAAAATGCCGTTGGCGGCGAGCGCGAAGGCGACCGGATAGCCGATCAGCAGAAATACAACCAGCGCCCCGAACATCATGGGCGCCATGTTGTGGATCAGAAGTTCGGTCACGCGGGCTCACCCCGCTGCCTGCGGAGCTCCGCGGCCAGCTCCTCTTCGATGCTCGGACCTTCGTGCTTCTCCGAGGGATCGGGAATCAGGCCGCGCAGGAACGCGATGCGCTTGATCAGCTCCGAGAATCCCTGAAGGACCAGCAGCAAAAATCCGGCCGGCACCATCAGCCGCGCCGGCCAGACGATCAATCCGCCGGCATTGGTAGACACCTCATTGAGCCGGTAGGCATCGAGAAAGACGGGCCAGGACAACCACAGGATGGCGATCGCCATCGGCAGGAGGAAAAAGACGGTGCCGAGGATTTCTATCCACGTCTGCGAGCGCTTCGACATGCGGCCCGAGATGATGTCGATGCGCACATGCTGATTGTGCAGCAGGGTGTAGCCCGCCCCGAACAGAAACACCGCCGAGAACAGGTACCACTGGATTTCGAGCCAGGCGTTCGAGCTGGTGTTCAGCGAGTAGCGCACGAGCGCATTGCCGGCGCTCACCAGCACGGCCGCGAGAATCAGCCAGTAAATGAGCCTGCCTACGCGCTCATTCAGTGCGTCGATCAGCCGCGAGATGCCAAGCAGCGATTGCAAGGACGGCTCTCCCTGGGAGGGCGCGGCCGGAATGCGGCGTGCCGGGGCCGGTCGGGCTCGTCCTGATGCGCCGGATGCCGCGGGCCCGGGACGGATTCTCGCCGATTGACGCGGCTTTGGCAAAGCCGATGGACTTCCGCATCGCGCCGGACTAAGATTCAGCGAAAATAACAAGACCAGTCCGGTTTTCCAATCAGGAGGGTTTCCCATGATTTCCTTCATCGTCAACGGCGAGGTAGAGAATTCCGATCAGCCGCCCGACACGCCGCTGCTCTGGGTGCTCCGGGAGGAGCTCGGGCTCACGGGCACGAAGTTCGGCTGCGGAATTGCGCAATGCGGTGCCTGCACGGTCCACGTCAATGGGAACCCGACGCGCTCCTGCGTCACGCCGGTCTCCGCCGTGCAGGGCAAGAAGATCACCACGATCGAGGGACTGTCACCGGCGGCCGATCACCCGCTGCAGAAGGCCTGGGTCGCCGAGCAGGTGCCGCAATGCGGATACTGCCAGTCCGGCCAGATCATGACTGCCGCGGCGCTGCTGGCCAAGAACAGGAAGCCGACGCGGGAGCAGATTGTCAGGCACATGAACGGCAACATCTGCCGGTGCGGGACATACCCGCGTATCGTTCGTGCAATCGAGCGCGCGGCGCGGGAGGGATGAGCCATGGCCACTCCATCCATCACGGGAATTCTCGATACGAAGATCAGCCGCCGCGGATTCATGGCGGGCCTCGGCTCGCTGACGTTCTCCTTCACATTCGGTGCGAGCCTTCTCGGACGCGCCACCGAGCCGCTGGCGGTCGAGGGGAGCGCCAGGTTCAATGCCTGGGTGACGCTGGCGACCGATGGCACCGTGACGGTCATGGTGCCCGCGGCGGAGATGGGGCAGGGCGTCTTGACCTCGTTGCCGCTCATCCTGGCCGAGGAGCTCGATGCCGACTGGTCGATGGTGAAGTCGGAGTACGCGCCCCCGATTCCCAAGACCTACGGCAACTATCACCGGCTGTTCAACGGCGCGATGCTCGACGCCGGCAGCCTGACCGTTCCTGGCTACTGGACACCGCTGCGGATGGCCGGCGCCCAGGCGCGGCGCGTGCTGCTCGACAACGTGGCCAGGCAATGGAACGTGCCGCTCGCCGACCTGACGACTGAATCGGGCGTCGTGGTGCACGCCAAGTCCGGCCGGCGCATTTCCTACGGCGACGTGGTCAAGTTCGCCACCGTGCCGGCGGAGCTGCCGAACATCGTGGAGGCGGATCTCAAGAAGCCGTCCCAGTTTCGGCTCATCGGGCGCAAGGATATCCAGCGCGTCGATGTCCCGTCGAAGGTGGACGGCTCGGCCAAGTACGGTATCGATGTCCGGCTGCCGGGCATGGTCTACGCCGCCGTTCTGGAGTCGCCCATCGAAGGCGCCAAGCCCGACAAGGTGAACGTGGACGAGGTCATGAAGATCAAGGGCGTCTCCAGGGTCATTCCCTTGCCCTTCGGCGTTGCGGTGGTGGGCGAGACTGTGCAGGCGACGCGAAACGGGCGCAAAGCCCTCCGGGTCACTTGGGACAATTCCGGCGCGGCGGCTGCGGGCTTCGATTCGGAGAAGGCGATGGCCGAGTACGCCCGCCATGGCCGGGATCCGAACGCCAAGGCGATGGAGTGGTTCAGGAAGGGCGACGCGGCCCAAGCTCTGGCCGGCGCCGCCAAGGTCGTCGAAGCGGAGTACCAGTCCGAGCACTGCTACCACGCGCAGATGGAACCCATGAACTGCGTCGCCAGCGTTTCGGCCGACGGACAATCGGCTGAGGTCTGGACCGGCACGCAGTCCAATTTTCTCGCCGCGCTTGCCGCCTCGAGCGTGCTGAAAACCACGCCTGACAAGATTCGCGTGCATCAGCATCTTCTGGGAGGCGGCTATGGCCGGCGCATCGCGCCGGACGCGGTTGCCCAGGCGGTCGTCCTGTCCAACATCACCAAGAAGACCGTGAAGCTGATGCTGTCGCGGGAGGACGACCTTGCGGCGGCACGGCCGCGACCGATGACTTATCACATTCTCAAGGCGGGCATCGACGCCGGCGGCAAGCTCGTAGGCTGGCACCACCGGCTGGTCGCCGAGAACGTGGACGCGATCGCGGCGCCGCCGCGGTTCAAGGCGACCGGCGGCAAGGACCTCATCGGCTGGCGCGGCCTCGAGCAGCCGTTCTACGACGTTCCCAACATGCTGGCGGACGCGGTCCGCGAGATCCGTGGCATGCGGGTTCAGCCGTGGCGCGGCATCGGCGCGGGCTACAACAAGTTCGCGAGCGAGAGCTTCCTGGACGAGATTGCGCATGCGACGGGCCAGGATCCACTCGCGATCCGTCTCGAGCTTACCCAGGATCACCCGCGGGCCAACGCG
>JBGPYQ010000070.1:0-14696 GCA_041493345.1 Gammaproteobacteria bacterium | reverse complement strand
GCCACGTCCTCGGGCGTGCCTTGCGCGATGATGCGCCCGCCGCCGTCGCCGCCCTCGGGGCCGAGGTCGATGATCCAGTCGGCGGTCTTGACCACGTCGAGGTTGTGCTCGATCACCACCACCGTATTGCCCGCGTCGCGCAGGCGATGCAGCACGGAGAGGAGCAGGTCGATGTCCTTGAAGTGCAGCCCGGTGGTGGGCTCGTCGAGGATGTAAAGCGTGCGGCCGGTGTCGCGCTTGGACAGCTCCAGGGACAGTTTCACACGCTGCGCCTCGCCCCCGGAGAGCGTGGTGGCCGGCTGCCCCAGCTGGACATAGCCCAGTCCCACTTCGAGCAAGGTCTGCAGCTTCCTTTCCACTACCGGAACCGCGTTAAAGAATCCGTGGGCCTGCTCCACGGTCATCTGCAGCACCTCGTGGATGCTTTTCCCCTTGAACTGCACCTCCAGCGTCTCGCGGTTGTAGCGCTTGCCGTGGCAGGTGTCGCAGGGCACGTAGATGTCCGGAAGGAAATGCATCTCCACCTTGATCATGCCGTCGCCCTGGCAGGCTTCGCAGCGTCCGCCCTTGACGTTGAACGAGAACCGCCCCGGCCCGTAACCGCGCTCGCGCGCCTGGGGCACTCCGGCGAAGATGTCGCGGATCGGAGTAAACAAACCCGTGTAAGTTGCCGGATTGGAGCGCGGCGTGCGGCCGATGGGGCTCTGGTCGACGCTGATCGCCTTGTCGAAGAACTCCAGCCCCTTGATCGAATCGAACGGCGCGGGCTCGATAGCGGAGCCGTAGAGCTCGCGGGCGATCGCCCGGTAGAGCGTGTCGTTGATGAGCGTCGATTTTCCGGAACCCGAGACGCCGGTTACGCAGACAAGCAGGCCGACGGGCAGATCGAGGTCGACGCTCTTGAGGTTGTTGCCGCGCGCCCCGCGCAGCCTGAAAATCTGGCCTTTGTCGATGCGGCGGCGGTTTTTGGGCACGGCGATCTCCAGTCTGCCCGAGAGATACTGGCCGGTAAGCGAGGCGGGATTTTTCCGGATCTGCTCCGGCGTTCCTTCCGCGACGACCTGTCCCCCGTGCTCGCCCGCGCCCGGCCCCATGTCGACGACGTGATCGGCCGAGTTGATCGCCTCTTCGTCGTGCTCGACCACGATCACCGTGTTGCCGAGGTCGCGAAGGCTCTTGAGCGTGGCGAGCAGCCGCCCGTTGTCCCGCTGGTGCAGCCCGATCGAAGGCTCGTCCAGCACGTACATCACGCCGGTGAGGCCCGAGCCGATCTGCGAAGCGAGGCGGATCCTCTGCGCCTCGCCGCCCGAGAGCGTGTCGGCGGAGCGGTCGAGCGACAGGTAATCGAGCCCGACGTTGTTGAGGAAGTTCAGGCGCGAGACGATTTCGTTGACGATCTTCTCGGCGATGGCCTGCTTTGCGCCGGCGAGCTTGAGCTTGCGGAAAAACTCGAGCCCCTGCTTCATCGGCATGCCGCTCACCTCGTAGATGGCCCGCTCGTCCCCCGCGTTTGCGTTTCGGGGGCCGATCTTGACGTGGCGCGCCTCCTTCCTGAGCCGGGTGCCGTCGCAGGCGGGGCAGGCCTTGGTGTTGAGATATTTCGCAAGCTCCTCGCGCACGACCAGCGTGTCGGTTTCCTTGTAGCGACGCTGCAGGTTGGGAATGATGCCCTCGAAGGCGTGTTCCTTGACGATGGTGCGGCCGCGCTCGTTGAGATACGAGAACGCGATCCGCTCCTTCGTGCCGTAGAGAACGAGGTTCTGCACGGCCTCGGGCAGCTTCTCGAATGCCGCTTCGACTTCGAAGTGGAAGTGAGCGGCAAGGCTGGTGAGCATCTGGAAATAGAACTGGTTGCGCCGGTCCCAGCCCCTGATCGCGCCCGAGGCGAGCGAAAGGCCCGGGTGCGCGACCACGCGCTTGGGGTCGAAGAAGCTGATGGCGCCCAGGCCGTCGCACTCGGGGCAGGCGCCCATCGGGTTGTTGAAGGAGAACAGGCGCGGCTCGAGCTCCGGCAGCGAATAATCGCAGACGGGGCAGGCGAAGCGCGCCGAGAACAGGTGCTCGCGGCCCGAGTCGAGCTCGAGCGCGACGGCGCGGCCGTCGGCGTGCTTGAGCGCCGTTTCGAAGGATTCCGCCAGGCGCTGCTTGGCCTCCACGCGCACCTTCAGCCGGTCTATCACCACGTCCACCGAGTGCTTCACATTCTTCGAGAGTTTCGGCACGGAGTCGATCTCGTGCACCTTTCCGTCCACGCGCAGGCGCACGAAGCCTTGCGCGTGCAACTCCGCGACCAGCTCCTGTTGTTCGCCCTTGCGGCTGGCGACGATGGGCGCAAGCACCATGATCTTCGTATCCGCAGGCAGCGCGAGGACGTGATCCACCATCTGCGACACCGACTGCGCCTCCAGCGCCAACGCGTGCTCGGGACAGTAGGGCGTGCCGACGCGGGCGTAGAGCAGCCGCAGGTAATCGTGGATCTCGGTGATGGTGCCGACGGTGGAGCGCGGGTTGTGGCCCGCCGCCTTCTGCTCGATCGCGATCGCCGGCGACAGGCCCTCGATCAGGTCGACATCGGGCTTTTCCATCAATTGCAGGAACTGCCGCGCGTAGGCCGACAGCGACTCGACGTAGCGGCGCTGGCCTTCGGCGTAGAGCGTGTCGAAGGCAAGCGATGACTTGCCCGATCCCGACAGCCCGGTGATCACGATCAGCCGGTTGCGCGGAAGATCGACGTTCAGGTTTTTCAGGTTGTGCGTGCGTGCGCCGCGGATGCGGATCTGATCCATGAATCCAGAGGTAGGCAAAGTCGAACCTGCTACTATACGAAATTTCGCAGTGTCCCCGCTACCCCCATGATGTCCCCCGCCGCTTCGGGCCGGATGTCCCCCCTTGAATGGCGTGCCAGCCTGTCGCTGGCGTCGCTGTTCGCCCTGCGCGTGCTGGGGCTGTTCCTGATCCTGCCGGTGTTCGCGGTCCACGCCCCGCAACTCGCCGGCGGCGAAAGCCTGACGCTGATCGGCGTTGCGTTGGGCACCTACGGCCTCACCCAGGGCATTCTGCAAATCCCCTTCGGGATGGCTTCCGACCGCTACGGCAGGAAACGCGTGATCGTGATCGGGCTGCTGCTGTTCGCGCTGGGGAGCTTTGTCGCTGCATGGGCGCAGGACATCACCATGGTGATACTCGGGCGGGCGATCCAGGGCGCGGGCGCGATTTCCGCGCCGGTGACCGCTTTGGCCGCCGATCTTACGCGCGAGCAGCACCGCACCAAGGCGATGGCCATGATCGGCGGGTCGATCGGGCTGGTGTTCGCCGTTTCGATGGTGGCGGCGCCGGCGCTCTACCGCGTGATCGGGTTGAATGGAATCTTCGGCCTGACGGGTCTTCTGTCTCTCGCTGCAATCTGGGTGACGCTCGCCGTGGTGCCCCCCGAGCCTGCCGGCGCGGCGGATTCCGCGCGCCGGATCCGGCCCGGGGCGCTGGGGGAGGTCCTGCGCAATACCGGGCAGTTGCGGCTCAACTTCGGCATCTTCTCGCTTCACGCCGTGCAAATGGCGATCTTCGTCGTCATTCCGGTCGCGCTCGTCAACTACGGCGGCCTGCCCGTGAGCGAACACTGGAAGATTTATCTGCCGGTCGTGCTCGGGTCTTTTGCGCTGATGGCGCCGCTGCTTTTCCATGCCGAGCGCCGCGGCCGGATGAAATTTATTTTTCTGAGCGCGATCGTATTGCTGCTTGCCGTCGAGCTCGGTTTCGCCGTGTGCTTCACGAACTTCTACGTGACGATCGCGCTCCTGTTGGCCTTTTTCGTCGCCTTCAATATTCTCGAGGCGAGCCTGCCTTCGCTGGTGTCCCGCGTGGCGCCGCCTTCCTCGCGCGGCACGGCGCTCGGGGTCTATAACACCACTCAATCCCTGGGGCTGTTTGTCGGCGGTGCCGCCGGCGGGTGGCTGGCGACGCACTTGGGGACCGCGTCGGTGTTTGTATTCGGAATGGCGTTGATTGCGTTATGGCTGTTAACGGCGTGGGGAATGCGGGTTCCCGGCGAAGCCGTGGAGCGGACCTTTCGCGTGCGCGCGGGAACCGATCCCGTGGCGCTGCGCGAGAGAATCGTTTGTCTGCGCGGCGTGCGCGACGCCGTGGTCGCGCCGGAGCAAGGTGTCGTCCGTTTAACGGTGTATCCTGAATCGTTCGATGAAGGGGCGGTGAGGGAACTGATTGGAGGAGAGAATTAAATGGCATCGGTCAACAAAGTGATTATTGTGGGAAATCTGGGACGCGATCCCGAGACACGCTACAACCCGGAAGGGGGTGCGATCACCAACATTTCGGTCGCCACCACCGACACCTGGAAGGACAAGGCGAGCGGGGAGAAGCAGGAGCGGACCGAATGGCACCGCGTGGCGTTCTTCAATCGCCTTGCGGAGATCGCCGGCGAGTATCTGAAGAAGGGCTCGCAGGTCTATATCGAAGGGTCCTTGCGCACGCGCAAGTGGACGGACAAGGAAGGCAAGGAGCGCACCACCACCGAGATCGTCGCCGATCGGATGCAGATGCTCGGCAGCCGGCAGGGCTCAGGCGATGCCGGCGCGCGCGAGCGCGGCGGCGAAGCCAAGGAACCGGCCGCCGCGGAGGAAGGCAAGCCCGCCAAGAAACCGGCGGGAAAATTCGACGATATGGACGACGATATTCCGTTCTAGGAGCGCGTAACGAAATTATCGGGAGAGCGCCGTTCGTGTCCTTCGACGCAGCTCAGGAGAGCGTTCGACAAGGTCACCACGAAAAGCTCTCAAAATGACCGTTCGCCCTGAGCCTGTCGAAGGGCGGGCGGTCATTTTGTTACGGTCTCTCAATACGAACGAAATTATACAGGGGTGATCTATGAAGGCCATCAGGTTGCTGCTGGTTATCGTGCTGTGTGCACGGTTACCGCAAATTGCGCTGGGTGCAGAGCCTTCGCCAACAGTGTCACTCGAATCTCTGTCGCCAGGCCTGGCAAACAAAATCGTTGTGTCCGCCGTCGCAGAATGTACCAAACAAGGCTATAAAGTCTCCGCTGCCGTAGTCGGCCGAGACGGCAATCTTCTGGCCTTCTTGCGTAATCCGCTGTCCGGTCCTCACACGATACTTGTGAGCCAGAAAAAGGCGTACTCCGCGTCGACGCTACAAGCCCGAACGTCCCAGATGCAGTCGCGAACCGACCTCAGTTTCGCACCAGGGATCTTGCTTATTGTTGGTGGTGTCCCAATCAGCGTGGCGGGTAAGTTTTATGGTGGGGTTGCTGTTGCGGGAGCCGAGCCGGCTATTGACGAGAAATGTGCAGAAGCCGGCATCGCGGCCGTTCAAGAGATCTTGGAGTTTGCGCAGTAATCAGCGAACGGCGGTCGCGAGGTTGTGCGATGGGCCGCCGCGCTTGCGCGAATGCCGTTTTTGCGATGTCCACACGGTACCGTGCAACGGCTGGTTCTCATCAAGGAGGATTCGATGTTCGATCCCGTTTGCATCCCCTTCGGGGCCAAGATGCTTTTCAACACTATAAAACTCAAGCCCGGGGCCAGCCTTGATGAGGTCGAACTGGCTCTTGGCGAAATGTGCAGCGTCGTCAAGAACACCTACGGCAGCGACAAGGGGGGATTCATCGCCGGGCAGGTCTTCAAATTCTCCGGCTTCGTCTCCGACGAGGGATCTCTCAGTGAATCCAAGGCCGCCGACGACCACATTGCCATAGTCACTTATTGGCGCTCTTTCCAGGAGCATGAAAAATCTCACGCGGACGAGGTATTCAAGTCCAAATTCTCCGCGTTGATCGAAATGTGCTCCGACAGCAAGGAACTCGGATACGACATGCTTTGGCAGGGCGAAGCAGAATAGTGTCAACAATCTTCGTCTTTACGCCGGGGCAGGGTAAAGCGAGCGCAGCAGCGAGGCGAAAAAGCCGGCTGCCGCGGGTGAAGGCAAGCCCGCCAAGAAGCCGGCGGGCAAGTTCGACGACATGGACGACGACATCCCGTTTTAGGCAATGCAGTGAGAATCGGCTTTGACGTCTTCGCCGGCGTGGCAACGGTCGGCCAGTATTATCGTGTTCTCAGAACCCGAGCTCGCCGAGCGCCCGCATGAGCTTCGTCTTCTGCGCAACGTCGGTCATCGGATAGGTTTCCAGCCAACGGCGGCCGGAAAACCCGGGCTGAAGCGTGCGGATTTCTTCCGCTTCCCAGCTTGCCGACGTCTTGTTCCCCGCCGCGACATGCACGGCTGCCATGTAAACGTGCGCCTCGAGGTTTTCGGCGTTACGCGTTAATGCCTGCTCCAGATTGACCCGCGCCTGCTCCAGGTCGCCGAGGAACAGGTAGGCGCGCCCGAGCACCAGAAAATAGAGATAGCCTGACTCTAGGTTGAGGCGCATCGCGGTGCGCAGCAGCGGCACGGCCTCCGCCGGGTGTCCAGCGAACGTGTTGACGCTGCCCATCAGCGCATAGCCATCGGCGAACGACGGATAGAGCCGCACGGCGGTCTGCAAGTACTGCAGCGCCTGCTCGTGCTGCCGCCGTTGCGCGTGCACGTAGGCCAGCACCCAGTAAGTCTCGGGAATGTCCGGGTTGATCTGGTGTGCGGTCCGGGCCATCTCAAATGCGCGGTCGAGCGCGGCGGCGCCGTCTCCCGCCCACTGATTGCGATAGTCCGCGGCGTATGTCAGTGCGAGCCCTGCATACGCACGAGCAAAGGCCGCGTCCAGCTCGATGGCGCGCCGGAACATTTCGCGAGCGGTCTCGTTCCCCGCTCTTTGCCGGATGAGCAGCGCCGCCTGCCCGCGCTGGAAGTATTCGTAGGCTTCCAGATTACGGGTGTGACGCTGCGCCATGCGCTGAATTTCCGCTTTGCTGACCTTCGCGGGCAGCATGTGGAGAATCTTTGGTCCAAGCTCGTCCTGGATCGCGAAGAGGTCGCTCAGCGTGCGGTCGAAACGCTCGGACCACAATTGCTTCCCCGTCTCCGCGTCGGTGAGATGGACGTGCAGCCGCAGGCGCTCGCCGACGCGCTGGACGGATCCGGACACGAGATAGCGAACCGGTGGAGCCTCGCTCGGCGCCTCGCCGCCCGCCTGGCCCTCCACGGGCGCAGCGCCGATGACCCAGAGCCCGAACACCTTCGAGAGGTCGGTCACGAGGTCCGCTGTGATGCCCCTGGCCAGCAGCACCTCCTGCGGGTCGTTGCCCAGCGCCTCGAACGGCCTGATGGCAACGGTCGGTTGCGCTAGGCGGGCCGCTTCGGTGCTTGCCATCGGGGTTACGCGCTCGCCCTTGATCCACCACGCTCCGGCCGCAGCGAGCAGCAGTGCGGCCATGCCCGCTCCCACCATCCACGGGACGCGTTGCTTGCGCTCGGCGTACAAGTGTTCCGAATCCGGCCGAATCGGTGCGGAGGAGATCTCCGCCGACCGGACCACAGGGGCGACCAGCCGGTAGCCCCCCTTCGAGATCGTCTGGATGTAAGCCGGGTCCTCGGGCGCATCCCCAAGCGCCTTGCGCAACTTGATGACGACCTGGGTGAGGGAGTCGTCGCCCACAACCACGCCGGGCCAAACGGCTGAAAGCAGCGCTTCCCGGCTCACTACCTGCCCGGGCCGGTTCGCGAGGTAGATTAGAGCTGCCATGGCCTTGGGCTCGAGCTTCACGGTCTTGCCCGCGGCCGAGAGTTGATTCAGCGCCGGCTCGATCGCCCAGTCGCCGACCCGCAATCTCTCCTTGTCGAGCGCGGGAGGGGGTTCAGTGCCAACGGGCATGATTCGGCCTCAAGGTCACCTGATGCCAACGTGCTGAATTATGCGGTGTTTCGCATCCTTCGCCAAAGCTTAGTCGTTTCTTCGGTATTTTCTTCCCGGACTTGTGTTCAATGCTCATGGCCGCTGCTTTAGGCGGAATTGAACAGGAGGCAACCAATTATGACAACCGGCAAACATCATACTCGGAGTGTGCGTTCGCTACTGGGGATGCTGTCCGCACTGATCATCTTGCCCTTTGCACTTTTGCCTTCCGGCTGCGCTACGGGTCCTGGCGGAAGGGAAATTAACAGCGCCGGGTTCGAGTTCGCGCTCATCGGGGACATGCCTTATGACGGCAGACAGGAAAAAGAATTTGCGAATCTTATGAAGGATGTTGATGCGGCTGATTTGGCCTTCGTCGTCCACAACGGAGATTTCTGGTGGGACGGCCAGGCATGGACCGAGAAAAGCGGAGGGCTGCCGCCTTGCAGCGACGAGGCTTTCAACGACCGCCTCGCCATGGCGCAGCGCTCAAGGCACCCCTTCATTTATGCCGCGGGCGACAACGAATGGGCCGACTGTCACCGGGCCAAGCCGCGTACTTACGACCCCTTCGAGCGGCTGGCGAAACTGCGGCAAATGTTCTTCCGGGGCGATATGAGCCTCGGCCAGCGTCCGATGAAGCTGACGCGGCAAAGCGAGAGCGGCCGGTACGCGGCCTACCGCGAGAACGCGCGGTGGACCTACGCCGACGTGATGTTCATCACGCTCCATGTCATCGGCAGCAACAACAACCTGGGCCGCACGCCGCAGATGGATGTCGAGTACGAAGAGCGCGACGCCGCCAACATCGCTTGGATGCGCGAAGCGTTCGATCTGGCGACGCGCAACGGCAGCAGAGCGGTGATGATCATCGCGCAGGCGGACCCGTACTTTCAGACCACCTGGACCCCCAACTGGCAGGAAAGGTACGCTCTCTGGTCGCTCGCCATGAAGCCGCCGGCCAGCCGGAGAAAGACCGGCTACGATTCCTTCCTCGCCGCGCTGGAAAAGGAAACGCTCGCGTTCGGCAAGCCCGTGGTCTACGTCCACGGGGATACGCACATCTTCCGCATTGATAAACCTCTGGTCGGATCGACCAGTCGCCGGATCATTGAGAACTTCACAAGAGTGGCGACCTTTGGTCATCCCGACACCCATTGGATTCGTGCGACGATCGATCCCAATGATCCAAACGTATTCCGATTCAGGCAAGAAATCGTGAAGGACAACCTGGTTACACATTGAATATCGCCCGTGAAGGGATAGAATTAGAAACATTGGATTTTCCAGTTTTCGGGAGTTTCTTATGGACAGCAAGCGACGCGACGTATTGAAAGCCGGTGGCGGGGCGAGTGTGCTGGCGTTGGCCGTTGCGGCGGGATTGCTCAAGCCCGGCGAGGCGCTTGCGCAGGAATGGAACAAGTCGGCGTTCGACGCCAAGACCTTCGCGGACACGGTGAAAGCGCTCGGCGGCGGCGGCTCGACTGAGAGCAAGGACATCCAGATCACCGCCCCCGAAATCGCCGAAAATGGCGCGGTCGTTCCGATCTCGGTCGAGACCAAACTGCCGAAGACGCGGTCAATCGCGATCATGATCGAAAAGAATCCGAATGCGCTGTCGGCGAACTTCGATATCCCCGACGGCACCGATCCCTTCGTCACCACGCGCATAAAGATGGCCCAGACTTCGAATGTCTATGCCTTAGTCAAGGCCGATGGCAAGTACTTCCATGCGGTGAAAGAGATCAAGGTCACCATCGGGGGATGCGGCGGTTGACCTCGGTCCAGGACACCTAGATCGAACCAGGAGACGACTATGGCAGACCCGATGCGCATCCGCGCCAACATGGTGGGCGACAAGGTTGAAGTGAAAGTGCTCATTGCGCACGAAATGGAGACCGGCCTGCGCAAAGACGCGAACGGCAACACCATTCCGGCGCATTTCATCCGGAACGTCACTGTGACCCACAGTGGTAAGACAGTTCTCTCCGCGCAATGGGGAACGTCGGTATCGCGAAACCCGTTCGTGCATTTCCGCTTCAAGGGAGGCAAGCCCGGCGAGAAGGTGACGATCACCTGGATCGACAACGGGGGCGACAAGCGCACTGACGAAGCGAATATTGCCGCATGATGATCCATTGCGAAGCTCGTCCTACGGAGTTCTGTGTTATAGGCTGTTGAAAAACAAGAACCGGTTCGCGGGGGGCGGCGGCAACGCCGGCGCGCGCGCCGGCCGATAATTCGCCGGGAGAAAAGAAATGCTCATCTACCGTCTGTTGGCAGGAGTGCTGGTGGCAGCATTGCCGTGTTTCACCCTGGCGCAGCAGGACACCCTCAAGGAAATCGAGCGCTACCGGCAGCTCCTGCAGGACGGCAATCCGTCCGAGCTGTACGAGGCGCGCGGCGCCGAGCACTGGAAACGCAAGCGCGGACCGAAGAACGCCTCGCTCGAGCAATGCGACTTCGGCCTCGGGCCCGGCGTGGTCAAAGGCGCCTACGTGCGGCTGCCGCGCTATTTTGCCGACACCGACCGCGTGCAGGACGTCGAGTCGCGTCTGGTCACCTGCATGGTGACGCTGCAAGGGTTCACTCCCGAAGAAGCCAAACGTAACCCTTATTCCGGCACAGGGGTGCCAATGATCGTGACGGACCCCTTTTCCGGCGTGAATCAGCCATCGGTGATGACGGACCTGGTCGCCTGGATCGCGTCCGAGTCGCGCGGTATGACGATTGCTCCGTCGGTATCCCATCCGAAAGAGCGTCTGGCCTATCAAGCCGGCGAAAAGTTTTTCTACTACCGCGCCGGACCGTATGACTTCGGCTGCATCACCTGCCACGGCGAAGAAGGAAAGCGGATCCGGTTGCAGAATCTGCCGAAAATGACCAATGCTAAAGATGCGCAACGCGCATTCGGCACCTGGCCTGGATACCGCGTCTCGGAGGGCGAGTTGCGGTCCATGCAATGGCGAATGTGGGAGTGCATCCGTCAAATGCGTTTCCCGGAACTGGAGTTCACTTCCGATGCGTCAATCGCGCTGATAACGTACCTGGCGAAGAAGGCCGAGGGCGGCACCTTCGACGCCCCGTCACTCAAGCGATAGGGGGCGAAATGAAGCCGAAAACGATTCTGGCGCTGGCGCTTTGCAGTATCTGGGTCGCAGGATGCGCGACCCGGCCCTCCGATTCGGAGGCGGAGCGCGCGGTAGTCGAGATGATAAAGGCCTCGTTCAAGACGCGCGGCCAGGCGACGGTCGATCGCCTGAGCCAGGATGACGCGCAGGCGCTCTGCAGCAAGCATGCCGGAGAATTGCTGAAAGACGTGAGCGACGGGATCGAAGAAGCGCAACAGGCGACCCTCCGCTACCCGAGCTCCGGAAAGCTCATGGGCGACTGGCGCGAGGGAGAGCGAATCGCGCAAAGCGGCGCCGGCAAGCAGTTCACCGACGACCCGAGCCGGCCGGCCGGTGGCAGCTGCTACAACTGCCACCAGCTCTCGAAGCAGGAGCTGTCGTTCGGCACCATTGGTCCGAGCCTCTACCAGTTCGGCAAGCAGCGCGGCGCGAGCGAGGCGATCCAGAAATACGCCTACGGCAAGATCTACAATTCCGAAGCCTTCTCGGCCTGCTCCAATATGCCGCGCTTCGGTCACAACGGCATCCTGACCGAGGAGCAGATCACGCACCTGGTGGCGCTGCTGCTCGACCCGGACTCGCCGGTGAACAGATGACGTTGCGGCGTATGCCGCAACGTCATCCCCGCGCGGGCCTGCCCCCGAATGATTCTATCGGGGGCGGGGATCCAGCGGCGTAAAAAGTCCCTGGATTCCCGCTTGCGCGGGAATGACAGCACCATGTCTCTTTCCCGCCGCGAATTCCTGCATGTGCTCGCGGTCGCCGCCGCGGGCGGCCTCCCGCTCGAGGCGCGCCCGGCATCGGGGGACGCGGCGCTCTATGACATGCTGCCGTTCGGCAACGTGTCGCTGCTGCATTTCACCGACTGTCACGCGCAGCTGCTGCCCGTCCATTTCCGCGAGCCGAGCGCGAATCTCGGCGTCGCGGACAGCGCCAACCGCCCGCCGCACCTTGTGGGCGAGGCGCTGCTGAAGCATTACGGCATCGCGCCCGGAAGCCGCGGGGCGCACGCTTTCACGCACCTCGATTTTGCGCGCGCCGCGAGGAAATACGGAAAAGTGGGCGGCTTCGCGCATCTCGCCACGCTGGTGAAAAAACTGCGCGCCGGGCGTAAGGCCGCGCTGCTGCTCGACGGCGGCGATACCTGGCAGGGCTCGGCGACATCGCTGTGGACGCGGGGGCAGGACATGATCGAGGCGCAAAAGCAGCTCGGCGTGGACATCATGACCGCGCACTGGGAATTCACCTACGGCGCGCAGCGGGTCAAGGAGGTCGTGGAAAAGGACTTTGCCGGAAAGATCGAGTTTCTCGCGCAGAACATCGAGACCAGCGATTTCGGCGATCCGGTGTTCAGGCCTTACACGATTCGCAGCCTGAACGGAGTGCAGGTCGCCGTCATCGGCCAGGCGTTTCCCTACACGCCCATCGCCCACCCGCGCTACTTCGTCGCCGACTGGAAATTCGGCATCCAGGAGGACCGCCTGCAGAAAATGGTCGTGGAGGCGCGCGGCAAGGGCGCGCAGGTAGTGGCGCTCCTTTCGCACAACGGCATGGACGTGGACCTGAAGCTCGCCTCGAGAATCACCGGCATCGACGTCATCCTGGGCGGGCATACGCATGACGGGGTGCCCGCACCGATCCTGGTCTCGAATGCGAGCGGAAAGACCCTCGTGACCAACGCCGGCTCGAACGGCAAATTTGTCGCGGTTCTCGACCTCGACGTCAGGGGCGGGCGCGTCTCGGACTACCGCTACCGCTTGCTGCCCGTGTTCGCCAACCTCCTCCCCGCGGACCCCGAGATGGCGCGGCTCATCGACGCGCAGCGTGCGCCGTACCGGGAAAAGCTCGCCGAAAAGCTCGCGGTAAGCGAAGGGCTGCTCTACCGCCGCGGCAATTTCAACGGTTCGTTCGACCAGCTGATCCTGGATGCGCTGATGAAAGTAAGGGGGGCCGAGATCGCGTTTTCGCCGGGGTTTCGCTGGGGAACGACCCTGCTCCCGGGGGACGCGATCACGCTCGAGGACGTGATGAACCAGACCGCGGTGACCTATCCCTACACGACGTTGACGGAGATGACGGGGCAAACGATCAAGACGATACTCGAGGATGTCTGCGACAACCTGTTCAATCCGGACCCGTATTACCAGCAGGGCGGCGACATGGTGCGCGTCGGTGGCATGCAATACAGCTGCAATCCCGGCGCGCAGATGGGCGCGCGCATCGGCGACATGCGCATCGGCGAGCGGCCGATCGAGGCCGGCAGTATCTACAAGGTGGCGAGCTGGGCCCCGGTGGCCGAAAGCGCCCGCGACGGGAACTCGGGCGAGCCGATCTGGGATGTGCTTGTCCGGTACCTGCGCGACAAGAAGGTGCTTCGGCCCGGCAAGCTCAATCTGCCGCGCCTGATCGGCGTGTCCGGGAACCGCGGCATTGCGTAGCCTGTCCCGCCCTTTCGTATCGGTATCGAGCGCGGTGCCGGCGGTGGATTCTCCGCGGGATGCCCCCTTGAATGGGAGGGAATTCACGCGCGTTCGGGTATAATTTGACGATTTCGGAGAGTCCCATGCCGATCTACGAATATCGTTGCTCGTCCTGCGGGTTCCAGAAGGATTACCTGAAAAAGTTGAACGACCCGGCGCTGACCACGTGTCCCGAGTGCGGCAGGGAATCGTTCTCGAAAATGTTGACCTCGGCGGGATTCAAGCTCACGGGCAGCGGATGGTATGCGACCGATTTCAGGAATCCCAAGCCGGTGGCGAACTCGGGCGGCAGGGACAAGGGTGATGTAAAGTCCGACGCCAAGCCAGATTCAAAGTCCGACCTCAAGTCCGGCACCAAGCCCGATGCCAAGCCGGATACGAAGCCGGATACGAAGCCGGATACGAAGGCGGATACGAAGCCGGATGCAAAGCCTGCGACCAGGACCGAGGCGAAGTTCGTCGCTGTCCGCGGCATGGGCGCTTGCCTGGCCTGCTCCTCGGCCTGACCGTGTTTCCCGCCGCCCGGAGAGCGGCGCGCGATGAAAAAATACCTCATTACCGGGCTTCTCGTCTGGATCCCGCTCGCGATCACGCTCTGGGTGCTGGATCTGATCGTGGCCATGATGGACCAGTCGCTGCTGCTCCTGCCGCCACACTATCAGCCGGCGGCGTTCTTCGGCCGTCAGATCCCGGGCCTCGGGGCGGTGCTGACCGTGGTCATCGTGCTCGTCACCGGCGTGCTCGCCTCCAACATTCTCGGCCAGCGGCTGCTTTTGTTCTGGGAGAATATCCTCGGCCGCATCCCGGTGGTGAAGACCATCTACAGCGGCGTCAAGCAGGTGAGCGATACGCTGTTTGCGCCCGGTGGCCAGGCGTTTCGCAAGGCGCTTCTGGTGCAGTATCCGCGGCCGGGGAGCTGGACCATCGCATTTCTCACCGGGCAGCCCGGTGGCGATGTCGCCAACCATTTGCGCGGGGAATATCTGAGCGTCTACGTTCCGACCACGCCGAACCCGACGTCGGGATTTTTTCTGATGATGCCCAAAGCCGACGTGGTCGAGCTCGACATGAGCGTCGATGAAGCCTTGACGTACGTCATCTCGATGGGCGTGGTGCCGCCCGGCCAAGGCGGGAATGCCGGGAAAAAACCGTGAGCGGCAATCCGCAGTCCGCCCGAGGCCGGTTGCATGCATAGGAATCCCCGGTATGGGGCCGGCGCGAGACAGGCATGGCGTTATGCGAAATCGCTTGAGCACGGGAGGGAGGAATTCATATAATGGCTGT
>JBGPYQ010000231.1:0-5205 GCA_041493345.1 Gammaproteobacteria bacterium | reverse complement strand
GCTGCGCAACCCGAGTCTCAAGGTTGTCCGAGTGCCCGGTGTAATAAGAGCCGTCGGCACATCTTAAAACGTAAACCCAAAATGCCATTCGATTGTTGTGATGCTCCTGTGTTGCGAACGTCCGTCCTTCGACAAGCTCAGGACGAACGGCGAAATGTTGATATCAGCTGAACGTTTTGTCTTCGGCGGCGAGTTTCGCTAACAGCGGCGCCGCCTGCCAGCACTCGCCATGATAGCCGTTACTGTATTTCTGCATTGCCGCGACGACGTTTTTCAGGCCGACCGTGTCGGCGTAGAACATCGGTCCGCCGCGGTAGCGCGGAAAGCCGTAGCCGGTGAGGTACACCATGTCGATGTCCACGGCGCGCAGGGCAATGCCTTCCTCGAGGATGCGCGCGCCTTCGTTGACGAGGGCGAAGACGCAGCGCTCGACGATCTCCTTGTCGCCGAATGCGCGGGGCTTGATGCCCGCTTCGCTTCGGTAGTCGCCGATAAGCTTTTCCACGGCGGGATCGGGAATCGGCGTTCTGCCGCCCGGCTCGTAGCGGTAGAAGCCCGCGCCGGTCTTCTGGCCGAAGCGGGCCAGTTCACAGAGCCGGTCCGGAATCTTCGAGTAGCTGAACCCGGGATGTTCGACAGCGCGTCGCTTGCGGATATGCCAGCCGATGTCATTGCCGGCCATGTCGGACATCGCGAACGGCCCCATGGCCATGCCCCAGTCCTGCAGCGCCTTGTCGACTTGTTCCGGCAGTGCGCCCTCGTCGAGCAGGAACCCCGCCTGCTGCAAGTAGCGCTCGATCATCCGGTTGCCGATGAAGCCGTCGCATACGCCGGAGACGACGCCGACTTTTCCGAGCTTTTTGGCGAGCTTCATCACGGTGGCGAGCACTTCCTTCGAGGTCTTCGCCCCGCGCACGATCTCGAGCAACCGCATCACGTTCGCCGGCGAAAAGAAGTGCGTCCCGATCACCGCCTCCGGGCGCGCGGTCGCCCGGGCAATCTCGTCGACATCGAGCGTGGAGGTGTTGGTCGCCAGGACCGCGTTTTTCTTCATCACCGTGTCGAGCTTCGCGAACACCTCTTTTTTCGCCTTCATGTCCTCGAACACCGCTTCGACCACCATGTCGGTGTCCCCGAGTCCGTCGTAGGCAAGCGTGGGGGAGATGCGCGCCAGGCGCCTGTCCATCTCCTCGTGTGTCAGCTTCCCTCGGGCGACCGAGTTCGCGTAGTTCCTGCGGATCGTGGCAAGCCCCTTATCGAGCGCGTCCCGCTTCAGTTCGAGGAGCTTGACCGGGATGCCGGCATTGGCAAAGACCATGGCGATGCCCCCGCCCATGGTGCCCGCGCCGATCACGGCCGCGCTGCGAACGTCGAACGTAGTCGCATCTTCGGGCAAGTCGGGGATCTTCGCCACCGCGCGCTCGCCGAAAAAGGCGTGGCGCAGCGCCTTCGATTCGGCGGAAGCGATCAGCTCCTCGAAGCAGCGGCGCTCGAATTTCACGCCTTCATCGAACGGCAGCCTGACCGCCGCCTCGACCGCGTCCACGCATTTCACCGGCGCGGGAAAGCCGCGATGATCCGAGGCGATCTTCTTGCGCGCCTGGGCGAAGAACGACTCCGGATTCTCGACCTTTGCCTCCAGATCACGCAGCCTGCGCAGGAGCCGCTTTTCGGCGACGGTCCTGCCGGCGAAAGCGAGGGCACCTTTGAGCAGATCGCCCTCGACGATCTCGTCGATGAGCGGGGTGCCGAGCACGGTCTCCGGCCTGAGCGGATTGCCCGAGACGATCATCTCGAGCGCGCGCGCGGCGCCGAGCGCGCGCGGCAGGCGCTGCGTGCCGCCGGCGCCGGGGAGGATGCCGAGCTTCACCTCGGGCAGCGCGAGCTGCGCGCCGGGCGAGGCCACGCGGAAGTGGCAGCCCATGGCGAGCTCGAGTCCGCCGCCCATGGCCACACCGTGTATCGCCGCCACCACCGCCTTGGGCGACGCCTCGATCGCCGCGATCAGCTCGCGCAAGTTGGGCGAGGCCGCCGCGGCGGGCGTGTTGAATTCGCGGATCTCCGCGCCCGCGCAGAACGCGCGCCCGCCGCCGATCAAAACCAGGGCCTCTATGGCCGGGTCGTCGATCGCCTTCTGCACGCACCCGAGCACGTCCACGCGCAACGCGTGCGCGAGCGTGTTCATCGGCGGGTTGTTGAACGTAATCGCGGCGACGGCGCCGCGGACGGAATACTCTGCCGTGCTCATGAAATTTTTCCGGTCTTGGCGGATTGTACATGGGAGGGAACCGCCGGCCGCACAGGAGGCTTCGGGCAGCCCATTCCTGGAAAAGCCATTCGATTGACACGAATTTCCGCGCAGAGTAGTTTGCTTCGGAAATTCAACGAATCCGATTCCGGAGGTTAGCCATGCTGCGCGGCCACATGATGGACATGCCGCTTTTGATCTCGTCGCTGATCGCGCACGCCGACCGCTGCCACGGCGACACCGAGATCGTTTCGCGCTCGGTCGAGGGACCCGGCAAGGACGGCGCCGGCGCCTTTCACCGCTACACGTATTCGGCCGCGCACCGGCGCTCGAAGCAGCTGGCGCAGGCGCTGACGCGGCTGGGCGTGAAACAGGGCGAGCGCGTCGGCACGCTCGCCTGGAACGGTTTTCGCCACCTGGAGCTCTACTACGGCGTTTCCGGCATGGGCGCGGTGATCCACACGGTCAACCCGCGGCTGTTTCCGGAGCAGCTCGTCTATATCGTCAACCACGCCGAGGATCGCTACGTATTCTTCGATCTGACGTTCGCTCCGCTGGTGGAGAAGCTCGCGCCCGCGTGCAAGGGCGTGAAGGGATGGGTGGCGATGACAGCCCGCGCACACATGCCCCAGGCGAACATTCCAAACCTGCTCTGCTACGAGGAGCTCGTCGGCGCGGAAGACGGCAGGTACGACTGGCCCCAGTTCGACGAATGGACCGCGGCGGGGTTGTGCTACACGTCGGGAACGACTGGCAATCCCAAGGGTGTGCTCTATGCGCACCGCTCGACCATCCTGCACGCATACGCCGCGTCGCTTCCGGACGTGTTCAACTGCTCGGCGCGCAGCGTGATCCTGCCGGTGGTGCCGATGTTTCACGTCAACGCCTGGGGCATTCCCTACCTTGCGCCGCTGAATGGAGCGAAGCTGGTGCTTCCGGGCGCCGCGCTCGACGGCAAGAGCCTGTACGAACTGTTCGAGGCGGAAAAGGTGACCACGACCGCGGGCGTGCCGACCGTCTGGCTCGCGCTGCTTGCGTTCATGAAGCAGAACAATCTGAAATTCAGCACGCTCAGGACCGCGGTGGTCGGAGGCTCGGCCTGTCCGCCGGCGATGATCACGACCTTCCGCGAAGAATACGGCATCACCTGCAATCACGCATGGGGCATGACCGAGATGAGCCCGCTCGGCTGCCTGTGCTCGCTCAAGGAAAAGCACCTCGCGCTCCCGCCGGAGAAGAAGCGCGAAGTCGAGAACAAGCAGGGCCGCGCCATCTACGGCGTCGAGTGGAAGATCGTGGACGGCGAAGGCGCGGAACTGCCGCGCGACGGCAAGGCCTTCGGCGACCTCATGGTGCGCGGGCCGTGGGTTCTCAGGGAATACTTCAAGGGCGAGGGCGGGAACCCCTTGCGCGAGGGCTGGTTTCCCACGGGCGATGTCGCGACCATCGATGCGGACGGCTACATGCAGATCACCGACCGCTCCAAGGACGTCATCAAGTCGGGCGGGGAGTGGATCAGCTCGATCGAGCTGGAGAACATCGCCGTCGCGCATCCGGCGGTGGCCGAAGCCGCGGTCATCGGCGTGTCCCACCCAAAATGGGACGAGCGGCCGCTCGTGATCGTGGTCAGGAAGGCCGGAGCCACTGTCACCCGCGAGGAGTTGCTCGAGTTCTACCAGGGCAAGGTGGCGAAGTGGTGGATGCCGGACGACGTCGCTTTCGTCGAGCAGCTCCCGCACACCGCGACCGGCAAGCTGCTCAAGACCCGGCTGCGGCAGGATTTCAGGGACTACAAGCTGCCTACGGCTTGAAACTGGAAAGCGCTTAACGCAAAGGCGCGAAGGACGCAAAGAAGGGCGACGATTCTTCAGACAGGATACCTTTGCAACCTTGGCGTCCTGGCGTTGAAGCTTTATTGAAGGGTTTCTCTTGGATCACATTCTCACCGAGCGCAACAGTGGCGTGCTGCGCATCGAGTTCAACCGGCCCGAGAAGAAGAACGCGATTACGCTCGCGATGTACCAGGCGCTTGCCGATACTCTCGAGGAAGCGGCGGCTGACGGCGCGGTGCGGGTGGTCCTGTTCCACGGCAAGCCCGAGATCTACACCAGCGGCAACGACCTCGCCGATTTCCTCGCCAACCCTCCGCGCGACGAGAACGCGCCGACTTTCCGGTTCCTGAAAGCGATCAGCCATTTCGGAAAACCGCTCGTCGCTGCCGTGAGCGGCGCGGCCGTCGGCATCGGCACGACGATGCTCTTGCACTGCGATTTCGTCTTTGCCGCGGCGGGGACGCGCTTCTCGCTCCCGTTCGTGAATCTCGCGCTCGTGCCCGAGGCGGCTTCGAGTTTTCTCCTGGTGCGGCTCGCCGGCTGGCCGCGGGCGGCGGAGCTGCTGATGCTGGGAGATTCGTTCACGGCTGAAAGAGCGCGCGAGATCGGGCTCGTCAATGAAGTGGTTGCGCCGGAGAAGCTGCTCGAGGCCGCGAAGGCGGTCGCGCACCAGCTCGCAGCGAAGCCGCCTGAGGCGCTGCGCCTCACGAAATCGCTCATGAAGCAGGGCGTGATCGCCGCGATCGAACAGGCGATGACGCGCGAAGGCAAGGTGTTCGGCGCTCGCCTCGACTCGCCCGAAGCGAAGGAAGCCTTCGCCGCGTTCCTCGAGAAGCGCAAGCCCGATTTCTCCCGGATCAGGTAGGGCGGCGATGAGCCTGAAAGGCAAGACACTGTTCATTACCGGGGCCTCGCGCGGCATCGGCCTCGCGATCGCACTTCGCGCCGCTCGCGACGGCGCGAACATTGTGGTCGCCGCCAAGACCACCGAACCCCACCCGAAACTCCCGGGCACGATCTACACCGCCGCCGAGGAAATCGAAAAGGCGGGAGGAAAGGCGCTGCCGATTGCGCTCGACATTCGCGACGACGCCGCGGTGCAGGCGGCGGCGAAGCAGGCAGCCG
>JBGPYQ010000054.1:0-16769 GCA_041493345.1 Gammaproteobacteria bacterium | reverse complement strand
CCCCAGCGGTCCGGCCGCCATGCCGCCGAGCGTAAGCGCGACGACGAGGACCGTGACTCCCATAATGCCCATCTTCCAGCGGTACATCATCTGTCCGGCGAGCAGTCCCATCAGGGCGAGCATCACGATGCCGAACGGGACGTCCGGACGCGCGGACAGAATGGCCGCCAGGATGCCGACGAACGCGCCGGCGAGCAGCATCAGATAGAAGAAGATGAATACGAACAGGATCGTGCGCGTGCGCGGAGCGATGAGCTTGTGCGCGATCGCCGACAGGCTGTTCCCGTCGTTCCGCACCGCGACCATGATGGCGGAGTAGTCGCTCGCCCAGCCGATGAAGCTGACGCCCAGGATCAACCACGCCAGCGCGGGCGACCACCCCCAGAGATTTGCCGCGGTGATCGGTCCGACGATAGGCCCGGCGGCCGCAATCGCCTTGAAGTGATACCCGAAGAGGACGTTCCGGCCGGTCGGCATGAAGTCGACGCCGTCCATATACATCCGCGCCGGCGTCGCCCGCTTGGCGTCAGCCTGGATGACGTTCCGGTCGATGCGTCTCGCGTAGAAGTTGTACGCCAAATAAATGGTCAGCGCGCCAATGACGACGATCCAGAGAGTGTTCATGACTTTGCTCCTTAAGGATGCACGAAGCCGAGGATCTGCCCCATGGTGAACTCCTTGTGCATGCGCTCGCTGGACTCCCGCCTGGTGCACATGCTCCGGTATGCCTTCACCCGTTGTTCACCGGTAAGCTGCATATCGCAGACACCTCCAAGCGGTCTAATTATTCGCCTCCGAAAAGGGCGAGTATTGATCTGCGTCAAGTCATGTCTGTGGGCGTAGGATGGGTGAGCCGTTCCCAGCCGAGCGGCGGCGACGATTGGCAGCCTTTGATCCAGGCCGATCGGAGACGACGGCACGGCTCGCCCAGCGTCGAATCTCATGAAAAGGATCTGGCTCGATTCCTATCCACCAGGCGTGCCGCCCGAGATCGACGCGCACGCCTGCTCCTCGCTGAATCAGCTGTTCGAGCGAAGCTGCGAGCGCTTCCGCGACGGAATCGCTTTCTCCAACATGGGCGCTTCGATCACCTTCGGAGAGCTCGATCGCCTCTCGCGCGACTGCGCGAAGCACCTCACCGGATACAAGCTTCCCAGGCGCATCGAGTTCCGCGAGCAGCTTCCCAAGACGTCGATCGGCAAGATCCTGCGCCGGGAGCTCAAGGAAGAAGCGGCACGCTCTCATGGCTGAGTATCCCGCGCATCTCGTACGCGAGCACCAGTTGTTTGACGGGCGCACGGTGTTGCTGCGGCCGATTCGGATGGAGGATGCAGCACTGGTGCGCGAGTTCCTGAACGAGCTGTCCGGGGAGAGAAGGTACATGCGTTTTCAGAAGCCGGTGCACGCGCCTTCGGACAAGCTCATCCACTTTTTGACCGATGTCGATTACGACCGCCACATGGCACTGGTGTGCACGGCGCGGCACGGCGATCGCGAGGAAATCGTAGGCGAGGCGCGCTACGTGGCCGATCCGGAGAGCGGGATCTGCGAGCTCGGCATCGTGATCGCCGACGCCTGGCACAAGAGCGGCATCGCGGGTATCCTGATGGAAGCGGTGATCTACGCCGCGCGAGAGCGTGGACTCGCGCACATGGAGGGCTTCGTTCTGTCTCGCAACGCCGAGATGCTGCGGTTCGGCGCGTGTGAAAAACGCCTAGGACGGCGGTAGATCGACGTCGTCGACGCTGTCGACTCGAGGCTCGTCGCGCTTCGGGTGACGCTTGATGATGCGCTTCAGCTTGTCGTCACGTGCCCTGCCGCGACTGTGCCCCTCCTGGATTTCGGGCTCGGGCATTTCGCGTTCGGGCGTTTTTTTCTCCTGAATCATGGCAGTCTCCTTGGACAGGCGTGGATTTCGCGCCTAAGTCGGGTTTTCGCTGAACACCGCCTCCGCTCTCCCGCTATCGGAAACCTACGCTCTCGCGCGAGCCGGTTCTTGATCTATCGCAAAGAACCGCTGTGCGGATGGGATAGCTTTAGATCGGTTTCAAACCGATCGATGTATTCGACGTGATCGAGCCTCATGTCCATGTCGCGTATGCGCTGCGCGGCGCAGGGGTGCTGTGCGCACTCTTCTGGTTCGTGAGGGAGGACCACGTGTACGGCTGGTTCACGGGGGCGAAGGCGCACGAGCGTCCGGCCAGTTACCTCATGCTCGAGCATTACTACTCCACTCGCCAGACCGTGTGCTACCGCTCGCTGGAGGACGACGTCTACGGGGACTGGCTCATCGCCTCCACCGAGGGCGAAGCGCGGATCGATCGCCCGGTCCCGGTTCCCATGGACCTGTGTCACGAGCTGGAGCGCATGCAGGACGCGTTCGTGCGCGAGTGGCTCTTCTTCGAAGACGCGCCCGGGTACGAGCAGCAAGCCGCGGCGCTGCGGGCGCGCGAGCTGCCCGTCCTCCCCATGAACATTCGCCCCTGCAAGCTGGGCAAGCTGGTCATGGGCGGACCCGTCTGGACCTACAGCTCGCCCGGTGCCGACGCGCACATCGTCCGATTCCTCTCGAAGCGCTGGCCGCTCGACTACGCGCCGGATTGAGATGCGCTTCGTTCGACATTGATCCGGATCAATACGGCCCGCATGCCATCCGGGATCATGCAAGTGCAGTGTTTCGACAATCGCAGAGAAGATCATGAAGAGCCGTCTACCCCAAGTCGGCGCCCCCGACTCGGCGAGGAAGACCTCGCCCATTTTCGACGAATAGGGAAAGCATACGATCGCAAACTGCACAAGAGCGAAAGGACACGACCATGCCTTTGATCCGTGGACAGCTGGATGAACTGGAACGAGCGATCAAGAAACGCCGCGACACCCTGCAGGCGGAGACCCACGCCGATGCGGCGAAGGCGCGCGAGGATGTCTTTTCGCAGACGGCGGCGCCGGTCGCGGATTCGGGCGACGAAGCCACGGCCGATCTCATCTCGGACATCGAGAATGCCGAGCTTTCACGCGATCTGCAGGAGTTGCGCGCGCTCGATGCCGCGCTTGCTCGCCTGCGCCACGGGAGCTACGGCCTATGCAGCGATTGCGGCTGCGAGATCGACCTGGAGCGGCTGCGCCGCGAACCTGCGGCGAGTCGCTGTATCGACTGCCAGCGCGTTCATGAAAGAAGCTTCGCCGGGCCGGGCACAGGAAAGCTTTGAGGGGCGGCCCGCCGTCCCGCAGCGCGTGCCGGCGCCGATCGACGAACGCGCCCGATGATTCCTATCCAGGACCTGCTCAGCCGGATTCGCCGGGATCCGGAGTTCGCCAAGGGCGAGTTCGTCATCGGCTGCGACGACCGCATCGACGCTAACGCAAGAGCTGCCGCGGCCGAGCGCAAGGAATGGCGTTCTCCCGCTACCAGCCGGTCATGTCGGACGTAGCCGATCCAGATCCTCGCGGGCCCGTTGCTGCGGCCGCAAGGCAGGGACTGGGCGGCGGCGGTGGATCTCCGGGAGCGCGCACGCGCCGAAATCCTCGGGCGCTGCGGCGAACCGGATCTGACGGCGAGACCGTGATTCGTCGCGATCTCGCGGCGGCGCTTGACCTGGATCAAATCGGGCGCTGCGCCGAAGCTCAGAATCTCGCCAAGATGGTCAGACGGGAAACGAGAGTCTTGCCGCCGGGCGGCGTGAAATAGGCGAGGTAGACCATGACGATCGGATCGCTATATACAAAGAGCGAGTTCGCCACCTGACGGGGTGGGACGGCATGCCGGCCGCGGCGATCACGCTGTTCCTGTGCGGCGACGTCATGATCGGCCGAGGCATCGATCAGATCCTGCCGTTCCGGTGCGAGCCGCACCTCTTGTAGCCCTACATGCGCTCGGCGCTCGGCTACGTGGAGCTCGCCGAGCGCGCCTGCGGCCCCCTGGCGAGGCCGGTGAGCCTCGACTATATCTGGGGCGACGCGCTCGCCGAGCTGGAGCGCGCCGCGCCGGAGGCCAGAATCATCAACTTGGAAACCTCGCTCACTTCGTCCGAGGACGCCCGGCCGGACAAGCGCATCCATTACCGCGCGCATCCGGGGAACGCGGCCTGTCTCACCGCAGCGAAAATCGACTGCTGCGTGCTCGCCAACAATCACGTGCTCGACTGGGGCGTTCGCGGCCTCGAAGAAACGCTCGACACGCTGCACGCGGCGGGCGTGCGCACGGCGGGCGCGGGCCGCGACGAGCACGAGGCGGCCGCGCCGGCGGCCATCGATCTCACCGGGAATCGCCGGGTGCTCGTGTTCGCTTTCGGTATGGAGAGCGCGGGCGTCCCTTTGGATTGGACGGCGGCGAAGGACAAGCCTGGAGTCCGCGTGCTGCGCGATCTTTCCGCGGCGAGCGCGGACGGCGTTGCCGCCTCCATCGCCGCCGCCAGGCGTCCGGGCGACATCGCCGTCGTCTCGATCCATTGGGCCGGCAACTGGGGCTACGAGATTTCGCAGGTCGAACGCGCATTCGCGCAGCGGCTGATCGACGCCGGCGCCGCCGACGTGGTGCACGGCCATTCCTCCCACCATCCCAAGGCGATCGAGATCTACCGGCACAAACCGATCTTCTACGGCTGCGGCGACTTTCTCAACGATTACGAGGGCATCTCCGGGCACGAATCGTTCCGACCCGAGCTGGCGCTCATGTATTTCCCGACGCTCGACGCCGCGACCGGCAAGCTCGTGCGCCTGGCGCTGACGCCCGCGCGCATCCGCGGATTTCGCGTTAATCTCGCGAAAGACGAGGAGGCCGCCTGGCTTGCGGCGATGCTCGATCGCGAAGGGCGGCGCTTCGGCACGCGCGTGGAGCGCTGGGCGGAGAATCGCCTGGTCGTCAGTTGGCACTGACAGCATGAAAAACATCACCCTCATCGCCGGGGACGCGCACCCGGAGCTCGCGCTCGAGATCGCCCGAGCGGCGGGCGCGGAAATGATCCCGGCTGCCATCACGGCGTTCGCCGACGGCGAGACGCAGGTCCGCATAGAAGGCGACGTTCGCTCAACGGACTTGTACATCGTTCAGCCGACTTCTACGCCAACGAACGAGCGCCTCATGACGCTCGCGCTCCTCGCCGACGCGGCGCGCGCGGCCGACGCCACCCGGATCACGGCGGTGATTCCCTATTTCGGCTACGCGCGCCAGGACGTGCGCAACCGCCCCGGTGAGGCGCGCTCGGCGCAAGTCGCAGCGCGCATCCTGGCCGTCGCAGGCATCGACCGCGTCGTGGTGCTGGAGCTGCACTCGCCGGCCCTCGAGAGCGCCTTCGAGATGCCGCTCACGCATTTGCGGGCCGATGAGCTGATGCTGCCCGTAGTCCGCGGCTGGCGCCTTGCCGACCTTGTGGTCGTCTCGCCCGACGCGGGGGGCGTGAAGCGCGCGCAGCGTTACGCGACCGCGCTCGCGGCGCCGATGGCCATGATCGTCAAAACCCGTCTGCGCGAGGACGTCGCGGTTCCGTTGCAGGCCTTGGGCGAAGTGCGCGGCCGCGCCTGTCTCATCGTCGACGACATGGCGAGCACGGGCCGAACGATCGCCGGGGCCGCGCAAGCGCTGCTCGAAGCGGGGGCGCGCGAAGTGCACGCGCTGTTCGTCCACGCGGTCATGGCGCCCGGCGCCTTGGAGCGCATCGTCGCGGCGGGGGTGCGAAGAATCGCGGCCACGGACAGCGTACCGCCCCTTCGCGACTCGAGAGTGGAAATCGTGCCGACCGCGTCGCTTCTCGCGAACGCCCTGGCCGAGCTCGCCGGCGAAGCACGCTCGACAAGGGATTGACGGTCCTCGCCTATGGCGATGCAGGTTCAAGCAGGGGAGACGGCCAGCGCGGCGGTCGAGCTCTCGAGTCTCGTCCAAGCACATCGCGGTCGCCGCAATCGTGCTCGTGGTCAGCCGATGGCTCGGAACGTTGATCGCCGGTAACTTCGGTTAAGGCTGGACCGATGAAAAAGACTTTGACTCTCCCCGGTGAGTTCGAGCTCATCGCGCGTTACTTCGCGCCGCTCGCGAAGGGGTTTCCCGGCGCCTTTGGGTTGCTCGACGACGCGGCGGTGATCGCACCGCCGCCGGGCCATGAGCTGGTTGCCAAGACCGACGCGATCGTCGGCGGCGTTCATTTCCTGCACGACGATCCGCCGGACCTCATCGCCCGCAAGGCATTGCGCGTGAATCTTTCCGACCTTGCCGCGAAGGGCGCCGTCCCGCGCGCCTATATGCTCGACATCATGTTGCCAAGAACGGTCACCGAGGAGTGGATTGCGACCTTCGCCCGTGGCCTCGCCCAGGATCAAGACGCATACAGGGTGCATTTGATCGGCGGCGACACGGATTCGACGCCTGGCCCGGTGACGATTGCGATCACGGCGTTCGGCGACGTGGCGACCGGACGGATGCTCCGTCGCGGCGGAGCGCGTGACGGAGATACAGTGTTCGTGACCGGCACCATCGGCGATGCCGTGCTCGGCCTGAAGGTGCTGCGCGGCAATTTGGCGCACCTGGATGCGGAAGCCGCGAAGTTTCTCGTCGATCGCTATCGGCTGCCGCGGCCGCGCGTCGCGCTGGGTCCGCGGCTTGTCGGACTTGCGAGTGCTGCAATCGATGTCTCGGACGGTTTGCTCGCCGACTTGCGGCATATCTGCGAAGTCTCGGAGCTCGCCGCGGTCATCGAGGCCCCCCGGGTGCCGCTCTCGGCCGCCGTACGTGCGGCCCTCGCGGCAAACTCCGAGCGCATTACGACCGTGCTCACTGGCGGCGACGATTACGAGATTCTCTTCACCGCACCGCCAGCGGCGCTTGACGAGCTGACGGACCTGTCGCGGACGCTCGGCGTGCCGATCACCGCCATCGGGCGAGTGGAATCGCCGCCGACCGGGAGAAAAGCTCGGATCAGGGTTCTGGACGAGTCCGGCGAGCCCTTAAGCTTTGATCGCAGTGGGTGGACGCATTTTTTGAGCGTGAGCTGAAGGCTTTTGACATGGATCAATTTAGCCGCATCGGAACGGCGCAATGTGTCTTCAGCTGGTGTGTTCTTGGATGGAGAGTTCGCATATGACGCAAATAATTCCGCAAACGCCGCCTGACTTCGACAGCACCCGCATCATCGAGCGTCCGGATGGGTTCCACTGGCAGGCCAAGGCGGGCGAGAAGGAATTCGGCCCGTTTCCCACCTTGCTTGCAGCCGTCCATGACATGCAACGTCAGGACGAATCCGAAATCGAGCCGGGCGAGACACTCGAGCAAGCTGAAGCGGACATCGGAATTTCGGATTGGGTTGATCCGGAAACCGGCGAGCCCGCCGAGGAAAGCGTTCCCCGGATCGAGGAGCACTGATGGGCAGGTCGCTCGGTTTTCCGCTTCCAAATCCTCGAGGCAGATTCTCTTTTCGATGACGCCGAGAGTAACCGGAACCAGCTCGTGAACTCCATACCGGAGAACCAGGAGATCGCAGACAAGCTGCGCGAAGCGGCGGAGCTACTGCACGCCCAGGGCGCAAATCCCTACCGTGTCAGCGCTTACCGCAAGGCGGCCGACACAGTGGCCCAACTTTCAAGGAGCCTGCGCGAGATCTTCGACTCCGAAGGCGTGAAAGGCCTCGATGCACTGCCGAACGTCGGCGAGGGCATCGCCTCGGCGATCACGGAAATCCTGATCACGACGCGCTGGAGCCAGCTGGAGCGCTTGCGCGGGACCACCGAACCGGCGCGGCTTTTCCAGTCGGTGCCCGGCATGGGGCCGGGGCTCGCGAAGCGCATCCACGACGTGCTTCACATCGACACGCTCGAAGGGCTCGAAACGGCGGCCAACGACGGGCGACTCGAGGGCGTTCCCGGCGTGGGCCCGCGCCGCGCGGCGGCGTGGCGCGCCGCTCTCGACAGGATGCTCGGCCGCGCTCGGTCGCGGCAGGCGCGCGCATCCGACGACGTGTCCGGGGAGCCGACGGTCGAAATGCTCCTCGACGTGGACCGCGAGTACCGCCAGAAGTCCGAAGCCGGCAAATTGAGCACGATCGCCCCGAAGCGCTTCAATCCCGGGAACGAAGCGTGGCTGCCGGTGCTGCACGCCGCGCGCGGCGAGTGGCACTTCACGGCACTGTATTCGAACACGGCGCTCGCGCACAAGCTCGGGCGCATGCGCGACTGGGTGATCATCTACTTCTACGACAGCGACCACGTCGAGCGCCAGCGCACCGTCGTGACCGAAACGCGCGGGTCGCTGGTCGGCAAGAGGGTCGTCCGCGGGAGGGAAGAGGAATGCCGCGGTTTCTACGCTCACAAGGCAGCCGCGTAGATTCGAATCGGGCACATTCGCAAACAATATTTGATTCACATCAATCCGCGATTCCGGCGCCCGCCTATGCTTCAGGAAGGCCCCATGAAAAAGATTCCCCTGACATCGATGTCGGTCTTCTAGGCAGGGTGAGGCGCAAATCGAAAGGAGAAATCACCATGACCACGGACGCGAGGAGCAGGAAGATTCGGGACGAGGTGCGGCGCGCAATCGAGCAAGGCCGCGGCATTCAGAAGGCCGTGCGCGATATCACGCTCAAGGCGCTTACGCGCGGCGAGCTCGACCAGGATGCCATTCGCAAAGTGACGGGCGACGTCGTGAAAGGCGTGCAGGAGGCGGCGACAGTTCAGGGCGTCCGTGCAAAGGACGTGGTGGCGGAAGCCGTCGCGGGCGTGGACGAGGCGCTCGCGCACGCGGCGCAGGCGCTGAAGCTCTCGATCGAGGAGGCGGCCGGCCGCGCGGAGAAGTTCTCGCGCGAGGACCTCGCCAAGGCGCGCGAAAGCGTCAAGAACCTCGAGGGCGACTTTCTCGACATCTTGCGCGAAGCCGCGCGCGCGGGGCGCGGGACGGTATCCTCCATCCTGGACGATCTGATCAAGCATGCGCAGGCGAGCGGCACGGCCGTCGGCCGGCAACTGGAGCAGATGAGCGGTCTTTCGGGACGGATGGCCGAGGCGGGCCGCGCGCAGTTCGAAGCCGGCGTACACGCGGCGATATCGTCGACCGCCATGATGGCGCGCATCGCCTCCGGCGTGCTCGGAGGCATCGCCGACAGCCTCGACGCGAAACCCAAGAATCGATCCCGCTGATGCTGACGGGGCTCTCCAGCACCGCGCGCGATCTCGGCCGGCTGCAGGATATCGCGTCCGTTTTCGTGCGCTACGGCTTCGGCGACGCGGTGCGCCGCCTCGGCATGGCCGGCGCGCTGGAGCGGGCCGGCAAGATCTTGCACTGGACGCAAGCCGCGGAGCTCGCTCGGCTCGCTCCCCCCGGGCGCGTGCGCCACGCCCTGCAGGATCTCGGCCCGACCTTCATCAAGCTCGGCCAGATCCTTGCGACGCGTGTCGACCTGTTCGCGCCCGAATGGATCGAGGAGTTCGAAAAGCTCCAGGATCGTGCACCGCCGGCGGCGTTCGGCGAGGTGCGCGCGCAGATTTTTCAGGACCTCCGCGTCGCGCCCGAGGATGTTTTCGTGAAGTTCGATTCCGACCCGATCGCAGCCGGCTCGATCGCGCAGGTACACCGGGCGCAGCTCGCCGACGGGGCGCAGATCGCCGTCAAGGTGCGCCGGCCCGGCATCCGGCCGATCGTCGAGTCGGACTTGCGGCTCCTCGCGCGCCTCGCCGAGATTCTCGAGGCCGAGTTCCCGACGCTCGCCCATTTCCGACCCCGCGAGGTAGTGCGGCAATTCACGCTGACCATGCGCCGCGAGCTCGATCTCGCCGCCGAATGCCGCAATGCGGAGCGGGTCGCACACAGCTTCCGCGAGCGTCCGGAGATCGTCGTGCCCAAGGTCTACTGGGACTGGACCGGCGAGCGCATGAACGTGCAGGCCTACATCGACGGCATTCCGAGCCGCGATCTCGAGGCGGTGGATCGCGCCGGCCTCGACCGCCGCGTTCTCGCTCGCCGCGGAGCCCAGGCCGTGCTGAAGATGGTGATCGAGGACGGCTTTTTCCACGCCGATCCGCATCCGGGAAACGTGTTCTACCTGCCCGGGAACCGGATCGCTTTCATCGATTTCGGCATGGCGGGGCATCTGTCGGAGCGCCGCCGCGATGAGCTCTCGGAGTTGCTGAATGGCCTGGTCGATCGCGACTCCGAAAGCGTCGTCGACGTGCTGCTCGATTGGGCGGGCGCGGCGCAGGTCGACACCGAGAAATTGACGATCGACGTCGACGGCTTCGTCGACCGGTATCACGGCGTGCCGCTCAACCAGCTGAGAGTCGGCGAGATGCTCGCCGACATGACCGCCTTGCTGCGGAATCACGAGCTCGCGCTGCCGCCCGATCTCGCGCTGGTTCTCAAGGTCTGCGTGACGCTGGAGGCAACCGGCCGTGCGCTCGATCCCGATTTCGACATGGCCGGCGAAGCGGCGCCCTTCCTGCGCGCCGCGGTTCTCGCGCGGCGGGGGCCCGCCGCGCTGGCAAAGCGCGGCTGGCGGGCGTTGACCGCGGCTCTGGAGATTTTCGCCGAACTACCGCAGGATCTGCGGCGGGTGCTGCGCTCGGCGAGAAGCGGAAGGCTTCAAGTGCACGTCGATCTGACGCGGCTCAACCGCTTCGGCAACCAGCTCGATCGTGCGGCCAGCCGCCTGACTGTAGGCGTCGTGACCGCGGCGCTCATCATCGGCTCTTCGATCGTGATGACGATCGAGGGCGGGCCGACGCTGCTGGGGCTGCCGCTCTTCGGGCTGCTCGGATTCCTCGGCGCTGCGGCAGGGAGCGTATGGCTCCTTTACTCGATCTGGCGCAGCGGCCGCGGCGAATGAGAGGCGATTGACGCCATGCGTTCGATGCAGTTGAACGCGCCGGGCCGGCCGCTGCAACTGGTGAACCGGGACCCGCTTCGTCCCGGCGCCGGGCAGGTGCTGGTGCGCGTGCAGGCCTGCGGCGTGTGCCGCACGGATCTGCACATCGTCGACGGCGAGCTGCCTGGGCTCGACCACCCGGTCGTGCCCGGTCATGAGATCGTCGGCGTCGTCGCGGAAACAGGGCCGGGCGCCGGCGATTTCTCCGTCGGCCAGCGTATCGGCGTTCCCTGGCTCGGATGGACCTGCGGCCGCTGTCGCTACTGCCTCTCGGGTCGCGAGAACCTATGCGACGGCGCAAGATTCACCGGTTATCACATCGACGGGGGCTACGCCGAATACGCGCTCGCCGACGGCCGCTTCTGTTTTCCCCTGCCCGCCGGCTACCGCGACGCGGAGGCGGCGCCCTTGCTGTGCGCAGGTTTGATCGGTTACCGCTCGCTCACGATGGCAGGCGACGCCGAAAAGCTGGGAATCTACGGCTTCGGCGCCGCCGCACACATCGTCGCCCAGGTGGCCCGGCATCAGGGCAGAAAAGTCTTCGCGTTTACGCGCCCGGGCGATACGACGGCGCAGCGTTTCGCGCTCGAGCTCGGCGCCGCCTGGGCCGGCGATTCGGATCGCGCCCCGCCCGAAGAGCTGGACGCCGCCCTGATCTACGCGCCCATCGGCGCGCTGGTGCCCGCGGCGCTGCGCGCGGTCGCGAAGGGCGGCACGGTCGTATGCGCAGGCATCCACATGAGCGACATCCCGGCGTTCCCTTACGAGAGCCTGTGGGGCGAGCGCCGCATCGTCTCGGTCGCCAACCTCACGCGCCGGGACGGAGAAGAATTCCTCGCGCTCGCGCCCAAGGTGCCCATCAAGACGAGCGTGCAGATCTTTGCGCTCGAGCAGGCCAACGAAGCGCTAGCTGCGCTGCGCGAAGGCCGGGTCAGCGGCGCAGCGGTGCTGCTCATCCGATGATCCGGGCACCTCGGTAGGGGTGACGAGGGCGTCTCGCCCGTACGCCTCACCGCGGCTGCGCGAACCGGCGCTCTCCATTTCCCCCGGCTCTCGGTCCGCCGCAGCCCGGTACCGGGCAAGGCGCTTTGTAGAAAAGCTGGTTGAGATACGCCGCTACGTCCTCGATTTCTTCCCGGCCCCAGTTCTGCCCGGCGACCCTTTGCCAACGCGAGACTTGGTAGCGCAAGTCATTCCACGAGTGCACGAGACTCTTCTCGCGCCAATGAACTTGCGCCGTGTGGCAGGCAACGCAATGCAGGCGATAGAGCTCACCCCCGCGCATTATGTCGGCCGCAGCGCGCTCCGGCGACTCGGGTTTGGATGCCGGTGCGCCGCACCCGGCAAAGAACACAAGGGCCCAAGTCAGAAGCGACATCCTCACTCGATTCGACATGAAATCCCCCTCAATATTCCTTGCGGGCCACGGCGAAACGCGCTACTTGGCGAGCAGTCCCAGCGCCGGCCAGTAGGTCGCCCCGAACACGAGCACCAGCAGGTATCCGACCACCGTGAGCACGAGCCCGGTGCGCACGAAATCCTTCGCGGCGAAGGTGTCGGTGCCGTAGGCGACCATGTTCTGCGGCGCATTGACCGGCAGGATGAAACCGAAGCTCACGACGAACTGCAAGAGCATGGTCATGCCGACGATGTTGAGTCCGGGGGTGTGGACCTGCTGCAACACGCCGATCATGATCGGGATCATCGCAGAGGCGAGCGCGGTGGCGCTGGCGAAGCCGAGGTGCACCACGATCAGGAAGAGCGAGAGCAGCGCGAGGATCGCGAACGCGCCCGAGTCGGCGATGCCCAGGTTCTGCACGATGACGTTCGCGAGCCAGCCCGCCGCCTTGGTCTGCAGGAGCGCGGTCCCCAGACTGATACCGGTTCCGAACAGCACCAGCGTCCCCCAGGGAACTTTCGCCTGCGCCTCTTTCCAGCCCATCACGCCGACCCAGGGCAGGAACATGAGCGCGACCGCGACAATGGTGGTCGAGGAAGTGTCGAACTTGTGCAACACCTGCTCGGTCGCCCAGAAGCCCAGCAGCACGAGCATGATGAAAAGCAATTTCTTCTCGCTGAATTTCATCGGGCCGATCTCGTGCAGGGCCTTGGCGATCGCTTCCTTGCCACCCGGGACTTCCTCGGTTTCGGGAGGCATCATTTTCATCATGATGAAGTAGAGCGCGATCGACATGAGCACCGCCCAGGGAGCGGCGGCGATGAACCAGTCGAGCCAGGTCACGGTCGATTTGAGCGTCTTCTCGATGAATCCGATCGCGACCATGTTCTGCGCGGCGGCGGTCTTGATGCCCACGTTCCAGATCGACGCCGCCTGCGCGGTCGCGATAATCATGATGCCCGCGAGCTTCGACTTCCTGTCGACGCCGAAGGCGAGCACCATCCCCATCATGATCGGAACGAGGCAGGCCACGCGCGCCGTGGTCGAAGGAACGAGGAAGGACAGCACGATGCCGGTGAGGATGGCGCCGATCACCACGCGGTTGGTGCGGGCGCCGACCTTGGAGAGGATCACCAGCGCGATGCGCTTGTCGAGGCCGGTGAGGGTCATCGCCGCGGCGATGAACAGCGCCGCGGCGACCAGCGCGAACGAGGTGTTGGCGAAGCCGCCGAGCGCCAGGGTGAGCGCGCCGCTCGTGCCCAGGATCTGAGCCGGATTGGCCGCATTGGGAGCAAGGCCGAGCAAAAACGCCATCAGCGCCGTGATCAGCACCGCGCTGATCGCGTAATCGACCGCCTCGGTCATCCACAGGATCACCGAGAACAGCAGCATGCCCAGCATGTAATGGCCGGCGACCGGCAGCCCCGCCGGCGTCGGCAACACGCACACGACGACTAGCGCGGCGAATGCCGCGATCAGGCCTCGGTAGCGGACTCCGGACCCGGGGACTGCAGGTGTGGTCGCGGTCGCTGACATGCTCAGCGGTAAACCAGCACCGGAATCTTCGAATGGGCGAGCACTTTTTGCGTGACGCTGCCCATCACCAGCTTCGCGAGCCCGCTGCGCCCGTGCGAGGCCATGAAGATGACGTCGCATCTCTTCCTGCGCGCCGCCGCGATGATGCCGTCGTAGGCGGTGCCCGGCCTGTCGCACAGTGAGTCGAAGCGCACGCGGCCGGCCCTCGCCAGCCTGGCCATCGCCGCGAGAGTTTTTTCGCCGGCCGCTTTGGACTGGCGCTCGAGCTCGGCGATCAACCTGCCGTCGACGATGCTGCCTTCGCCGTAGTAATAAGCCTGAACGGGCTCGATTGCGTAGTAGCCGACCACTTTGGCCCCGATCTCTTTTGCGAACCGGATGGCGGCCTTCACGGCCTTATCGGCGACTTTTGAGCCATCGGTGGGAATGAGGATGCGCTTGAACATGATTGGCCTCGCTTTAAGAAAATCCTAAACGGGATCGAACACCGGAATTTTCTTCGCCGGGACCTTGTCCGCAGCGACGTCCGGCGTGCCGTACTCAATGAAGCTCTCGGGCAAGGGCGAGCCCCAGTAGACCCCGGTGCCGCGCTCCTCCTCGTTCCAGGTGACCACCTCCCAGTCGGGAGCGAACACGAGGTAGCTTCCGGAATAGATCTCGACCCGGTTTCCGCCCGGCTCGTAGGAGTATAAATAAAATCCCTGGGAATTATTGTGTTTCGAGGGTCCGGCCTCGATGAAGATCCCGTTCTCGGCGAGGATGTCCGCCGCGCGCAGCACGTCCGCGCGATCGTCCACCCACAGCGAGATGTGGTGCAGCCGGCCGCTCGCGCCTTTTACGTCCAGAACGTAAGCCACCTCGTGATGCACGGGCGAAGGGCTGAGCCACGACCCGAGTTCCACGGTGCCATGATCGAAAATCACCTGCTCGCGCAACGCGAACCCCAGCGTGTCCTGCGCGAACGCACGGTTCTTCGGCACGTCGCGGCACAGCAGCGCGAGGTGGTCGAGGCGCCGGACATTGACCCCGCGGGCGGTGTACTTCATCGGCAGGTTTTTCAGCGTCGAGCGCAGAGGCTCGGGCGCCCGGTATTTCTGTTCCTCGTAGTAGATTTCCATGCAGTGCCCGTCCGGATCGCGGAACCCGTACGCCGGCCCGCGGCCGAAGTCCCCGTCATCCCAACTGTCGCCAAGCCCGGTCTTCTGGATCGCGTTCACGCGGCGCTCGAGCGCCCTGGGGCCCGCCGCCCGCCAGGAAATGCACCCGATGCCGGGCTGGTCCGACTCGGTGAGCTTGAGCGTGCTCGCCGCGTAGTCTCCGTAGCCACGGAGAAAGACCGATCGCCCTTCGACACTCACGGCCTCCATCCCGAGCACCGCTTCAAAATACCACCGGCTCCGGTCGAGCTTCGGCGTGAGCAACTCCAGACGTCCGAGATGGGCGACATCCTGAATTCTTTCGGTCATGGCGGATTCCTCCCTCGTGCGCGTGCCTCGGTGGCTGCGCTCCAGAGGAAAACCTACTGCGCGCGGCATTTCGGCTATTGATCTGGATCAAACGCCTGCAAACTGCTCAGCGCCCCGCACTTGCGGGGTTTCACCTCCAGAGAAATCAAACACTTGACCTTCCGCGCGCAATCTATCAGAGCCCGAATTTTCGTACCGCATCTCCAGCCCCGTGAATTTGCTGGCAAATTCGGCCAAGCGTAGACTGACACGCCAGATTAGATGGTTTTTCGGAAGATGATTGTACGTTGGGCACCTCAATGAAACCACTTGTCATAACCCTCATCGCTTCGTTGGCCCTCTGTGGCTGCGCGCGCCTTCATCGCTCCGAAATTGCGTCTCAGGCCCAGACACAGATGGTCGGCATGAGCAAGAAGGACCTCTATCTCTGTGCAGGAGTGCCCGTACGTCGAGAGACCGTGGAGGGTCTGGAGTTTCTCACCTACGTTGGTGGCGGTGATAGCACCGGAGTCGGCGTCGGCACGGCGGCAATTCCAAATGTTGGGGTCGGTGTTATGTCATCGCAGCGACGCTACTGCGAGGTGACGTTCGTCCTCGACAACGGAGTGGTGAAGAAGGTGAACTATCAAGGCCGCACTGGCGGCCTCATATCAAAGGGGGAGCAGTGCGCATTCGTTGTCGAGAACTGCGTTCGGCCGTAGAGGTGCCCAACAACGCGCCCCACCGCGACGGGCGAGAAGCATCGCACTTCGGTCAACGACTTCCCGCGCCCGCGCGTGAGCGCGAACGTTAGGTCTCACGAGGGAACACAAGTGGACGCAGCTATCTGGGGGCTAATCGGAACAATTGTTGGCGCGCTCGCCAGCATCGGAACCACATGGTTGGCCGGCAGGGGTTCACAAACGCTTCAGCAGGAGAAGTCTCGCGAAGATCGTGCTGAGCGCGCGAGTGCGTTCCAAAGACAAACTCTCCTAGACTTGCAGGAAGCAATCCACGACGCTCTCAGGCTTGTGAATCGAGCTCACCTCGAGGATTCCGAAGCGCACCGCCAAACGAAAGAGTGGGGCAAAAACATGCTCTCAGACGAGGTGAATGAGGGAATTCGCCTTGCCCTGAGGAGAGTCTCCATTCTTGTTGAGCGAGTGGTCGACGACGAGCTGCGGTCAAGAGTCAAGAACCTTATGAGCGGCGCCACACAGGTTCTACTTTCACGCAGCGAGCAAGAGTCACGCTTCTACATTGAGAAGACCTCGGGCGACGCCAGCCAAGTTCTTGAGGGAGTCGGCGCCGTTTTGCGACGTCACTACTAACCTGCCGAGGCACGGTGAGACCTAACCCTTCCATCGAGAGGACGCTGTCCGGCAAGCCGGTCAGCGCCTCTCATGTCAAACGTTGAGGCTGTGCAAAAAGGCCCCCTCGACGTAAACGAGAGGCGTACCTGATCGTTACTCCATCAGTCACAGATGGAGTCAAACGATGGCCCGATTCAAGGTAGTGAACATGAGCCCGCGGTTCTTGCCGGTGGTGTTG
>JBGPYQ010000182.1:0-7067 GCA_041493345.1 Gammaproteobacteria bacterium | reverse complement strand
GTGCCGATCGTGATCGAGCGGAAGGTCGCCTTGGCGATCTCGTCGATCTCGGTGAGGACGACCCCGAGCGCTCTTCCCACGTCGGTGGAAGCGCCGGGCTGGCGGTTGCGGCCGGTGCGATCCCCGGGGTCCTCGAACAGTTCGATAACGTCCATGAGCGTAAGACGCCTGGCGTTCCCGCCGAAGCGGTAACCCCCGCCGACGCCCCGGGTCGATTCGAGAATGCCGGCACGGACGAGTTCTCGCAGCACTTTGGCCAGATGGTGCGTGGAGACCGCGTACTTTGCGGCGATGTTGGCGGCGGAAATCGCGCGTTCGGAGTTGGCTGCAAACTCAAGCAAGCTGTACAGGGCAAGGCTCGTGCTAATCTGTAATTTCATCCCGGCGCCTCCGCAAGTCCAGGTCTCTGCGCCGGCACGCTCAGCGCAAGTCCTTCTCAAGCGGGATGACCGGGGCGGCCATCATCGCCTGGCTGCGGAAGAACGACAGCACCAGGCTGTTGTCGCGCGCGATCAGCGTGCGCACCTTGTCCACGCCGGCGTGGCGAAAGCCCGCGCAAATCGCCTCGAGCAGCCGGGTGGCCACCCCGGCGAGGCGGGCTCCCCGGCGGACGCTGATGCCGAATACCCACCCGCAGGGCGGGGAACCGAATTCCCAGTCACGCACTTCGCCGATAATGAAGCCCTGGATGTCACCGCCGGCCTCGGCCACCAGGAACAGGCGCTGACGGCTGCGACTGGAGCCGTAGCGGTGGAACAGCTCGTACCAGTAGTCGGGTTTCTTTTTCCCGGTTATATCGGCGTCGATCGCGATCACCTGGTCGAGGTCGGCAGCCTCGACCGGGCGTACCCGCACGTCGGCGCCCGCACGCGGCGGCTCGGTCATAAGGCTACGCGACCCGGCGCGTTTTCACGGAAACAGTTGATCTGGATCAAAAATGGCATTTGATTACCATATTAGCATCGATCCGTTTCCTTGGGAGGCACTGGGGCGTCAGCTCCTGCCGATGGCGGTAGAATTGAATGGTCACATGAAGCGCCTCGTTTCCTTCGTCATCAACGGCAGGCAGCGCGAGGATGCGATAGCCGACAACCTCCTGCTGCTCGATTACCTGCGAGAGGTCGCCGGCCTCACGGGGACCAAGCGCGGTTGCGACGGCGGCGAATGCGGCGCCTGCACGGTGCTCGTAGACGGCGAACCTCGCCTTGCGTGCCTTTCGCTCGCGGCGGGCTGCGAGGGGCGGAGCGTCGAGACCATCGAGGCGCTCGCGACGAGCGGCCGCCTGAGCCGATTGCAGCGTGCTTTCCACGAGAAACTGGGCACCCAGTGCGGTTATTGCACGCCGGGAATGATCATGGCCGCAGAAGGGCTGCTGCGCCGGAACGCGTCGCCGACGGAAGCGGATATCCGCGAGGCGCTCTCGGGGAACCTATGCCGCTGCACCGGATACGTGAAGATCATCGAGTCGGTGCGGGCTGCGTCACGGAACGAATGAGCGCCGTCAGCACAATCCGGCGCTTCGCAGGAACCGCGACGCCCCTGATCGACGGCGTCGAAAAAGTGACCGGTCGCGCAAAATTCACGGCCGACCTGCCTTCACGCGAGGCGCTTGTCGGCCGGATCCTGCGCAGCCCGCTCGCACACGGCGCGATTCGAGCCATCGACACCGCGCGCGCCAGCGCGCTTCCCGGGGTGCGCGCCGTGATCACCGGCGCGGATTGCGATGTGCCCTACGGCGTCCTGCCGATCGCGCAGAATGAATACCCGCTCGCGCGCGAGCGCGTGCGCTATGTCGGGGAGCCGATCGCCGCGGTTGCTGCCGTCGACGAGGCCACGGCTCAAGCCGCAGTGGACTTGATCGCAGTGCACATCGAGCCGCTGCCGGCGTACTTTGGTGCGAAAGACGCGCTCGCCGACGGTTCCACGCTATTGCACGACAACAAGCCGGGCAACATCGAGCGCGAAGTCCGGCAGGAGTTCGGCGACGTGGAGGCCGGTTTCAAGGCCGCCGACCTGGTGCGCGAGGCAGAATTCCACTACGCCGAGGTGACGCACGCGCAGATGGAGCCCGATTGCTCGCTTGCCGAATACGACGTGGAGCGCGATCAGCTGACGCTGTACTCGACGACGCAGGTGCCGTATTACGTGCACCTCATGCTGGCGCAGTGCCTGAAGACCGAGGCAAGCCGCATACGCGTGGTCAAGCCCTTTGTCGGCGGCGGGTTTGGCCATCGCACCGAGACGCTCAATTTTGAATTGATCGCGGGACTGCTGGCGCGCGCGGCGCGGGGCGCCGTCAAGCTGGAGTTGTCGCGCGAGGAAACGCAGCTCACGCATCGCGGCCGTCCGGAGACGGACATCCGCATCCGCATGGGTGTGAAGAAGACGGGCGAGTTGACCGCGGTGGATTGCGAAGTGATTCAACGCGGCGGCGCCTATGCCGGCTACGGGCTCGTGACGATTCTGTACTCGGGCGCGCTGCTGCACGCGATCTATCGGCTGCCCGCGTCGCGTTATCACGGCCTGCGCGTGTACGCGAACACACCGCCGTGCGGTGCCATGCGCGGCCACGGGTCGGTCGACGTGCGACATGCGTTCGAGTCGTTGCTCGACGAGATGGCAGGGGCACTCGGCGTGGATCCCATCGCGCTGCGCCGCGCGAACCTGCTGGAAGCGCCATATCGCACCCTCAACGATCTGCAAGTGAACTCCTATGGTCTGGGCGAGTGCCTGCGCCGGGTGGAGGAGGCGTCTGGCTGGCGCGAGCGGCGCGGCAAGCTCGGACGCGGACGCGGTCTCGGGCTCGGCTGCTCGCACTATCCGAGCGGCGCGGCGAAGCCGGTGCACTGGACCGGGGAGCCGCATGCGGTGGTGAACCTCAGGCTCGATTTCGACGGGGCGGTCGTCGTGCTCACCGGCGCCGCGGATATCGGCCAGGGCTCATCCACGCTGATCACGCAGGTCGTGGCGGAGGTATTGGGTCTGGGCTTTGATCGCATACGCGTGATCGCGAACGACAGCGCGGTGACCCCCAAGGACAACGGCTCCTATTCCTCGCGCGTGTCGTTCATGGTCGGCAACGCCGCGATCGCCGCCGCACGGAATCTGAAAGCGCTTCTGGTCGAAGCCGCGGCGCGCAGGCTCGAGGTGAGTCCTGCGGACGTCGAATGTCTGGGCGAAACCTACCGCGTGACCGGCACCGACCGCACGCTCGCGTATGCGAGTGTGGTCGCGGCGGCTCTGGAAGACAGCGGAACCATCAGCACCAAGGGGACCTACTCGACGCCGCCCGAGACGCAGGGCGGAAAGTTCCGCGGCGCCGCAGTCGGTTCCAGCGCCGCGTTCTCGTACGCTGCGCAAGTCGTCGAAGTCAGCGTCGACGAAGAGACGGGTATGATCCGCGTCGAGAAGGTCTGGGTCGCGCATGACTGCGGCTTTGCGATCAATCCGCTCGCCGTGGAAGGGCAGGTGCAAGGCTCGGTGTGGATGGGCATGGGGCAGGCCCTGAGCGAGGAGACGCAGTATCACGAAGGCAGGCCGCTGCGCGCGAATCTGCTCGACTACCGCGTCCCGACAATCGTCGAGTCGCCGCCGATCGAGGTGCACATCGTCGAAAGCCGGGATCCCGGCGGCCCGTTCGGCGCGAAAGAGGCAGGCGAGGGATCGCTTTCGGGATTTCTCGCGGCGCTCACCAATGCCGTTTACGATGCGGTTGGCCTGCGCTTGAGCGAGCTGCCGGCATCACCGGATCGTGTGCTGGAGGCGCTGCAGGCCAAGCGCCGCTCGGAGCGCGTGAAGAAGGCGAGGACGGCCTGATCATGCAATTGCTGCCGCAATTCAAAGTGGTCAGGCCGCGAAACCTGGCGGAGGCGACGGCCATGCTCGCCGGCGACCCGCATGCGCGCGTGCTCGCGGGTGGAACGGATCTCGTCGCGAACCTGCGCGACGGCCTGGTCGCTCCGTCGACACTCGTGGACCTCGCCGCGATCGAGGAGCTGGGCGCGGTCCGCACCGAGGCGCAAGGTACCCGAATCGGTGCGCGCGTGACGCTCGCACGGCTCGCCGCCGACGTTCAGATCGGGACTTTGTACCCGGCAATCGCGCAGGCCGCGGCGAGCGTCGCGGGACCCGCGCACCGCAGCGTCGCGACGGTGGGCGGCAATCTGTGTCTGGATACGCGCTGCGTGTTCTATAACCAGAGCGAGTGGTGGCGGCGCGCGAACCGCTATTGCCTCAAGTATCGTGGCGACGTATGTCACGTCGCGCCGCAAGGAAACAGCTGCGAAGCGGCTTACTGCGGCGATCTGGCGCCGGCGTTGCTCGCGCTCGAAGCCGAGGTGGAAATCGCCGGAGCGGGCGGGTCGCGACGCATTGCGCTTGCTGATCTGTACGTCGAGGACGGCGCTGCGCACCTTGCGTTGCGTGCGGGCGATATTGTCGCCGCCGTGCACGTCCCCGCCGCCAGGGCGCAGTTGCGCTCCGGATACCGCAAGGCGCGGGTGCGCGGCGCGATCGATTTTCCGCTCGCGGGCGTCGCCGCGGCTCTGTGCGTGGAGGCTGGCGTGCTCGAATCGCTTCGTATCGCGATTACCGGGACGAACTCGCGCCCGTTCGTATTGAAAGGGACCGATGAATGGGTCGGACGGGCGCCTGACAAGACTTTGCCCTCGGCAGTAGGCAAGCTCGTGCAGCATCAGGTGCGGCCGCTGCGCACCACCGTGACCGCCGCGAACTATCGGCGCCAGGTTGCAGCCGTCCTTGCACAGCGCTTGGTGCGCGAACTGGTGCCGGCAGCCTAGAAGGCTCGCACGACAACGCCCGCCGATAGAAAGGAACGCCATGGACTTTGAGCGCAGCACCTGCCGCCGGCTGCACGAGGAACACGAAGCCGTATTCGAGCTCCTGCGCAGGCTGCAGCGGGCGCTTGGAAATTCGCAAGCGGATACAGCGCCCGATTTCTTCGAGCCCGCGTGGAGCGGGCTGTTGCGGGACGTGCGCAGCGGTCTCGAGTTCGAGGTCGCGCGGCACTTCGATTTCGAGGAGCGCTCGCTGTTTCCGATTCTGAGCGAAGCCGGCGACGGCGACCTCGTCGAGCTGCTGAATGAGGATCACAAAGTGATCCGCGATGTGACGGCGCCGCTGCTTGAACTGGTCGGCAAGGGCCAGGCTCGAAAACTGGATGCGTCCGGCTGGCATTCTTTGAAGCGGCTCGGGCTGGAGTTGTGCGACCGCCTCACCGAGCACGCCCTGAAAGAGGAGCAGGCCTTGCTGCCCGCGCTCGAGAGCTTGCTCTCCGAGGACGAAGATCGCGAACTGTTTGCCGCGTATGCGGGCGGAGAGGCGATGGCAGGTCGGCCGTGAAGAAAGCTATTTCCATGGAAAACACGCTCAGAAGCGGGACGGCAAATATGGAGCTGCGCCACCTCGCGTCCGTGGACTTTGATGACGCCGTTGCCATCGACGCCGCGATCGTGGGACGCAGAAGGCGTGCCTATTTCGAGGGGCGCTTGAACGCCGCACTGAAGGCGCCCGAGGATCATGTTCAGTTCGCGGCGACCCGGGACGGCAAGCTCGCGGGCTACGCGCTCGCGCACCGGATGATCGGAGAGTTCGGCCGCGCCGAGCCGGCGCTACGGCTGGAGACTATCGGCGTGTGGCCGGGGCAGCAGGGCCACGGCGTCGGCATGCGGCTGCTTGGCGAGCTGGAGGGCTGGGCGCTCAAGCACGACATTCGCCAGGTGCGCACCAGCGCGGACTGGCGCAGCCATGCTTTGCTCGGCTTTCTCGATCGCGCCGGATTCGAACTCGGCAGCAATCACATCATCGACTGCGCGGTGCACTCCGATCGGCTCGGCGAATTGGAAACCGTTGACGCGACGGCTCCGCCAGGGCGGCACGGCGCAGGCGCAGAAGTTGACTATGGCGCTCCCGCCGTGAGCGATTTCGAGACGCTCGCACGCGACAGGGCGGACGTGCGCGGCCTTGCGTCTGGAGATCTCGCCGATATCATCGCTATCGACCGGAGCATTACCGGCCGTAGCCGCGACGGTTACCTGACCCGGTTGTTCGACGAAGCGTTGAACGACTCGGCGATCCGCGTTTCGCTCGTCGCGAGACAAGGCATGACCGCGGGTTTCATCATGGCGAGGACGGATTTCGGCGATTTCGGCCGCACCGAGCCCACCGCGGTCATCGATACCATCGGGGTGCATCCCCAATTCGCCGGCACCGGTATCGGCACCGCCATGCTCTCGCAGCTCTTCGTCAATCTGCACGCGCTGCACGTCGAGCGCGTCGAAACGGTCGTCGCGCCGGAGAATTTCGACCTGCTCGGGTTCTTTTACAAGGCGGGGTTTTCGCCGAGCCAGCGGCTCGCGCTCGTCAAGCGCCTGTCATAGGAGAAACTTCGATCAAGCTCGATATCTTCAATCATATCTTTCCCAGGCGGTACTACGACCGCATGCTCGCGCTGCGGCCCGACGGCCGGGACATGAACAAGCGCGTGCGCGCCATCCCGTCCATCGTCGATCTCGAAGCGCGTTTTCGGATCATGGATGCCTTTCCCGATTACGCGCAGGTCATCTGCCTGCCTAGCCCGCCGATCGAGTCTTTCGGCGCGCCGCGGCTTGCGAGGGAGCTCGCGAAAATCGGCAACGACGGCATGGCCGAGCTGGTCGCGAAGTATCCGGATCGCTTTCCGGCATTCATCGCCGGGTTGCCGATGAACGACCGCGAGGGCCTGCTCGAGGAGGCTGAACGCGCGGTCACGAAGCTCGACGCGGTCGGGGTCCAGGTCTTCTCGAACGTGAACGGCGCGCCGCTTACCGCGCCGCCGACGATGCCGCTGTTCGATCTGATGGCAAAGCTCGATCTGCCCATCTGGCTGCACCCGGCGCGCGGCGCAGATCATCCGGACTACAAAACCGAGAAGAAAAGCCACTACGAGATCTGGTGGACCTTCGGCTGGCCGTACGAGACCAGCGTTGCCATGGCTCACATCGTGTTTGCAGGCCTTTTCGACAAGCATCCGGATCTGAAGATCATCACGCACCATCTTGGCGGGATGG
>JBGPYQ010000076.1:0-14114 GCA_041493345.1 Gammaproteobacteria bacterium | reverse complement strand
GCACATAATACTTGCGGCACACGGTGCGCGTGTTGCCCAGACGCTTGGCCACCGCGTCGATCGCCCGGATCATATTGCCCTCCGCCTGGCGGCGGCTTTTCGCGGGGCCCATCACGCACAGTTCGCGGGCGGCCAGCATCGTGCCCGCCCAGGTGCGGAAGTCCTTGGCCGTGATGTCGCGGCCGGTGATTTCGCGCAGATAGGCGTTCACGTCGTCCGACGAGATGATCTGGCGTTTGCCGGACGTGTCGAGGTATTTGAAAAGCTCATACCCCGGCAGATCCTGGCACTGCTGGACGATGCGCGCGAGCCGGCGGTCGTTGATGGCTACCGTATGGTCGACTCCGCTCTTGCCGCGGAAGCTGAAGCGCATTTTTGCGCCCTTGATCTCGACGTGCCGGCCGCGCAGCGTGGTGAGCCCGAAGGAGCGGTTGTCGCGGGCGTACTCGTCGTTGCCCACGCGGATCAGCGTCTTGTCGAGCAGCATGACCACGGTGGCGAGGATCTGGCGCCGGGTCAGGTCGCGGGCGCGCAGGTCGCGCTCCACGCGCTCGCGGATCTCCGGAAGAATTTCGCTGAACTCGAGCATGCGCCCGAACTTGGATTTGTCGCGCGCATCGCGGTACAAGGGATGATAGCGGTACTGCTTTCGCCCGCGCGCGTCGCGCGCCGTCGCCTGGATGTGGCCCTTGGGATCCGGGCAGATCCATACGTCGGTCCAGGCCGGCGGGACCGCCAGCGCGTCGAGGCGCATGCGCTCGGCTTTCGCCGTGATCCGCGCGCCTTGCGGGGAAAAATAGACCCAGCCCTTTCCGGCACGCTTGCGGCGGATGCCGGCGGCGCCGTCGGTGACATAGCTGAGCCCGGCGCGGCCTGCCGCCTTGCGATGCTCATCGGTGCGCGGCGAGGCCATTGGACGCTCCCTGCATCTTGCCCGGATGCTGCGCGCCGCAGGCCGCGCAGGTGCGCAGGCGCTCGCTGGCGTAGAACTGCTCGAACAGGGGCGGGAGGTCCCTGACGATGCTCTTCAATTGCACTTCCACGCGATGCAGCAGCTTGTGGCATTCGAGGCAATACCATTCGAATCCGTCCTTCACGCCCTCGGGCCTTTGGCGCTCGATCACGAGGCAGACGCTTCCCGCCTCGGGCCGCTGCGGCGAGTGGCGCAAGTGGGGCGGCATGAGAAAGATCGCGCCTTCCTTCAGCTCGAGGCGGCCGGGCCTGCTTTGCTCGATGATATTGAGGAAAGCGTTGCCCTTCATCTGGTAGAAGAATTCCTCGTAGGGATCGTCGTGGAAGTCGGTGCGGTGATTGGGACCGCCGACGATGGTCACGATGAAGTCAGTGTCCTCCCAGATCTGGGCGTTGCCGACCGGCGGCTTGAGCAGGTGAGCGTGCTCCTCGATCCACTTCGAAAAATCAAGCGGCCTTAGCATGATTTTTCGTCCCCGCGGAAGCGGGGACCCAGAGTTCGCTCAGCTGGATTCCCGCCCCCCGATCGTGGTCGGGGGCAAGCTTCGCGGGAATGACGGTGCTGCGAGAGGCGTTCACAGTTTGATGCAGACGTTGGTCGGCTCGGAATAGAAGTTGAGCGAGTGCAGCCCGCCCTCGCGTCCGATGCCAGAGAGCTTGGCGCCGCCGAAAGGCGTGCGCAGGTCGCGCAGGAACCAGCAGTTGACCCAGGAAAGGCCGACCTCCATCGCCTGCCCGACGCGGTGGCCCCGCGAGAGGTTGGTGGTCCATACGGTCGAAGCCAGGCCGTAGACCGTGTCGTTGGCCATGGCGATCGCTTCTTCTTCAGTGTCGAAAGGCGCGATGTGCGCGCAGGGCCCGAAAATCTCCTCCTTTACCGTGCGCGAATTCTCCGGCAGCCCGGTCCAAAGCGTCGGCTGGATGTAGCAGCCGTTGTCGCGCGCGTCGCCGAATTTCGGCACGCCGCCGCCGGTGACGAGCTTCGCGCCTTCCTTTTTCGCGAGCTCGTAATAAGCGAGCACCTTCTCGCGGTGCTGCTTCGAGATGAGCGGCCCCATGGTGGTCCTGGGTTCGTTCGGGAAGCCGAGGACGTAGCTCTCCGCCTTCTGCTTCATGGCCGCGACGAAGCGCTCGAAGATCGGCCGCTCGACGTAGAGGCGCTCGGGGGCGAGGCACACCTGGCCGGTGTTGGAGAATACCGCGTGCGCCATGCCCGCCACCGCGGCGTCGAAATCGCAGTCCGCGAACACGATGCCCGGGTTCTTGCCGCCCAGCTCGAACGAGATCGGCTTCACCGTCGGCGCGACCGCCTTCATGATCGCCGCGCCCGTAGCCGTTTCGCCGGTGAAGGTGACGCCGTTCACTTCGGGGTGGGTGGTGATGAACTCGCCCGCCGAGTCCGGACCGAAGCCGTGCACCACGTTGTACACGCCCGCGGGAACGCCCGCTTCGTGCATGACCTCGGCGAGCAGCGTCGCGGTCGAGGGCGTTTCCTCCGAAGGCTTGGCGACGATGGTATTGCCGCAGGCGAGCGCCGGCGCGAGCTTCCAGGTGAGCAGCAGCAGCGGCAGGTTCCAGGGTGCGATCACTCCGACCACGCCCAGCGGCTTGCGCAACGCGTAGTTCACCGCGCCCTTGCCGTCGGGCGTGTCGAGGAAGTAGGACTCCGTGCCGTAGGTGCGCACGATGTCGGCGAAGACGCGGAAATTCGCCGCGCCGCGCGGGATGTCGAGGTGGCTTGCGAGGGACACCGGCTTGCCGGTATCGGCGACCTCGGCCTGCACAAAATCGTCGAAGCGTTTTTCGATGCCCTCGGCCACCTTGCGCAGCATGTCGACGCGGGCCTGCAGCGGCATTTTGCCCCAGGGGCCTTTGAGCGCCGCCCTGGCCGCGCGCACCGCCTCGTCCACCATGGCGCGGTCGGCCTCGTGCACCTGCGCCACGACGGTGCCGTCAACGGGATTGATCTTGGTAAACTGCTTCTTGCTGCCGGCGAAGCGGCCGTTGATGTAGTTCTTGCGCTCGACGACCTGAGTATTGGCGTTCATGGTGTGCAGCTCCGGTAGGCAGGCAGGGAAAAATAAGGGATACTTTACCAAAAATCCCCCTCCGTCCCGATGACTCTTGTTTCAAAAGAACGCGCCGTCCTGTTCGTGGACATCTGCGGCAGCACCGCGCTCTACGAAAAGCTGGGCGACAAACCCGCGGCCAAGGCGGTCGATGCCTGCCTCGGCGAGCTTCGCAACGTCGTCGCAAACCGGGGAGGACGGGTCGTCAGCACGGCCGGCGACGGGCTGATGGTGGTGTTCGGCAATCCGGAATCCGCGTGCGAGGCCGCGAAGGAGATGCAGATGCGCGTGGCGGGGCTGGCGCCGGTCTCCGGGGAAAAGCTCGCGGTGCGGATCGGCTTCCACTTCGGCCCGGTGCTCGAGGACAAGGTGCTCGAGGACAAGGGCGATTTCTGGGGGGACGGCGTCAATACCGCCTCGCGCCTCGCCGGCCTGGCGAAGGGCGGGCAGATCCTCACTGGCGGCGCGACCGCGAACGCGCTGCCCGAAGCGCAGCGCATGAAGCTGCGCGACCTGGATGTGATCTCCGTGAAGGGAAAGCACGACGCGTTGCATGTCTACGAGGTGATATGGGAGGAGACCGAGGTCCTGACCCAGCTGGTGAGTATCGCAGCCAGCGGCCGCGTGGAAGCCAGGCTGTGGCTGAGAGTCGGCGACCGGACCCTGGATTTTCCGCAGAACAAGACGGTCCTGTCGCTGGGCCGCGATGCCGGATGCGACCTCGTGGTGCAGGAGAAGGCGGCCTCGCGCAAGCACGCGCGCATCGAACGCAGCGGCGTTCAGTACATATTGATCGACGAATCGAGCAACGGCACCTACGTGGTGATCGAAGGGGAGCGCGAGGTGCTGCTGCGGCGCGACCGGATCATGCTGCGCGGCCGTGGAAAGATTGCGTTCGGGACGTCCACCGGCGCGGCCTCCGAGCTGCTTTCGTTCGAATGCTCCTGAAACGACGTAGCGCGCGCCCAGGGACGAGCGCCGGGGGCGCCCGATGCTACACTTCGATCTTGCACGGGAGATGATGTGAAACAGGCTGCATCGACAGCGCGCCCGGCGACAAGCGGAAAGGAACATTGGGCAAGCAAGAACGGAACCCATAACGAGAACGTCAGGCTGTTCCTCTGGCAGAAACCGCCTGCCGCGGGAGCGGAAAAGCACGGCACGGTGCTGTTCGTGCACGGTTCGTCCATGGCCTCGCAGCCGACTTTCGACCTGCACGTCCCGGGCCGGCCGGGTTCCTCGGTGATGGACTGGTTCGCCGCGCGCGGATTCGACGCCTGGTGCATGGACCTCGAAGGCTACGGCCGCTCCGACAAGTCGCGCCCGATCAATTGCGACATCCCGAACGGCGCCGACGATCTCGCGGCGGGAAGCGAATTCATCCTCAAAAAGACCGGGGCCGGGAAACTGCTGGTGTACGGGATATCGTCCGGCGCGATCAGGGCCGCGCTGTTCGCGCAGCGGCACCCCGAGCGCGTTGCGCGGCTCGCGCTGGACGCCTTCGTCTGGACCGGGGAAGGGAGCCCGACGCTCGCGGAACGAAGAAAAAAACTGCCCGAGTACGCCCGGGTAAACCGCCGGCCGATCGATCGCGCCTTCGTGCACGGCATTTTCGACCGCGATCATCCGGGAACAGCCGACGAGGCGACCGTCAATGCCTTTGCCGAAGCCATCGTCGCGCTCGACGATTCGGTGCCGACCGGCACTTACGTCGACATGTGCTCGAAGCTTCCGATCGTCGATCCGGGGAAAATCACCGTGCCCACGATCGTCATGCGCGGGCAGTGGGACGGCATCGCGGGCGTCGACGACCTGCTCGAGTTTTTCAAGCGCCTGCCCAATCCCGGCAAGCAGTTCTCGTTCATGGCCGGGATATCGCACGCGAGCTTTCACCAGAAAAATTACCTGATGGTCTACCATATCCTGCACTCGTTCTTTTCCCAGCCCGAGCCCGTTTACAGAGGTTGAGCCATGCGCGCACTTTCGGCTATTTTTTTGGGATTGCTGCTTGCCGCGACGGCGGCGGCGCAAACCCATTCGACAGGCTCAGAGCCTGCCCCTTCGGCAAGCTCAGGGCAGGCTCTGAGCTTGCCGAAGGGGCAGGCTTATCCGACGCACCCGGTGCGCATCGTCATACCGCTCTCCCCCGGGGGCACGACCGACGTGCCGGGCCGCATCATCGCCCAAAAGCTCTCCGAGACGCTCGGGCAGCAGTTCTACGTCGAGAACCGGGCCGGCGCCGGCGGCACGATCGGCACCGACTTCGTCGCAAAGTCCAGGGCCGACGGTTACACGCTGCTGCTCACGGCGTCGCCTTTCGTGATCGCGCCGCACGTGTACAAGAAGCTGCCTTACGATGCGCTTGCCGACTTCGTGCCCGTGATCCGCATCGCTTCCGGGCCGTATGTCCTCGTCGTGCATCCTTCGCTCGGGGTGAATTCCGTGAAGGAACTGATCGCGGCTGCGAAGAAGCAGCCCGGAGCGATCGATTTCGCCAGCTCAGGCAACGGCAGCGCGCAGCATCTCGTCACGGAGCTCTTCATGTACATGGCCGGCATCAAGCTCAACCACGTGCCGTACAAGGGCAGCGGGCCGGCGCAGCAGGACCTGATGTCGGGCATCATCAAGGTCAGCTTCGTCGGCACGCCGATTGCGATTCCGCACATGAAGTCGGGAAGGCTCAAGGCGCTCGGCGTCAGCACGGCCAGGCGTTCGCCCGAGATGCCCGAGGTGCCGACCATCGCCGAGGCGGGCGTCCCTGGCTACGAGGCGATCGTGTGGATCGGCATGCTCGCTCCGGCCGGCACGCCGCACGAAATCATCGCCAAGCTAAACGGCGAGATCGGCAAGCTGGTGCGCGCCGACGAGGTGAAGAGGCTCCTCGCCCCGACCGGAATGGAGGCCGACCCGGACACGCCGGAGCAGTTCGGCGCTTACGTCAAGGCTGACTACGACAAATGGGGCAGGGTGGTCCGCGACTCGGGCGCGACCATCAACTAGGCTCCTGGAACGAGGGACTGCCGCGGCCGTAGCGGGTCGATTTCGCTTCGCGGTGCCCGCCGGGCGGATCCCCATGCGGGAAATCATTTTTCTTATGGCGCTCGCCAGCGCCAATGCGGGAATTTCGCTGCGCGTCGTCGAACCGATGCTGCCGCTGCTTGCGGCCGATTTCGGCGCAAGCGTGTCGGTCACTTCCATCGTCATCACTTCGTACGCACTGGCGTACGGCTGCTCGCAACTCACTTACGGGCCGCTCGGGGACCGTTTCGGCAAGCTCCGGGTCGTCACGCTTTCGCTGATCGGCGCGGCGATGGGTTCATTGGGCTGCGCGTTTGCGCATGACGTGAGCTCGCTCGCCGCGATGCGCTTCGTGACGGCCCTGTTCGCGTCCTCGCCGGTCATGCTCGGCATGGCCTACATCGGGGACCGCGTTCCGATCGGGGAACGCCAGCCGGTGATCGCGCGCTTTATCGCCGGAACCATCATCGGACAGGCGCTCGGACCGATGGTGGGCGGCGCTCTGACCGACTGGCTCGGCTGGCAGGGGACTTTCGTGTTTCTGGGAGCGGTGTTCGCGGGGGTATCGCTCTTATTGTTCGTGCGCACCCGCGCCCTGTGGCGGCAGGACGCCGGCGCGCGCCTTTCAGTCAATCCGATCGCCGTTTACTCCCAGGTGCTGCGCTTGTCGCGGGTGCGTCATGTCGTGGTTCCGAGCTTCATCGAGACCTTCTTCTTTTTCGGGGCCTTTTCCTTCCTCGGCGCGTATCTGAAGCTGCGCTTCGACCTGAGCCTGACGCTGATCGGCGTGATCCTCGCGGGTTTCGGCATCGGAGGCGTGCTGTACACGCTGTCGGTGCAGCGGCTTTTGCTGAGGCTCGGGCAGCGGGGTCTCGTCACCTGGGGCGCGGCCATCTGCTGCAGCTGCTTCGCCGCCATCGTTCTGACCCCGGAATGGCCTGTCACCCTGCCTTGCGCCATCGGGCTCGGTTTCTCCTTTTACATGATGCACAACACCCTGCAGGTCAAGGCGACGGAGATGGCGCCGCAGGCCCGCGGCACCGGCCTGTCGCTCTATTCCTCGACATGGGCCCTGGGGCAGGCCGCGGGCGTCGCGGCGATGGGGCTCGCCGTCGGATTTTTCGATTACACGCCCGCGATCATCGCTTTCGGCGCCGGTTACCTTGCGCTCGGTCTTTGGCTGCGGAGCAATCTAGGCAAGCTGTGACGCGCGCCGGGTGTGCCGGCGGAATCCCGATATAATTCCCGCATCGCGCCCGATTCCGAGACAGTCCAATGAATACCCGTGATGCCGCACTGGCGAAAGTCCGCGAACTGACTCACTTCATAGGCGGAAAGCACGTGCGTGGGGCCGATCCAAAAGGCGGCGGCCGCTTCGGCGATGTGTTCAATCCGACGACGGGCGCGCTTGCCGCCAAGGTCCCGCTCGCCTCGAAGGCCGAGGTCGAATGCGTGATCGCCAATGCGAAAGATGCTTTTGCCGGCTGGTCGGAGACTTCGCCGGTCACGCGGGCGCGGGTGATGTTCCGCTTCAAGGAGCTGGTCGAGCGGCATATGGACGAGCTGGCGCTGCTCGTTGCCTCCGAGCACGGCAAGGTGCTCTCGGACGCCAAGGGCTCGGTCCAGCGCGGGCTGGAAGTGGTCGAGTTCGCCTGCGGCATCCCGCATCTGATGAAGGGCGAATACTCCGACAACGTATCGACCGGCATGGACCTGTACTCGATCCGCCAGCCGCTCGGGGTGTGCGCGGGCATCACGCCGTTCAATTTTCCGGCGATGGTGCCGATGTGGATGTTCCCGATGGCGATCGCCTGCGGCAATACTTTCATCCTCAAACCCTCGGAAAAAGATCCTTCCTGCCCGCTGCGGCTCGCCGAGCTCATGCTCGAAGCGGGCGCGCCTCCCGGTGTGCTCAACGTCGTGAACGGCGACAAGGAAGCGGTCGATACGCTGCTCACCGATCCGCGCGTCGCCGCGGTGAGCTTCGTCGGCTCCACCCCGATCGCCAAATACGTGTTCGCCACCGGCTCGGTCAACGGCAAGCGGGTGCAGGCCCTGGGCGGCGCGAAAAACCACATGGTGGTGATGCCCGACGCCGATATCGAAGTCGCGGCCGAGGCGCTGATGGGCGCGGCCTACGGTTCGGCCGGCGAGCGCTGCATGGCGATCTCGGTGGCGGTGCCCGTGACCGAGCGCACGGCGAACGAATTGATCGAAGCGATGACGCCCCGGATCAGGAAATTAAAGATCGGGCCGTCGACCGACAACGCCTCGGAGATGGGGCCGCTGGTGACGCGCGAGCACCGCGACAAGGTGCAGGGCTACGTCGATCTCGGCGTGAAGGAGGGCGCGACCCTGGTGGTGGACGGGCGCGGCTTCAAGGTGCCGGAACAGCCGGACGGGTTTTTCCTCGGCGGTTCGCTGTTCGACAAAGTCAGGCCCGGCATGCGCATCTACAAAGAGGAAATCTTCGGCCCGGTGCTGTCGGTGGTGCGGGCGAAGAATTTCGAGGAAGCCGTCGCCTTGCCCTCGGAGCACGAATACGGGAACGGCGTGGCGATCTTCACCCGCAACGGCGACGTCGCGCGCAATTTCACGCACAAGGTGAACTGCGGCATGGTCGGCATCAACGTGCCGATCCCGGTGCCGCTGTCGTTTCACAGCTTCGGCGGCTGGAAGAATTCGATGTTCGGCGACATGAATCAGCACGGGCCCGAGGGCGTGCGCTTCTACACGCGCCTCAAGACGGTGACGGCGCGCTGGCGCGAGGGCGTGAATCCCGGCGCCAACTTCGGCATGCCGCTGATGAAGTGACGAAATGAGCGCAAGCGAATTTCGTCATCCCGGACGCGCGCAGCGCGAGCCCCCGATAGAGTCGTTCGAGGGCAGGCCGGGGGATCCAGCGTCGTTCTGGGTAAAAGTCGCTGGATTCCCGCTTGCGCGGGAATGACGACGTGGTCACAGGAACGGCCATGGTCAATCTTCACGACATCCGTTATCTGCGCATCGGTACGTCCAATCTCGACTCCGCGGTCGAATTCGCGACGAAGATCGTCGGCCTGCAGCTCGTCGGCCGGGAAGGCAAGGCGGCGTACTTCCGCAGCGACAAGGCGCAAGCGCGCGGCGACACGCGCGACCATACCCTGGTCTATTTCGACGGGGATCCGGCGGATAACGTCGTGGCCTTCGATCTCAAAAACCCGGATGACTTCGACGCCGCCGGCGCGGAGCTGGAAAAAGCGGGGCATCCCGTGCAGCTCGGAACGAAGCAGGAGTGCGAGCTGCGCCGCGTGCAGCGGTTCCTCGCGTTCAAGGATCCGACCGGCAACAGGATCGAGATCGTGGCGCGGCCGTTTCACAGCGGCCAGCGCTATCACCCGGCGCGCGACGCCGGCATCACGCATTTCAGCCACATCGGGCTGCGCACCTCCAACGCGCCGCGCGACGAGGCATTCTGGACGCGGCTGCTCAATGCGCGGGTGTCGGACTGGATCGGCGATGCGCCGCTTCTGCGCGTCAACACCATTCATCACACGCTCGCCCTTTTTCCTTCCCCCCGGCCCGGCGTGCAGCATATCAATCACCAGGTCGAGGATTTCGACGACGTGATGCGCTCGTACTATTTCCTGCGCGAGCAGGGCGTGAAGATCGTGTTCGGGCCCGGCCGCCACCCGTCGTCGTCGGCCTGCTTTCTGTACTTCGAGGGGCCGGAAGGGATGGTGTACGAGTACTCGGTGGGCGTGAAGCACATTCTGCCCGCGGAAGAGGCGACGTACCGGCCGCGGCAGTTCCCGTTCGCGCCCGAATCGTTCTGCATGTGGGGCTCGCTGCCGGACGTGCCGGAGTTTCGCAAGGACAAAGAAGGCGGGAAGAAAACTCCGCTCAAGACCGTCGCCTGACCCGGCTACGGTTCGACTCATTGAACGACGCCCCGGGGCGGATTCGTCCGGGTCCCGGGCGGCGTGAAATTGCAAAAAGGGGAGAAAACATGTTGCGTCTCAGACATTCAGTCATCCTGACCGCGGTTTTTGCCATTGCCTCGTGCACCAGCACGCCGCCCGCGCCGCCCAAGATCGTCAACCTCATCGTTTTCCCCGGAGGCTTCAACTGGCCGATCTGGGTGGCGCAGGAGAAAGGGCTGTTCGCGAAGAACGGGATCGAGGTAAAGATCACGCCGACTCCCAGCTCGGTGTTCCAGCTCACCAATCTCATCGACGGCAAGTTCGACATCGCCATGACGGCCATCGACAATCTGATCGCCTACCGCGAAGGGCAGGGCGAGGTACCGGTGCAGGGCCCGGACCTGATTGCGATCATGGGCGGCGACAACGGTTTTCTCCGGCTCGTCGCGGTTCCCGAAGTGAAAAGCTATGGAGAATTAAAAGGCAGGACAGTGTCGGTGGACGCGCGCACCACCGGTTACGCCTTCGTGCTGTTCGAAATGCTCGAGCACAGTGGTTTGCGCCTAGACCTGGACTACAAGGTCGAGCGGGCCGGCGGCTTCCTGCAGCGTTTTCAGGCACTCATGGAGAAAAAGCATGCGGCGACGCTTCTTGCCACCCCGTTCGAGTTCCAGGCGCAAGCCAAGGGCTTCAATACTCTCGGTAACGCCACCGACGTGCTCGGCCGCTACCAGGGGCTGGTCGCCGGCGCGAAGAAAAGCTGGGCGGACGCGAATCGCGACGCGGTCGTCGGCTACATCCGTGCTTACGTCGAAGCCGTAGATTGGCTGTACGACCCGGCGAACAGGAGCGACGCAATCGCGATCTTCCTCAAGAACCTTCCGCAGGCCAACCCGCAGTCGGCGGAGACTGTGTCCCGTGTGCTGCTCTCGCCGACCGACGGCTTCCAGAAGAAGGCGCAGATCGACATGCCAGGCGTGAAGACGGTGCTGGCGCTGCGCTCCAAGTACGGGGAACCGAAAAAGAACCTGACCGATCCTTCGAAGTATTACGAATCCGGCTTCTACGAGGCCGCGATGCGGCGATAGCACGTGAATGCACAAGCAACGATGCGTATCCTGGGAATATGCGGCAGCCTGCGCCAGAAATCCTACAACCTGTCCGCGCTCAAGACCGCAGGAGAGCTGATGCCGAGCGCGATGAAGCTGGAGATCACCGGTATCGGCGAGCTCCCGATTTACGACTTCGATCTTCAGGAAAAGGGATTTCCGGCCGCGGCGACAAAGCTGCGCGATCAGATCCTTGCCGCCGACGGCCTGCTGTTCGCCTCGCCGGAATACAACTGGTCGGTCGGCGCACCGCTCAAGAACGCGATCGACTGGATGTCGCGGTTCCAGCCGCAGCCTTTCATGAACAAGCCGGCGGCGGTGTTCAGCGCCAGCGGTGGGCCCACCGGCGGTGTGAGAGGCCAGTACGACCTGCGCCGCATCCTGGATGGGCTTGGCGTGCACTGGCTCGTCAGGCCGGAGATCTTCATCGGCATGGCGGCGAGCAAATTCAGCCCGGACGGAAGGCTCACCGATGAGACGGCGCGCAAGCTCATGACCGAGCAGATGGCGGCGTTCCTGGACTGGATCGTGCGCATGAAGCGCGCGTTTGCCTGAAGAGCAGGGAATGAATTCGAGGAAGTCATGACCGTCAGCCCGAAATTGATCCGGGAACTTGCCGCGCGTCTGCGCGCGGCGGAGGAAACAGGCATCGCCACCAAACCGGTGCGCGACGAGCTGCCGCCCGGGAACGTGGCGGCGGCTTATGCCGTCCAGAAGGTCAATACCCAATACTGGCTGAAGATGGGCCGCAGGCTGATCGGCCGCAAGATCGGCCTGACCTCGAAGTCGGTGCAGAAGCAGCTCGGCGTGGACCAGCCCGATTTCGGCATGCTCTACGCCGACATGGCCCTGTGCGACGGCGAGGAGGTGCCGCTTTCCCGCCTGATGCAGCCCAAGGTCGAGGCCGAAGTGGCGCTGGTGCTCGATAGAGATATAAAACAGAAAGACCTCAGCATGACCGAGCTGATTTCCTCGGTCGCCTACGCCGTGCCCGCGATCGAAATTGTCGGCAGCCGCATCGAGAACTGGAACATCAAGATCCAGGACACCATCGCCGACAACGCCTCCTCGGGGCTTTTCGTGCTGGGCAACGATCCGAAGAAGCTCGACGGCCTGGATCTGCGCATGTGCGGAATGGTGATGGAGCGGCGAGGCGAGCAGATCTCGCTTGGCGCCGGCGTCGCCTGCCTTGGCAATCCGTTGAACGCGGCGCTGTGGCTTGCGCGCACCATGGTTGCCGCCGGCGCCCCGCTCGAGGCCGGTGATGTGCTCATGACCGGTGCGCTCGGGCCCATGTCCACCGTGGCGCCCGGCGACGTGATCGAAGTGCGCATCCACGGCCTGGGCTCGGTGCGCACGGCCTTCGGAGCATGACCATGGCGGAAATCCAGGCATTGGCCGCGCGCGTCGATGACGCAGCGCGGAACGCAAAAGCCATCGCGCAGCTGACCGTGGACGCGAATATCACGCTCGAGGACGCCTACGAGATCCAGCGCCAGAGCATCGGCCGGCGCCTTGAGCGCGGTGAAAAGCAGGTGGGAATGAAGATGGGATTCACCAGCCGCGCGAAGATGGTGCAGATGGGCGTGCACGACATGATCTGGGGCCGTCTCACCGATCGCATGATCGTCGAGGACGGCGGTCCCATCGGGCTGAAGAATTACGTGCACCCGCGGGTCGAGCCCGAGATCGCGTTCCTGCTCAAGTCGCCGCTCTCCGGCGCGGTGACGCCCTTGCAGGCTCTCGGGGCAGTGGAGGCCATCGCAGCGGCGATGGAAATCATCGACTCGCGCTTCGAGAACTTCAAGTTCTCCCATATCGACGTCGTCGCGGACAACTCCTCGGCCTCGGGTTTCGTCACCGGACCGTGGCACCGGCCCGACATCGATTTTTCCAACCTCGGCATGCTCATGAGCTTCAGCGGCAAGGCCGTGCAGGTCGGCTCGAGCGCCGCGATTCTCGGCCATCCGCTGAGGTCGCTGGTCGCCGCCGCGCGCTTCGCCGCGGAAGCGGGCGAGCCGCTGCAGGCGGGATGGATCGTCATGGCCGGCGGCGCGACGGCCGCCGAGGCCTTATCCGCCGGCGTCTACGTCGAGAACGAAATCCAGCACCTGGGGCGCGTGGCGTTTTCGGTGACCGCATAGCTCCCGTAGTTGCGTTGCTCGGCGCCGCCGCAGGAGCCTGCTCGGCGCGGCACCCTTCCCCTCGACGCCGCCCCGGCACACTACGCCGGGGTACCCTGCGCTACTCGACCAAGCGGGCGGCTGCGGAACTCGGCGTCGAGATAAAGCCTCGACGCCTCAGACAGTCCTCGCCGACTGCCCCCGCTCGGTCTGCGTTGCTCGGCGGCGCCGCAAGGGGCCCCTTGGTGCCGCGCCGAGCAGGCGGCCAAGACCGAGGGGTCGTCGGCGAGGACTGTCTGAAGCGAGCGGAAGCGAGCGAGTTCCGCAGCCGCCTCGGGCTTGGACGCATGCGAGGGCAGCCCCGAAGGGGCCGCGGCGCAGGGGAGGCGGCGCCGCCGAGCAACGCATTCGTCATAGAGCTGTGCCGATTTGGAATGAGTTAAAATGACCGTCCGCGAAAGTCAGCAATGCCGCCCACTGGAGACAGTCGATGAAGGAAGACACCCGGATTCCCGTCGCCATCATCGGCTCGGGCAATATCGGCACCGACCTGATGATCAAGGTGCTGCGCACCTCGAAGCACCTTTCGATGGGCGCCATGGTCGGCATCGACCCGGCCTCCGACGGGCTTGCGCGGGCCAGGCGAATGGGCGTGCCGACGACGCACGAAGGCATCGATGGCCTCGTGAAGCTGCCGAACTTCAAGCAGATCAGGATCGCGTTCGACGCCACATCCGCGGGCTCGCACAAGCGGAACAACGAGGTGCTGCAGCGCCACGGCGTCCAGGTCATCGACCTGACGCCGGCGGCCATCGGCCCCTATGTGGTTCCGGTGGTCAATCTCGACGCCAACCTGGGCAGCCCGAATCTCAACATGGTGAGCTGCGGCGGGCAGGCGACGATACCCATCGTCAAGGCCGT
>JBGPYQ010000203.1:0-6566 GCA_041493345.1 Gammaproteobacteria bacterium | reverse complement strand
GTTTTCACGGGAACGCTCAACGTCCAGAAGCGTCTCGCGGACGGCGAGCCCTACGACCTCATCATCATGGCGGGCCCGGCGATTGACGATCAGATCAAGCTGGGCAAGGCCGTCGCCGGCAGCCGCGTCGATTTCGCAAAATCCGGCACCGGGCTCGCGGTGCGCAAGGGCGCGGCGAAGCCTGACGTCCGTTCGGCCGGCGCATTGAAGAAGACGCTGCTGGCGGCGAAATCGATCGGCTATTCCACCGGCCCGAGCGGGCTCTATATGCTCAGCGTGTTCGAGAAATTGGGCATCGCCGATCAGGTCAAGGGCAAGCTCAAGCAGACCCCGTCCGGCGTGTTCGTCGGCACCCTGATCGCGAGCGGCGAGACCGAGGTCGGCTTCCAGCAGATCAGCGAGCTGGTGCATTTCGCCGGCATCGACTACGTCGGCCCGCTGCCGGGCGACCTCCAGCGGATGACGATGTTCTCCGCCGGCATCCATGCCGGCGCGAAGCAGGCGGACGCGGCCAGGGCGCTGGTCAAATTCATCACCGCGCCGGCCGCCGCATCGGTCATCAAGAAGCATGGCTTGGAGCCCGCCTGACAGACCGTCATTCATGCGGGGGAAATCACCATGAAACGCTTATCGCCGTTGCTCGCGGCGATCGCGGCGCTGGCGATCGCCGTCATCGCGATCGAGCAGCAGCTGGAATCCCGCCGGGGTTGAGTCCGGCCGGCGCCTTATCCTTTACCCGACGCTCGCCAAAGGCGCGAAGCTGCGCGATGCGCTGCGCCTCGCGCGGTTTCTTCCCAGACGCTCGTCCACCAGCGCGACGATCTCGTGCAGCGTGTCGGACTGGAGTCCCAGCTGGCGGGCGATCCGCCGGACCAGGCTGTCGACCCGCTCGATGTGCTCGGCGCCGCCAAAAAGCGCGCGCGCTGCGGAAGACGGTTTGCCCAGGCTCTCGGCGGCCTTGGCGTACTTCTCGAAAGGAACCAGGTCGGCAGACTCGGCGCCCAGCCCGGTACAGAGTTTCGAGACCCAATCGTAGATCTCCCGGGATTTGTCGACGTTCCCGTGCACCGCCTCCTTGATGGGAATCATGTCGTTCGGCCGGATGCAGCGGTAGTTGCCGGCGATCAACATCGGCCATTTTGCCAGCGGCACGAAAACGGAATCGTGCACCTTGAGCTTCACCGGAATTTCGATGGCGCGCTCGCCGAGGTGGAACCGGACTTCCTCGATGTCGGCCTCGATATTCCGAAGCAGCGCGGTCGGCTCCTCGGCTTCGAAGCGCGCCGCCTTGAAATTGGTCGGCAAGCCCACCTGAAGAACGTTCTTCGGCCGATCCGGCGGGCGGAATGCCTGGGGATCGGGACTCGCGAGCGTAGTCAGGCCGGGTTCGAAGCCCTCCCAGACCCCGGGATCCGCATAGCAGCCCTCCAGAGGTTCCGTCGAGAGCCCGGGAATGCGTTTGAGGTAGGGCAAAGGCGGCATGTTCATGATCGCGAGGCACGGTTTTCGCGCCCGGGCGACGCGGCCCATCAGCTCCCGGACTCCTTGCGAGCCGTAGTGGGCCTCCTGCATGCCGAGCACGACCAGGTCGAATGCGCCGGGGTCGACCTCGTCGGGGGTGCTCGCGGAAAGCGCGCCCGGAAGGCTCTTCGATGCGATCTCGAGTAGCGACTCCCGATCCCGGATCGGGAAGCGCACCCGGGTCCCTTCACGGTTGATCAGCTCGGCGGTGGGCCTGGTGCAGACCAGCGAAACCCGGTGCCCGGCCATCAACAACTTGGTGCCCAGCAAGGAGCCGTAGGAGGCCCCCAGAACGAGAATGCGGTATTTCACGATTTCGGCCCTCCGTTCAGATCGCGCCCTGCACTGGGCACGGCGTGGTCATCTGCGTTCATGCGGGGCATGATAGGCTCAGAAATCGGTAAATTTGACGATGGAAATTTCACATTGTTAATTTCACAAACTCCCATGACCCAGCACACCCGCAAGAGCCGCTTCCTCGGCACCAAGTTGCGCGCCTTGCGCAAGCGCAATGGCCTGACCCTGGAAGAGTTGTCGGCGCGCTGCATTCAACTTGATTCGCAGAGCGCGCCATCGGTCTCCTGCCTGAGCATGATCGAAAGCGGCAAGCGGGTTCCGTAGGAAGACGTGCTCGGGTTGGAATAAATGGGGTCAGCTCAGACCCCATTAATATATGAAGCCTGGCCGGCTGAGGCGTGCGGTCGAAGAGCAGGTGATCGGGCGCTTCATCGAATGCGGTGATCTGCATCACGGCCTCGCTCGCATCTACTGCAATGCCTGCGGCCACGACTATCTGCTCGCATACTCCTGCAAAAAAAAGGGGACATTCCTATCTTGCGGAAAAGGGACACTACAACTTTGCGCTAACACTGCCCGCGAGTACATTGACACCCTACTGCGGTTGGCGCAGCATTTGCGCGCCACCGCATGCGGTCTCGCTTTTGCTTGCGGCCACATTGAATATCCTGAGAGGAGAGGACAATAATGAAACGTACCCTTCTGCAGTGGTTTTCGGCTCTCGCCATCGTGTCATCGGGCCTGGGCAGCGCCCAGGCGGACACCTTCCGCCTGAGCATCGGCGCCGGCCATCCTGCCGATGCCGCCGTCTGGATCACCATGATTCGCGATTTCTTCGCGCCCGAGGTCGCCAAGCGCGTCGAGCAAAAGACCGGGCACAAGATCGAGTGGGTAGCTGCGTACGGCGGATCGGTATGCAAGCTGGGTGAATGCCTCGAGGCGGTGGAGAGCGGCCTGCTCGATATCGCCGATCTGCAGGCCCCATTCGAACCGATCAAGATGATGGCCCACAATTTCGCCTACTTCGTGCCTTTCGGCACACCTGACCCGGTGATTGCGGCGCGCGCTTCGCGCAAGGTCTACGACACGGTGCCCGGCCTCAGGCAAGTGCTCGAAACCAAGCACAACCAGATTTTTCTCGCCGTCGGCACGGTAGGCAACTACTGCCTGGTGACCACCTTCGCCTGGGACAAGGTCGAACAGTTGAAGAACCACAAGATAGCCGCTGCCGGTCCGAACATTCCCTGGCTGCAGGCGGTCGGCGCGATTCCGGTGCAGTCGAACCTGAACGAAGCCTACAACGCCATGCAGAGCGGCGTCTATGAAGGCTGGGTCATGTTTCCGGACGCGACAGTCGGCTTCAAGCTGTATGAAGTAGCCAAGAACTATACCTTTACCGACTTCGGCGCGATTTCGACGACGGTGATCACCATCAACAAGGGCACCTGGAAGAAGTTGCCCAAGGCGGTCCAGGACATCATGCTCGAAGTGGGCAAGGAGTACACCGAAGTCGAGTCCAAGGCCGTCGCTGAGAAACAGCAGCGCAGCATCGACACCATGAAGGCCGCCGGCGTCAATGTGCGCAGCCTGAGCGAAGCCGAGAAGGTCAAGTGGGCGAACGCGCTGCCCGACATTCCCAATCTGCGTACCGCCGAAATCAAGAAAGCCGGCCAGCCCGGCGAGGCGGTCGGCGCTTATATCAAAGCCCTCAAGGAAGCCGGCGTGAAGATGCCGCGCGACTGGAAGATCAATTAGTCCGTCTCCCGCCTGCCTTCCCGCCCGGCTCGCCGCCGCCCGGGAAGGCCTGGACGGTTCGAAGTTTCCGCAATGAACATGCCGATCCGTCTGCTGCATGGCCTCATGGCCCTGCTCAATATCATCGGTGCGATCTGGGTGGTGTTGATCATGCTGCTGATCGCGGTCGACGTGGCGGGCCGGGCGTTTTTCAATGCGCCGCTGTTCGGCGTGCCGGAGATCGTCAAGATTTCGGTTGTCGGCCTTGTGTGGTGCCAAATGGCGCACACGCTCAGGATCGGCGCCCACCTGCGCTCCACCATCCTGGTCGAGCGCCTGCCGGCGGGCGCGCGCACGGTCATCGAATTCATCTCTTTCCTCCTCGGCGCCATCACCTTTGCGCTGATCGTCTATTCCGGCTGGGACAATATGCTCGAGAGCTGGCGCATCGGTGAATACGAGGGCGAAGAGCCGGTGCGGGTTCCTACCTACCCGATCCGCAGCCTGGTGCTCCTGGGCGCCGCGCTTACCGCCGTCCAGTTTGCGCTGATGGCCGTCGACCGGCTGCGCGCGCGGAAAATCGTCGAGACCAAAGCACCCTTCTGATGGATCCGATTACCGTCGCGCTGATCACCGTCGGCTGCGTCTTTGTCCTCATTTTGCTCGGGGTGCATATCGGCGTAGCCCTGGCGCTGTTGAGCGTGCTCGGCATTTGGGCGATCACCGGCAAGCCGTTCGTCGCCATCTCGCTGCTCGGAACGACGGCATACAGCGCGATCATGGACTACGTGTATGCGGTCATCCCGCTGTTCTGCCTGATGGGGCTGCTCGCCAGCGCGTCCGGCGCGACGCGCGACTTGTTCGACGCCGCGCAGGTCGCCTTCGGCCGGATGCGCGGCGGCATCGGCATTGCCACGGTGATCGCCAACGCCGTCTTCGCCGCGATAACCGGGGTGTCGGTGGCCTCGGCGGCGGTGTTCTCCAAGGTCGCCGTTCCCGAGATGCAGCGTCTCAATTACGACCGCAAGTTCAGCTTCGGCATCGTTGCCGGCAGCGCGATCCTGGGCATGCTGATTCCGCCCTCCGTGTTGATGATCGTCTACGGCGTTCTGACCGAGCAGTCGATAGGCAGGCTGTTTATCGCCGGGATCGGCCCGGGGCTGGTAGTCACCGCGACCCTCTCGCTCGGAATCTGGCTCATGGTCGTCGTTTCGCCTCGCCTGGGAGGGCAAATGGAAAAACTGCCCCCCCTGAACCTGCGCACGGCGCTGAAAACGGCGCTCAAACCCTGGGGCGTGGTGCTGCTGATCGTGCTCGTGCTCGGCGGCCTCTGGGGCGGCTTTTTTACCCCTACCGAGGCGGGCGCAATCGGCGCCGCAGGCGCGATGCTGTTGATGGTCATCAACCGGCAGTTCAACTGGCACAATATCGTCGACGTGCTGATGGAGATCGGCCGTACCACCGCCAGCATTTTCCTGCTGCTGATCGCGGCGCAGATGTACAGCCGGATGCTCACCCTGTCCGGGCTCGCCGCCAAGCTCAGCGAGTGGGCGGCGGCGCTGCCGGTACCGCCCATCATGATCGTGCTCATGTTCATCGTGGTGTTCCTGCTCCTGGGGATGATCATCGATTCCATTTCCATTTTGCTGTTGACGATACCGATCATGTACCCGGTGGCGATCAAGCTCGGGTACGACCCGATCTGGTTCGGCATGGTCAGCATCGTGGCGATCGAAATCGGCTTGCTCACGCCCCCGTTCGGGATGGTCGTCTTCGCGATGAAGTCCTCGCTTGGAGATGCAGCCACGCTGGAGGAAATATTCACCGGATCGATCCCCTTCATTATCATGCTGCTCTTCGCGCTGGCGGTGGTCATCGCTTATCCGCCCCTCAGCACCTGGCTGCCCTCGCTGATGTAGCGGCGCCGGCCACGCCACGCTGCTTGCCGACCTCTCGCGGCGGGAACGCGTGTCTGCGGCGAGGTTAGCGTCTGCAGTTTTTCGTCGGCGAGGAAGCGTCGGTTCACCAGAGGGTTGCTTTGAGGTGAGAGCCGGAATCTTTGTACACTGAAGTCAACATACGGTATTCTCGGACCGACGAGAAATTGGAAATTGGGGGAGTTCCCGGCGCCTGGTCATGGAAACAAAGACCGACCTCATTCGAGTGATCATCGCCAAGGTAGGCCTGGATGGCCATGACCGTGGCGTCAAGATAGTGGCGCGGACGCTGCGCGATGCAGGCATGGAGGTGATCTATACAGGTCTGCACCGCACGCCCGAAGAAGTGGTGGACGCGGCGGTGCAGGAGGACGTCGATGTCCTCGGCATCAGCATCCTTTCCGGCGCGCACATGATCATCTTTCCGAAGGTGCTCGAGCTTCTCAAACAGCGCGACGCCGAGGACATTATTTTGGTCGGCGGCGGTGTCATGCCGGACGAGGAAGCCGCGGCACTCAAGAAATTGGGGGTCAAGGAAATTCTGCTCCAGGACACGCCGCCGGACGCCATCGTCGGCACGATCCGACGGCTGGTGGCCGAACGCGGGCCCAAGTAAACAGCCAGCGGAATCTCACGATGGAATCCTGGTCGTTTCCTCCCGTCTACGATCCGAATTACTTTCCCGATCCGGCGGCGCGCTACTGGTTTCCCCGGCGCGAGACCATGCCGCCGGGGGAGCGCGAGAAGGCGATTCTTGCTCGGCTGCAGGAAGTCACGCGCTACGCTTACGCCCATACGCCGTTCTATCGCCGCAAGTGGGACGAGGCCGGCTTTCATCCCGACAAGCTGAAGAGCCTCGAGGACTTCGAGGACAAGGTCCCGGTCATCACAAAGGCGGACCTGCGCGAATCGCAGGCGCGCGCGCCGATGTTCGGCGATTACCTGTGCGTGCCGGAATCCGAGATCCATCACGTGCACGGTACCTCCGGCACCACCGGCCGGCCGACAGCCTTCGGCATCGGACGCGGCGACTGGCAGGCGATCGCCAACGCGCACGCGCGCATCATGTGGGGCATG
>JBGPYQ010000154.1:0-7960 GCA_041493345.1 Gammaproteobacteria bacterium | reverse complement strand
TGTGGGGCGTGAGCCTGGGCGGCTATTACGCGCCGCGCGCCGCCGCTTACGAGAAGCGCATCAAGGCCTGCATCGCCCTCTCCGGCCCGTTCGAATGGGCCGGGATCTGGGACGGGCTGCCGGTGCTCACGCGCGAAGCGTTCCGCGTGCGCAGCCATTGCGCCACCGAGGGCGACGCGCGGCTCCACGCCGCGAAGCTCTCGATGAAGGGCGCGGCCGGGAAGATCGCCTGCCCGATCTTCATCATGACCGGGCGGCAGGATCGGCTCGTTCCCGCGGCGCACGCCGAGCAATTGGCGAAAAGCGTCTCGGGCCCGGTCGAGCTTCTTATCGTCGAGGACGGCGGGCATAATGCCAACAACCGCCCCTATCGCTATCGAAGCCGGACGGCTGACTGGCTCGCCGGGCATCTCGGGCTGCCCAGGATTTGAAGGCCGAACAGGAGACATGACTATGCTGAAACGCAATCGCTGGACCTTGCTCGCCGCGGCGATGCTCGCATCGGGCATCGCCGCCGCTCAGACCCATTCGACCGGCTCAGGGCAGGCCTTTCCCAGCAGGACCGTACACCTCGTATCGGGAGTGACGCCGGGCAGCGCCTCCGACACGACTGCGCGCATCATCGCCGAAAAAATGCAGGCGAGCCTCGGCCAGCCGGTGATCGTCGAGAACAAGCTCGGCGTGGGCGGGCTGATCGGCGCCGCCTATGTCGCCAAGGGCGATCCGGACGGGCATCTGATCAGCATCTACACCTCGGCGTTCACCGTGGCGCCGCTTCTCTCCCCGGGACCGCTCGACCCGAAGGATCTGGCGCCGGTCGCGACCATAGGCACGGTTCCCACCGTGCTGGTCGTCTCGACCACCAGGAACTACAGGACCGTGGCGGATCTCGTCGCCGCGGCCAAGGCGAAACCCGGGGAGATCGTCGCCACGACGGCCGGCATCGGCAGCTCCACGCACATGAACCTGGAACGCTTTCGCATCTCCGCGGGCATCGAGGTGCTGCAGGTACCGATGAAGGGTGCGCCGGATGCGCTCACCGAAGTGCTCACGGGACGCGCCGATTTCTATTTTGCACTGCCGTTCCAGGTGGGGCCGCAAATCAAGGACGGAAAGCTGCGCGCGCTCGCGGTGGGCTCGCCCAAGAGGAGCGCGCTCTTTCCCGAGGTGCCCACCACCGTCGAGGCGGGCTATCCGGACTCCGACTACAACTTCTGGATCGGCGCACTGGTCGCGGCAAAGACGCCGCGCGAAATCGTCCTGCGGCTGAACAGGGAATTCAACGCGGCGGTGAATTCGGCCGATGTGCGCGAAAAGTTTCTCAAGCTCGGCGTGGACCCCTTGACCATGTCGCTGCCCGATTTCGAGGCGATGATCCAGCGGGAATTCGAGTCGAACGCCAGGCTCATCAAGGCGGCGGGCATAAAAGCGAATTAAAGGCGGACCGCTGAAGCGGCCGCTTTAATTCTGCGGGATGGAACGGACGCTGCGCGCCGTTCATCCCGCAGTGCGCCGTGCCACGGGAGCAATCGCGTGGCATACTTCGCATTCCGCAGGAGAGTCGTCCAGGGAAAACGTCGATGGCCAAGCCGAAAAAATCCCCCAATCCGAAAATCATCCGGCCGGACGACATCAATCCGCACCACAACTGGGGCCGGCCGATCGGGGCGCCGGGCCACACGCAGGTCGACTTCGAGGAGCGCATCAATTTCAGGCGGTTGCACGACTATCGCCTGGCGCGCGTGCGCGCGGCGCTGGCCGGGTCCGGACTCGGGGCGCTGCTGTCGTTCGATCAGCACAACATCCGCTATACGACCAGCACGGTGATCGGCGAATGGGCGCGCGACAAGCTCACGCGCTACTCGCTGCTTACCGGCAACGGCGATCCGTACATCTGGGATTTCGGCAGCGCTGCAAAACATCACCGGCTGCATGCGCCGTGGCTGCACACCGACCACTGCCGCGCGGGGCTGCTGGGGATGCGCGGCGCGGTCGGCAGCGACATCACGCTGTTCCGCGACGCGGCAAAGGAGATCAAGGCGATCCTCGACGCCGAGGGCGTGGGCGACATGCCGCTTGGGTTGGACGTGGTCGAGCCGCCGATGCTGTTCGAGCTGCAGCGTCTCGGAATCAAGGTGAAGGACGGGCAGCAGGTGATGCTGATGGCGCGCGAAGTGAAGAACATCGACGAGCTGACGCTGCTCAACATGGCCTCGGCCATGGTCGATGGCGTGTATCAGGACATCGCCGAAGCGCTGAAGCCCGGCGTCAAGGAATCGCAGATCGTGGCGCTTGCGACCGCGCGCCTCTACGAGATGGGCTCGGACTGCGTCGAGGCGATCAATTCCATTTCCGGCGAGCGCTGCTCGCCGCACCCGCACAATTTCACCGACCGGCTGATCCGGCCCGGCGACCAGGCGTTCTTCGACGTCATCCAGTCGTTCATGGGCTACCGCACCTGTTATTACCGCACCTTCAGCGTCGGCCGCGCGACGGCGCCGCAGCGCACCGCTTACCGGAAGGCGCGCGAGTGGATGGACCGCGCGATCGAGCTACTGAGGCCGGGAATGTCGAGCGACAAGATCGCGCGCGCTTTTCCCGAGGCAAAGGAAATCGGTTTTTCGAGCGAGATGGAAGCGTTCGGCCTCAACTTCTGCCATGGGCTGGGGCTCGGCCTGCACGAGCGGCCGCTCATTTCGCGGCTCACGTCGTTGAAAGAGCCGATCGAGCTGAAGGCGGGCATGGTGTTCGCGGTCGAGACCTACTGCCCCGCGACCGACGGCGTTTCCGCCGCGAGGATCGAGGAGGAAGTGATCCTCACGCCCAAAGGCGCGCAGATCATTTCGCTCTATCCGGCCGAAGAACTGCCGATCGCGAATCCTTACTGAAGCCGCATGAATTTCACTTACCGTCATTCCCGCGAAAGCGGGAATCCAGCGTCGTCCGCGGTGAAAGCCACTGGGTCCCCGCTTGCGCGGGGACGACAACTCTTTTTAGGGCTGCGAGTTCTCACTAAAAAGGGGCGAGTTCGAACATGAGCGTCACCCGACAAGCGCATCCCGCAAAACGGGGAGAAGAAATTCCCGAGGCGACCCGCCTGCGCTTGTACCAGCTGCAAGTCGAAATCCGCTATTGCGAGAAGCGCGCCTACGACTTGTTCCTGCAGAACCTGGTGAAAGGCACAAGCCACCTTGCGCTCGGCCAGGAAGCGGTCGCGGCGGGTTTCGGGGCGGCGATGAACAAGGACGATTACACCTTCTGCACCTACCGCGGCCATCACCATACTCTCGCGCGCGGCACGCCTATGCTCGCCGTGCTCGGCGAATTGATGGGCCGGCAATGCGGTCTCATGAAAGGCAAGGGCGGCTCGATGCACCTTACGAGCGTCGAGCACGGCGTCATGGGCTCGTACGCCATCGTCGGCGCGCATCTGCCGATCGCCGCGGGCGCCGCGTGGTCGGCGCAGTACCGCGGAACCAAGCAGGTCGCGGCGGCGTTCTTCGGCGACGGCGCGACCAACATCGGCGCCTTCCACGAGGCGCTCAATCTCGCGGCGGTGTGGAAATTGCCGGTGCTCTTCGTCTGCGAGAACAACATGTACATGGAGTACACCCCGATCGCCAGCGTCACCGCGGTCAAGCATCCGGCGGCGGACCGCGCCGGGAGCTATGGCCTGGAGCGGATCGTGATCGACGGCAACGATGCGGATATCGTTTTCAAGACCGCACGCGACGCGATCGCGAAGGCACGGTCCGGCGACGGACCCTCGCTGATCGAATGCCTGACCTACCGCCACAGCGGACACTCGCGCGCCGATCCGGCCAAGTACCGGCCGCCCGAGGAGGTCGCCGCCTGGATGAAGCGCGACCCGGTGGTGCTCTACCGCGACCGGCTGCTGGGCTCAGGCGTCGCAGAGGCGACGCTCGCCAAGATCGAGGCCGAGGCGATGGCGAAGCTCGACCAGGCGACGGAAACGGCGAAGACCTCGCCAACGCCCGCGATCGAGTCGGCGATGACCGACGTATGGGCCGACGGAGGCAACGCATGGCGCAACTGAGCTACCGGGACGCGGTCGCCGCGGGCATCGCGCAGGAAATGAGGCGCGACGAGCGCGTCGTGCTGTTCGGCGAGGACACGGCCGCCGCGGGCGGCGTGTTCAAGACCACGGTCGGCCTGTTCGAGGAGTTCGGCCCGCGGCGGGTGAAGGACACGCCGATATCCGAGCTTGCGATACTCGGGGCCGCGATGGGCGCGGCGATGACGGGCCTGCGGCCGGTGGCCGAGATCATGTTCTCGGACTTTCTCGCCTGCTGCTGGGACTATGTCGCGAACGAGATCGCCAAGACGCGCTACATGAGCAACGGGCAGATCACGCTGCCCCTGGTGATCCGCACGGCGAACGGCGCGGGCTCGCGCTTCGGCGCTCAACACTCGCAGAGCGTGGAGAACTGGGCCATGTCGGTGCCGGGCATCAAGGTCGTGGCGCCGTCGAACGCCGCCGACGCGAAGGGGCTGCTCGCCGCCGCAATACGCGATCCCGACCCGGTCGTCTTCTTCGAGCACAAGAGCCTGCTTGCCATCAAGGGCGAAGTCCCCGACGGCGAGCACGTGGAGCCGCTCGGCAAGGCTAAAGTTTTGCGCGAGGGCAAGGACATCACGGTGATCGCGCTTGCCGCCATGGTTCCGCGCGCGCTGAAGGCGGCGGAAGCGCTCGCCGCCGAGCACGGCATTTCGGCGACGGTGATCGACGTGCGCTCGCTCGTGCCGCTGGATACGCAGACGCTGCTCGCGCACTCGGCGCGCACCGGGCGCGTGTTCACCGTGGAGGAAAACCCGCGGCTGTGCGGCTGGGGCGCGGAGATTGCCTCCATCATCCAGGAGGAATGCTTCGACGCGCTCAAGCAGCCGATAGTGCGGATCACCACGCCCCATGTGCCGCTGCCGGCGGCCGACCAGCTCGAGGACGCCGTGGTGCCGTCGGTCGCGCGCATCATCGCCGACGTTCGCCGTGCGCTCGATGCGAAGCACGCCCGCGCGGCATGAGGGATTCGACAAGGAGAGACGGACAGTGGACGTGATCATGCCGCAACTGGGCGAGACGGTGACCGAAGGCACCGTCTCCAACTGGTACAAGAAGGTGGGCGACACGGTGCGCGCCGACGAGCCCTTGTTCGAGGTCGAGACCGACAAGGTGACGACGGAGATCCCGTCGATCGCGAGCGGCGTGCTCAAGGCGATCCTGGTCGAGCCGGGCGCCACGGTGCCGGTGGGAACGGTGCTGGCGGTGATCGAGACCGCGCCGAAATGAGATTCGAAGGAGAATTGAGTTGACTGCCGCAAAGACGAACAAGGCCAAGCTCGGATGGATAGGCACCGGGCGCATGGGCTTCGAGATGGCCCGGAGGCTGGCGAAGGCCGGCTGCGACGTCACGGTGTGGAACCGCACCCGCGCGAAGGCCGAGCCGCTCGCGAAGGACGGCGCGAAAATCGCGGGAAGCCTGCCGGAACTGGCCGGCTGCGAAATCGTGTTCTGCATGGTGTCCACCTGGGACGACGTGAAGCAGGTGATCGCCGGCCCGCAGGGGCTGCTCTCGAAGGCGCAGGGCAGGACCGGCGCGCCGGGCACCGTGGTGGAATGCTCCTCGATCTCGCTCGAGGGCTCGGCCGAGCTGCGGAAAATCCTTGCGCCTCACGGGACGCAGTTGCTCGCCGCGCCGGTGAGCGGCAACGCCAAGGTGATCAAGGCGGGCAGGCTTACTTTCGTCGCGTCAGGCCCGAAGGCGGCGTACGATGCCTGCGCGCCGTACCTGGACATGATGGGGCAGGGGTCGTCCTACGTCGGCGAAGGCGAGCTCGCGCGCATCGTCAAGATCTGCCACAACGTAATGCTCGGCGTGGTGACCCAGTCGCTCGCGGAGATCACGGTCCTCGCGCAGAAGGCCGGCGTGCCGCGGCATGCGTTCCTCGACTTCCTCAACAAGAGCGTGATGGGCTCGACGTTTACGCGCTACAAGGCGCCGGCCTTCGTCAACCTGGATTTCAAGGTCACCTTCACGCCTTATCTTTTGCGCAAGGATCTGGATCTCGGGCTCGAGGCCGGGCGCAAGTTCGAGGTGCCGATGCCTCTGGCCTCGGCGACGCGCGATCTCATACAGGCGATGATGGGCAACGGCATGACCGAAGAGGATTTCGCGACGCTGCTGGTGCAGCAGGCGCGCGCCTCGGGGATCGAGCTCAAGCCGGAGAACGTTCCGGTGGGTGACGGGCTTTCGTGATTTTCCTGAACAGGAGAGGGAGATGAAAAATTTAATAAGAATTATCGCAGCCGCTCTGGCGGCGAGCGCGCTGCAGGCTTTTGCGCAGGGCTATCCGAACAAGCCGGTGCACGTGATCATTACCTTTCCTGCGGGCACTGCCACCGATATCGTCGGCCGCGTGGCCACGCAGAAGCTCTCGGAGTTCTGGGGCCAGCCGGTGCTGGCGGAGAACCGCGCCGGCGCGGGCGGCTCGATAGGCGCGGCGGTGGTGGCCAAGGCGGCGGCGGATGGCTACACCCTCCTCATCGACTCGAACGCGCACGTCGTGACCCCGGCGATCTACGCCAATCTGCCGTACGACACGCTGAAGGACTTCGTCGACATCGCCCCGCTCGCGGGGCAGCCCAACGTGCTGGTGGTCAATCCGGGCTCGAGCGTCAGGTCGGTCGCGGACTTCATCGCCGAGGCAAAAGCGAAGCCTGGACAAGTCAATTTTGCCTCCGCCGGCATCGGCAGCGGCACGCACCTCAACCTGGAGAAGTTCAAGCTCGCAACCGGGATCGACGTCGTGCACGTTCCGTACAAGGGCACGCCGGAAGTGGTGTCCGATCTCATGGGCGGGCGCGTCAATTATTACTTCGCGCCGATTTCGCCCGTGATTCCTCTCATTCGCGACGGCAGGCTGCGCGCGCTGGCGGTGAGCAGCGCCAAGCGCTCGAGCGAACTGCCGGACGTGCCGACCGTGGCGGAGGCCGGCGTTCCCGGATTCGAATTCACGCTCTGGTTCGCCCTGTGGGGGCCGGCCGGCATGCCCGCGGATGTCGTCGAGAAAATCAACAAGGACGTGAACCGCGCGCTTGCGAGCGCCGACGTGCGCGAGCGCCTGGCCAAGCTCGGCAGCGACACGATGAGCATGTCGACGGGCGAGTTCGGCCGATTCGTGCGCAAGGAGCTCGACGACTACGCGCGCATCGTCAAGGCGGCGGGCATCAAGCCGCAGTAAGAGCTGACCTGGCGCGTCGCAATCAACCCGAGGAGGCAGCACCCGTGAAAACAATCAAGGCAATTCTTGCCGCCGCAATCGCGGCATTCACTTTACAGGCGAATGCGCAGGGCTATCCGAACAAGCCCGTGCGACTGATCATCGCATTCACGCCGGGAAGCTCGACCGACATCGTCGGCCGCGCCGTGGCGGCGAAGCTCTCGGAGTTCTGGGGCCAGCCGGTGCTGGGCGAGAACCGTGTCGGCGCGGGCGGCTCGATCGGCTCGGTGGGGGTGGTGAAGTCGGCGCCCGACGGCTATACGCTGCTCGCGAATTCGTCGGCGCACGTGGCGAACCCGTCGATCTACGCCAGCCTGCCCTACGACACGCTCAAGGATTTCACCAACATCGCGCCGCTGGCGGGCGGCCCGAACGTGCTTATCGTCGGCCCCGGCACCGGCTGGAAGAAGCTCGCCGACTTCATCGCCGCGGCGAAGGCGAATCCGGGGAAGCTCAACTTCTCCTCCGCGGGCATCGGCAGCGGCACGCACTTCAACCTGGAGAAACTGAAGCTGGCGGCCGGCATCGACGTCACGCACGTGCCCTACAAGGGCACGCCCGAGGCGATCGCGGACACGATCGGGGGCCGAGTGTGCTGCTATTTCGCGCCGATCAACGCCGCGCTGCCGCATGTGCGCGGCGGCAGGGCCGTGGCGCTCGC
>JBGPYQ010000174.1:0-7259 GCA_041493345.1 Gammaproteobacteria bacterium | reverse complement strand
GGCGATACTCTCACTTCGGCCGACCGCCCGGCCGCCGCTGCGCTGCCGGGCTTCAAGGAGATCAAGCCGCAGGTCTTCGCAGGGCTTTACCCCGTGGAAAGCAACCAGTACGAGGCGATGCGGGACGCTCTGGAGAAGCTGAAGCTCAATGACGCTTCGCTGCACTATGAGCCCGAGACCTCCCAGGCGCTCGGTTTTGGATTCCGCTGCGGGTTTCTGGGCCTGCTGCACATGGACATCGTGCAGGAGCGGCTCGAGCGCGAGTACGACGTGCAACTCATCACCACTGCGCCGACGGTAGTGTATGAGGTCAAACTGCGCGATGGCACGGTCATGCGAGTTGAAAATCCGGCGAAAATGCCCGACCCCTCGAAGATCGAGGAGATCCGCGAGCCGATCATCGAAGCCACCATCTTTGTGCCGCAGGAGTACGTCGGCGCGATCATCACGCTGTGCATGCAGAAGCGCGGCACGCAGAAGAACATGCAGTACCACGGCCGGCAAGTGGTGCTGACCTACGACATGCCGCTCAACGAGGTTGTGATGGACTTTTTCGACAAATTGAAGTCCGCCAGCCGCGGTTACGCATCGCTCGATTACGAGTACAAGGAATACCGGGCCGCCGACGTGGTGAAGCTCGATATTCTCATCAACGGCGAGCGCGTGGACGCGCTCTCGCTCATGGTTCACCGGGAGAACAGCCAGTACAGGGGCCGGGACCTGGTCGCCAGAATGCGCGGGCTGATCCCGCGGCAAATGTTCGATGTCGCGGTCCAGGCGGCGATCGGCGCCCATATCCTCGCGCGCGAGACCGTCAAGGCGCTGCGCAAAAACGTGCTGGCGAAATGCTACGGAGGCGACGTGTCGCGCAAGAGAAAACTGTTGGAGAAACAAAAAGCGGGGAAGAAGCGCATGAAGCAGGTCGGGACCGTCGAAATTCCCCAGGAGGCCTTTCTTGCCATTCTGCAGGTGGAAGGCAAATGAATTTTGCCCTGATGCTGTTCGTGCTGCTGGCGGGGACCGGGGCGTTTGCCCTGGCCGACGCCGTTTATTTCGGCAGGCGGCGCGCAAAGGACGACAAGGAGCCCTGGTGGATCGAGTACCCGAAAAGCTTCTTTCCGGTGATCCTTATCGTGTTTCTCCTGCGCTCGTTTCTGGTGGAGCCGTTCAAGATCCCGTCGGGATCGATGGTGCCGACGCTGGTCGTGGGAGACTTCATCCTGGTCAACAAATTCGCCTACGGCGTCCGGCTCCCGATCATCAACAGGAAGATCATCAATGTCGGCGAGCCCAGGCGCGGCGATGTCATGGTTTTCCGCTACCCGGAGGATCCGTCCTTGGACTACATCAAGCGGGTGATCGGCCTTCCGGGTGACCGCATCGTCTACTCCGGCAAGAGGCTCTTCATCAACAACGTGGAGCAAGCGCGCAAGTCGATGCCGGACTACCTGCATCGCGAGCGTATCCACTATTCCAGGCAGTTCCGGGAAAAGATCGGCGCGGTCGAGCATGCCATTCTGATCGAGGACGATGCTCCGGCGGCGGTTCCCTTCGCGCGGCCGTTCCCGTTTCGGGAAAATTGCAACTACAATATCGAAGGCGTGACCTGCACCGTGCCTCCGGGGTACTATTTCATGATGGGCGACAATCGCGACAATTCCGCCGACAGCCGCGTGTGGGGTTTCGTGCCGGATGAGAACATTGTCGGGAAGGCCTTCTTCATCTGGTTCAACTTCAGCGAACCGAAGCGCTTTGGAGGATTCAAGTGATTGGGGGAGTCATGAAAAACCAGAAAGGCATCACACTCATCGGGATGCTGTTTGTGTGCATTGTCATAGTCATCTTCGCAGTCGGCGGGCTGAAGATCATGCCCGCATACATCGAGTATTTCAAGCTCAAGAAGGCGGTCGTCGGCATTGTAAAGAGCGGCGATGCGCGCGGCGGCGTTGCGGATATCCGCGCCGCTTTCGACAGGCGCTCCGCCATCGACGACTTTGAAGTGATCACCGCCAAGGATCTGGAGATCACCAAGGACGGCAACAATGTCGTGATTTCGTTTGCCTATGCGAAGAAAATTCCCCTGTTCAGCAACGTCAGCGTAGTGATTGACTTCGCTGGCAGTTCCGCCGATTAGCGCCGTATCCGGCGGCGAGGCGGCACCGCACCCAGCACTCCTCCAGACGGGTTCCGTGGACCGGGAGCGCCTGCAGCAGCGAGTCGGATACTCGTTCGCCCGAAGCGAGCTTCTGGCACAGGCGCTGACCCACCGCAGCCACAGCACCCCTCACAACGAGCGCCTCGAATTTCTCGGCGACAGCGTCCTCAATTGCGTCATTGCCGCGGAACTGTATCAGCGCTTCGGGAAGCTCGCGGAGGGAGATCTGTCACGGATGCGCGCAAACCTGGTTTGCCAGGAGGCGTTGCACCAGGTGGCGCAAGCGCTGTCTCTGGGAGATTATCTGCGCCTCGGCGAGGGCGAGCTGAAGAGCGGGGGTTTTTCCCGGCCGTCGATCCTCGCCGATGCATTCGAGGCGCTGATCGGCGCGATTTTTATCGACGGCGGCTTTGCGGCGGCCCAGGAAGCCATTCGGCATCTCTACAAGTCCCTGCTCGCCGACCTGGACCCGAAGGCTCCCGGAAAGGATCCGAAGACCTTGCTGCAGGAATTGCTGCAGGCCCGCAAGATCGCGCTGCCGCAGTACTCGGTGGTGGCGACGCGGGGTGCCGCGCACAGCCAGAAATTCGAGGTCGAATGCCTGATCCCGGAGCTCTCGGTGCGCACTGCCGGGAGCGGCAGCAGCCGGCGCACCGCCGAACAGGAAGCGGCGTTGCGCGCGTTCGAGCAAATCCGCCGTTGAACCCTCCGGCATGCCGGTGACAACGGAGCCGTTTCGCTGCGGCGCGATCGCCCTGATCGGCCGGCCCAACGTCGGCAAATCCACGCTCCTCAACGCGTTGCTGGGACAGAAGCTCAGCATTACCTCCAGAAAGCCTCAGACCACGCGCCACCGCATTCGCGGCATTCTCAGCCGCAGCGAGGCGCAGTTTATTTTTCTCGATACGCCGGGCTTCCAGACGCGCCACGGCAGCGCACTCAACCGGCTGATGAACCGGGCAGTGCATGGCGCGCTGGGCGAGGCGGACGCCGTGCTGCTGGTGGTGGAAGCGGGGCATTTCGGCGCCGGAGACAGAGCGCTTGTGAAACTCGTCCAGCCGGGAATTCCGCTGATCCTGGTTGTGAACAAGACGGACCGGGTCTCCCCCGGCGCGCTCATGCCGTTCCTGCAACTGTGCGCCAAGGAAGCGGTATTCGCCGAAATCGTTCCGATAAGCGCCCGGCGCCGCAAGGGACTCGATGAGTTGCTGCGCGCGGTGCGAAACTACCTGCCCGAGCAGGCCGCCATGCATGCGCTGGATGAACTCACCGACCGCGATGAGCGCTTTCTTGCCTCCGAGCTGGTCCGCGAGAAACTGTTCCGCCTGCTCGGCGAGGAGCTCCCCTACGGCGCAGGCGTGGCCATCGAGAAGTTCGAGGAAAAGGGAAACTTGCGGCGCATCCATGCCTCGATCGTGGTAGAAAAGGAAAGTCACAAGGCGATCATGATCGGGGCGGGCGGGGTCAAGCTGAAGGAGATCGCGACGGCTGCGCGGCTCGATATGGAAAAGACGTTTGGCGGAAAAGTCTATCTGGAAGTCTGGGTCAAGGTGCGGCGCGGCTGGACCGATGACAAGGCGTCACTGAGGCAGCTCGGCTATGAGTGAGCGAACGCGACAGGAAAGCCGCGAGGCGTTCGTGCTGCACGGCTACCCTTACCGCGAAACAAGTCTGCTGCTGGAAGTGTTTACGCGGCCGTTCGGGCGCATTTCCATGGTCGCTCGCGGCGCGCGCAGCCCGCGTTCGATGCTGCGCGGAATTCTGCTGTCGTTCCAGCCCCTCGCGCTGTCCTGGTTCGGCAAGGGGGACGTGCGCACGCTGGCGCGCGCCGAATGGATAGGCGGCCAGCCGCCGCTGCGCGGCGAGGCGCTGCTGTGCGGCTTCTACCTTAACGAGCTCTTGCTGCGGCTGCTGCCCCGCGAGGATGCGCACGAGGCGCTGTTCGGGCAATACGACCAGGCGCTGCGGCAGCTTGCGAAGGGCGCCGAATCGGCGCCGGTCCTGCGCTCATTCGAGAAGGCCCTGCTCAAGGAGCTTGGCTACGCCATGTCGCTCGAGCGCGACAGCGCGAGCGGCCGCGAGATCGATCCGGACAAGACCTACACCTACGAGCCTGAACGGGGCGTGGTCGAGGTCAATGGTGGGGACGCGGAGCCGCTTGTTTGCGGCCGGACGCTGCTCGACATGGCGCGCGATGATTTCCGCAATCCTGTGACGCAGCAGCAGGCCAAGGCGCTGATGCGCGCGCTCATCAACCACCGGCTCGAGTATCAGCCCCTGAAGAGCCGGCAAATCTTCCGGGATCTTCTACAACTGTGATCGAGCTCGGCGTCAACATCGACCACGTCGCCACGCTGCGCCAGGCGCGCGGCACCGCGTACCCGGATCCGGTCCAGGCGGCGCTGCTCGCGGAAGAGGCGGGCGCCGACGCCATCACCCTGCACCTGCGCGAGGACCGCCGGCACATCCAGGACGGCGACGTCGAGGCGCTGCGCGCCAGGCTGCGCACGCGCATGAACCTCGAATCGGCCGTGACGCCCGAGATGCTGCAAATCGCGTTGCGCGTGCGCCCCCGGGATGTTTGCCTGGTGCCGGAAAGGCGCATGGAGCTGACGACCGAGGGCGGCCTGGAAGTGGCGGGACAGCTCGACCGGATCGCGGATGCATGCAGGCTCCTGGCCGGCGCGGGCATCCGCGTGTCGCTCTTCATCAATGCCGATCGCAGGCAGATCGACGCGGCGAAAGCGGCGGGCGCACCGGTCATCGAGATCCACACGGGTCATTACGCCGATGCGCCGGCCGCGCGGCGCAAGGCCGAACTTGCCAGGATCCGGGAATCAGTGGAATACGGCAGGTCGATCGGACTCAAGGTCAACGCCGGCCACGGGCTCAACTATGAAAACGTGCAGCCCATCGCCGCAATTCCCGGAATCGCCGAACTGAACATCGGCCACGCCATCGTGGCCCGGGCGATTTTCGACGGCTGGCAGCCCGCGGTGCGCGAGATGAAGCGGCTGATGCTGGAAGCGGGAAAGACGTGATACTGGGCATCGGAACGGATCTGTGCGACATCGGGCGCATCGAGCGCGCGCTCGAGCGCCACGGCGAGCGATTTGCGCGCCGGATCCTGGTCGAGGCCGAGCTGGACCGGTTTCGCCGCCACCGCAAGCCCGCGGCTTATCTGGCGAAGCGATTTGCCGCCAAGGAGGCGTTCTCCAAGGCGCTCGGCACCGGCATCGGGTTCCCGGTCAACTGGCACAACGTCTGGGTGGAGAATGCGCCCTCCGGCAAGCCGTCGCTCGGATTCTCCAAGCCGCTCGCCGCGCTGCTCGAGCGGCGCGGGATCGCCCGCGTGCACGTGTCGCTCACCGACGAGGTGGGCATGGCTTGCGCGTATGTCATAGTCGAAGGACAGCGATGATGCTCGGTCCGGTCATGGTGGACCTGGCCGGACCTGCGCTCGCTCCGGGGGAAGGGGAGGTGCTTGCGCACCCGCTGGTGGGAGGGGTAATCCTGTTCGCGCGCAATTTCGAATCGCCGCGGCAGCTCCTCGCGCTCACGACCGAGATTCGCGCGCTGCGCCGGCCCGAGCTGCTCATCGCGGTGGACCATGAGGGCGGGCGGGTGCAGCGCTTTCAGGAGGGGTTCACCCGTATCCCGCCGATGCGTCTGCTCGGGGAGCGCTGGGAAACCGACGCAGCGCAGGCCCGGACCCTTGCGGAAGCGACGGGTTATGTCGTGGCGGTGGAGCTGCGGACGCACGGAGTCGATTTCAGTTTCGCGCCCGTGCTCGACGTAGACTTCGGCTCGAGCAGCATCATCGGAGATCGTGCGTTCTCGGACGAGCCCGCGGTGATCGCGGCGCTTGCTGGCGCGTTCGTCGCCGGATCGACGGCAGGCGGCGCGGCATCGGTCGGCAAACATTTCCCCGGTCACGGCTACGTGAAGGCGGACTCGCACATCGATGTTCCGGTGGACGAGCGCAGCCTCGATGAAATCGAAGCGAACGACCTGCAGCCTTACGGCGACTTGATTGCGCTCGGGCTCGCCGGGGTGATGCCCGCTCACGTGATCTATCCCGCGGTGGACAGCCGGCCGGCGGGCTATTCGCCGGTGTGGCTGAAGGACATCCTGCGGGGGCGCCTCGCGTTCGACGGCATGATCTTCAGCGACGATCTCTCGATGGAAGGCGCGAGCGTCGCCGGCGGCGTAGTGAAGCGCGCCGAAGCCGCGCTCGCGGCGGGCTGCGACATGATCCTGGTGTGCAACGCGCCGCAGGCTGCGCGCGAGGTGCTCGACGGCCTGAAGGCCGGCCCGCTCGATCGCGCGCGCGCCGAGCGCATGCGCGGCCGGGGGACGCCGAAGCCGCTCGGCTCCGACACGCGCTACGCTTCCGCCGTCGCCGCGATTCAGGGTATCCCGGTCTGACGCGCCGATCCGGGTAGTCCCGCGGTGAAAGCGGCTAGAATTCGGAAGTCTCCCGTACACTAGAGCAGGCGCAGTGACATACGACCACGACCACGATCACGGCGTGCACGGTCCGCGCTATGCCGGCCGGGCTTTCGCGCTGGGCATCGGCCTGAATCTCGCCTTCGTGCTGGTCGAGGCGGTATATGGCGTGCTCGCGCACTCCATGGCGCTGCTCGCCGACGCCGGGCACAATCTGAGCGATGTGCTCGCGCTGACGCTGGCATGGGGCGCCAGCACTTTGGCGAGGCGCGGGCCCTCGGAGCGCTTTACTTACGGCCTGCGCAGCTCATCGATCCTGGTCGCGCTGCTGAACTCGGCGCTCCTTTTCGTGGTGACCGGCGGCATCGCCTGGGAGGCGATCAATCGCCTGGCCGCGCCGACGCCCGTCGCCGGTGGAACGGTGATAGGGGTGGCGCTGCTCGGCATACTGATCAACGGGGGGAGCGCTTTGCTGTTCGCGCGCGACCGACGGCACGACATCAACATGCGCGCCGCGTTCCTGCATCTTGCGGCCGACGCGGCGGTATCGCTTGGCGTCGTCGTCGCGGGAATCGGCATCCTCTTCACCGGCTGGCTGTGGCTCGACCCGCTCACCGGGCTCGTCATCGCGGTGGCCATCGTGTGGAGCACCTGG
>JBGPYQ010000005.1:0-39594 GCA_041493345.1 Gammaproteobacteria bacterium | reverse complement strand
TGGGAAAGCTTGCGCGCGAGCACCGCGCGCCGGTCCTTGCCGCGCAGGTGGGGGATATTTTCCTGGGCGAAATCCTCCTCGACGAAATCGGCAAGCAGGTAAAACAGGCTCTTTCCGGCGCCCGCGACGTATTTGGCGAACTCGGCGACGCCTTCGTCGTTGAAGCTGAAAATGCTTTCCCGCTGCAGCTCGCCCTTCGTCCAAGAATACGCGATGACCCGCCGGGAGGTGAAGTAGAGAAAGCTCTTGTGCGGCATGGCGCCTACATCTTGACCTTGCTGATGACGTCATAGATCGGTCCGAGAACCGACAGCATCACCCAGCCGAGTATGAGGCCGAGGAACACGGTCAGCGCCGGCTCGATCAGCACCTGGATCTTGCCGATGGACTCGCGCACGTCCCGGTTATAGAAGTAGGAAACGTTTAAAAGCGCGGTGTCGAGGGCGCCGGTTGTTTCGCCGACCCGCAGCATCCGTATCACCAGCGGCGGAAACAGCCCGACCTCCTGGAACGCGCCGGTCACGTTCTTGCCTTCGCTTATCTGCTGCCCCGCGGACTTCAGGCCTTCCTGGATGACCAGATTGCCCGCAGTTTCCTCTGAGCTCCGGATCGAATCCATGATGGTTATTCCGGAGGAGTACATCAGGGCAAAAGTGCTGGCGAAGCGCGAAAGGATGATCTTGCGCAGGATTTCGCCGAACATGGGGAGCGCGAGCTTCAGCCGGTCGATTTGATAGCGCACTTTAGGGTTGGAGCCGGCGGCGTACCTGACCGCGACGATCAGGATGACTGGAACGGCAATGATCACCCACCAATAATTCACGAATAGTGCCGACACTTCAATGAGGATGCGCGTCTGCAGCGGGATCTGCTGACCCATGTTCTTGATGAATCCGACCATTTGAGGTACGAGGTAGATCATCAGGAAGAATGTCACCAAGAGCACGATCGAACCGACAAACGCCGGGTACATGACCAGTTTCTTAATATGCTCGGCAAGCTCGTCCTCCCATTTCAGATTGTCCGCGAGGCTTTTGAGCACCGCGGGCAGCTTGCCGGTTTCCTCGCCGGCGCGAATAAGGCTCGCGAACACCGGATTGAAGACGCCTGGATAATCTTCGAGCGCCTGCGAGAGGTTCCGACCGCCCTGAATGCTTTCGATGACCCCGGAAATCACTTCGCGGAAGCGTGTGTTTTCGACGCTGTCGCGCAGGTCGATTAGCCCGTCCACAAGCGGAACACCGGCGCTGATCAGCTGCTCCAGGTGAAAGCAGAAGTTGATCAGCTCCGGGCGCTTGATCGAGCCCGAGCGCAGCACGCCCCCGCCGCGCTGGGTCGGCCCGCCCTGGACCAGATCGAGGCCCATGCGCTGCAAGCGCATGTCGAGGTCGACGAGATTAATCGCCTCGATCTGGCCAAGAATTGCCTTGCCCCGCTTGTCTACGGCCTTGTAGATGAAGAGTGCCATGCTCCGATCCGGTCCCGGCGCAATCCGCCGGTTGCGGCTACATTCTGTCGGTAAGATCGACGATCCGGATCAGCTCGTCCAGCGAAGTCGAGCCGTCCAGGACGCGGCGCGCGCCGTCGTCGGCGAGCGTGCTAAAGCCCTTGGCCACGGCGGCCTTGAGGAGCTCCCGGCCGGTGGCGCGGTGCGCGATCAGCTCGTCGAGTTCCCCATCCATCTTCAGGATTTCCATGATCGCCATGCGGCCCTTGTAGCCCTGGTAGTCGCACTGGTCGCAGCCGACGGAACGATACAGCGTGGGCGCCCGGTCCGGGTGCGCGCCCAGCACGTTGCATTCGCCCGCGCTCGCTTCGTAAGCCTGCTTGCAGTGCTTGCAAAGCTTCCGGAACAGGCGTTGCGCGATCACGCCGATAATGTTGCCGGCGAGAATGTCCGGGACGATGCCGATGTCGAGCAGGCGCGGGATTGCGCCGATACTCGAATTGGTGTGCAGGGTCGTATACACCTGGTGGCCCGTCATGGCGGCGCGGAAAGCCATGGTGGCCGTGTCCTGGTCGCGAACCTCGCCCACGAGGATCACGTCCGGGTCCTGCCGCATGAGCGAGCGGATGCCGTTGCCGAAATCCATTTTCGCGGCCTCATTGACCGAGGTCTGGCGGATCAGGGTCATCGGGTATTCGACCGGGTCCTCCAGCGTCATGATGTTTACGCCGTCGTGGTTGATGTGGTTCAGCACCGAATAGAGCGTCGTGGTCTTTCCGCTGCCGGTCGGCCCGGTCACCAGAATGATGCCTTCGGGCCGCGCGATCATTTTCTTGAGGAGCTGAAGCTGGCTGGCTTGAAGGCCGAGGCCGTCCAGAGGCACGATCCCCTTCTCGCGGTCGAGGATCCGAAGCACGATGTTTTCACCGTGTGTCGTCGATTGCGACGAGACGCGAAAATCGACCGCGCGCCCGGTCAGGGTGAGCGAAATGCGGCCGTCCTGGGGCGCGCGCGTTTCGGCGATGTTCATTTTCGACATGACCTTGATGCGCACGGCCATCGCCGGCCAGTAAGTCTTATGCAGCGAGCGGATCTGACGCAGCACGCCGTCGATGCGGTAGCGGATGCGCAGAAAACTTTCCTCCGGCTCGAAGTGAATGTCCGAAGCACCGCGCTCGACCGCATCCGCGAGCAGCGCCGAAATGAGGCGTACGACCGGTTGCGAGTAGGTGTCGCCGGACGCCTGCAGGCTCTGGTAGTCGATTTCGCCTGTTTCGATTTCGTGCAGAATCCCGTCGATCGAGAAATCATGGCCGTAGTACTGTTCGATGGCCCGGCCGATTTCGCTTTCGCCCGCGAGTCGCGTCTCGAGCGCGAATTCGCCGCGCAGCTGCGCCCGCACCTGGTCAATCGCGACAATGTTGTTGGTATCGGCAAGGGCGATAATGAGCTTGCGTGCTCCGCGGTCGAGCGCGACCGGGAAAATATTGTGGCGCTTGGCGAAATCCCGCGGAACGAGCTTGAGGGCCATCGAGTCGACCACGATCTGCGTCAAATCGACGCTGTGCAGGCCGAGCTTCTCGGAAAGCGCATCGCGCAGCGTCGCCTCGGACACGAAGCCGAGATTGACAAGCAGCTTGCCGACCGGCTGACGGGTCTTGAGCTGCTCCAGCAGTGCGATACGGAGTTGATCCTCGGTGAGGATCCCCTGCGAGATCAGGATCTGCCCGATGTGGCGCTTCGCCTGCGGGGCGACGGCCTGGGCGGCGACGCGCGGGGAGTTGACGCGCGGGGAGTTCATTGGCCGGACCGAGTGCTCAGTTCCTCGATGCGGGCGCGGGCCTGGGCACGATTGAAGCTTCCCGGATACTTCTCAGCAAGGGCGAGCGAGCGCCCGTAATACTCGATCGCGGGCTTGAACTGCCGCAGCTGGTCGAGACTGACCGCGAGATTGAAAGCGTAATCGGCATTTCCCGGGTCGGCCGAGAGTGCTATGAAATAAGCCGCTTGGGCTTCCGTCCAGCGCGATTGCTGGGCGTACTGGTTGCCTAGGGTGAAATACAGGTGCGTCGCCTCCGGCTGGTTCGCGATCAGGGTCTTGAGCCGGCTTTCCAATTGTACGGGATCGATCTGGCGGTGCAGCGCGGTCAGACCGGCAACCGCCTGCGTATCGCGCGGATCAAGTTCGAGCAATCTGAGATAGCGACTCTCGGCCGATTCGAAATTGCGGGTGCGCAAATCGATGACGGCCAGGCCCAGCAGCGCGTTGCGGTTATTCGGCTCGCGCGCGAGCACCCGAAGGTAGAGGGCGCTGGCCGCGGCGAGGTCGTCCTTTCTCAGCGCTTCGTAGGCCTGTTCCAGCAGCGGATCGAGGGTGAGAGTGGGCGGGCTGATCGTGATGGGCGCAAGCGATACGCGTTCTCCCGCGCGCGCCTGCGTATCCTCGTCCGTGGACGCGCGCGATTCTGCCCGCCGCCGGAAAGTCGGCCTGGAAGCAGGCGGCGCGGATGCAAAATTCGGTACCGTGGAGGCGGGTCTCGGCCGAACCGCGCTTGGGGGCGTCGTTGGGGCCGTCGCGATTCGGGCCGGAACGGGCACCGCAGGGGCCGCGGTCTGGATTTCCGGCATCGGGCGTTGCGCAATTGGTGCCAAGCTCGGCCGGGATTCCGCGGCCGGAACGCCGGCCGCGCCCCCGGACTTCGCCGCGGCTGCGACCGCGCTGAAACCGGACTTCGGCTGCAGCTGCCACCAGATGTAGCCCCCGTACGCGATGCCGGCCAGGGCCAGAACACCAAGCGTAAGGTAAAACGGCCGCCGCGGATTGTAGTCCATTCCCTTAACCTCGAAAAATCGCTGCGCCTGCGCACGCTCGCCTTGAAGCACGGACTCGTTCGATTCAGGAGGCTGCCGCATCCCCGGCGAGGCTGGCGAATCCGACTCCAGCGACAATTCGGACGGCGCCCGTTGCGGCGGGGTGCCGCTCTGGCCCGGTGACGACAGATCGTCGGTCAGGATTTCGAGCGGCTGCGAGATATCGGGCAATTTCTCGCGGGTGATTACCGTCGTGGAGGACTCCTGCCGGGCCCCCTGCTTTGCAAGCTCGGCTTTCTTGAGCGCATCGAGAAGCAGGCTCATCTTGCGGGGTCGCCGCTGAGCGGCGTCGACCTTCCGGGGTTGGGTTTCGACGTGAAGTCTTCGTCTGGGATCATGGATCGGAACGAGCGGAAGTCGCCGTCGATGCCCGGATCCTTGACGACCAAGGGGCGAATGAAGACCACCAATTCGGTCTTGGTATTGTTGCGGTTCCTGGAGCTGAAAATCGAGCCGATTATCGGGATTCGATTCACAAGCGGTATCGTGTCCTCGACGTCGTTGATCGAGTCCTCGATCAGTCCGCCGAGGACCGCGATCTGGCCGCTGTTGACCTTGATCAGGGACTCCATTTCCCGCATGCGCAATTGCGGAACGAGGTTCTGCACTTTGGCCTCAGCAAGCGCAGGGTTGGGGTCGGGCACGAATTTGACCAGGCGCGTCGTGGTCGGCCTTACATTCAGCAAAATCGTGTCGTCGGCGCTGATCTGCGGAGTCACGTTCATCACGAATCCGACCGGCACGGTGACCGGGGTGGTATTAGTGGCCGTAATGGCATTTGAGTTCAGGTTTCCCGCAGCAAGAGTCACCTGGACATTGAAATAAACGATGTTATCGACGACGCGAAGCAATGCGGTCTGGTTATTCAAGACGGACAGCTTCGGACTCGAAAGCACGCGCACGTTGCCGAAGGACTCGAGCAACTTTATGGCGGCCGTAAGTCCTCCTCTTGTGGCGAGCATAGTGAAGATATTCGGAAACGTAGGTGCGCTGGGAAGCGCTCCTCCGCTGACTTGGGCCAGTGAAAGGGTGGTTAAACCCCGGGTGCGAACGGCCGACCAGTCTATCCCCTGCTGGTACTGGTTGTTCAGCTCGACTTCGGCGATCGTCGCCTCGATCAACACCTGACGCCTGGCGCTGGCCATCACCTGGTCGATGAATTCCTGGATCCTCTCGTGCTGCCGCGAGGTCGCGCGGATGATGAGCACCCCGGCCTCCGGATTGACGATCACCGCTGCTGCCTCGCGGAACGTCACGTTCGGTGTGGTTGCGCCAGGGCCGGATGCGAGGCCGAGGGCGCCGGGCGTCCCTGATGCTGCGGGAGGCGGCGGCGCCTGTGGCACCCCGGCCGCGCCGGATGCAGGCAGGATCTTGTCGGTCTCGTGCAGAATATCCTTGATGTTTTTTTCCAGCGTCTCCCAGAACTTGTTGTTCGATGAATTGCGTACCGTCGTGCTGGATGTATTGCCGCCCGCACCCGCGCCGCCTGCACCGCCACCGCCGGCCGCGCCGCCGCCTGATGCCGAGATCTGGCTGGAAACCCCGACCGTGCTCTGAGCGATTCTCTCCATGTTGAGGTAATCGATCCGGTATACGCGCAGATAAGGCGAATCCGGCATAACGACGAGGTTCGGGCCATCGAGATCCCAGCGCATATCGACCTGCTTTGCAATCCGCGACAGGAGTTGCTGCAATGTCTGGTCGATCGCGTTCAGCGTAACGGCGCCGCTAATGCCCGGGTGGATGTCGATGTTGAGCTTGGCGTCGCGGGCGAGAGCGAACAGCAGTTCCTGAGCCTTGACGCCGTTCACCACCACGCTGTAAGTCTCGGGACGCGACGTCGGCTTTGGTTTGGGCGCGATCGTCGATATCTGCACCGCGGGGGGTATCGTTCCCGGGGGCGGCGGCGCGCCGGCCCGAAGGTGCGTATCGAAATCCTTCATGGGGGCGTGGCTGCACGCTCCCAGACTCAGCGCGAATGCGATCGCCGAAATTCGTCGCGAAATCATCTTCGAACCCTTGTTTTGATTTTTTGGGGCACCCTCCCCCAATTTGGCAGATCAGTATAACCGAACCGGCTAACAAGCTGATTTGTTGAGCCAAACATATTCTAGAACATTTTCACTGGCGGTTCTGGCTGCGTATTCTTTCCACGCTCCGGAAATAGGGGCGCAGAGGGGCAAACAGCGGCGGCAGCCGATTCATGGCGGCCTGTGCCTCCGCCGCGCTGGGATAGGATCCATAAGCGGCGCGGTAGTGCTGCTGGCCATCGATCTTTACGCTATAGATCAGGAGTCCTTCCGCCGGCACGACCTTGGCAGCTTTAAGCAAAAAATCTTCCAACCGTCCCAACTCGCTCGAGCTAACAGTAACAAGTTGAATTGCATAATAATATTCAGGGGTGACCCTTAGCCAATCCTGCGTTGCAGCGAAGCGCTCGCGAGTAAATTGGCCTCGTGCCGGAGGCGTGGGCCCCATGCTTTCACTATTTGCGGGCGCATCTGCCGCCGGGACCGCCGGTGCAAATGCTCGAGGATCCGCACGATTCGCTTGCTGCGCAGGGGCCGAAAGCACGGACGCGACGGAGCCGGCGGCATCGGATTCGGCCCGCGCAATCGATGGAGCCGATGGGGTGGCCGGCGGTGATGGCGGCACACCACTGTCAAGGGCACGCGTCGGGGTCGCCGTATTCGCTGCGGGAGGCACGCGGGCGGGGGCGCTGGGCACTCCGGCGGACAGCAGCACATTCACGCCCCAACCGAGGATGAGCCCGACCGCGAGCGCGCTTGCGCCGATCCAGGCCTTGTGCAGCTTGAGCGGCGCTCGGTGGAACTCGGAGTCCTTCACGGCCATCTTCACTTCCGCTGCGCTGACCTCGTGGGTGCTCCCGGCGAAAGCAGCCAGCAACGCCTTATCCGCAAGAATGTTGATGCGCCGCGTAAGTCCCCTGGAGGAATTGGCAACGAGCCTGATCGCCCCGGGGGCGAATACCTTGGGTCCGCGGTAGCCTGCGGCGCGCATGCGAAAGTCGATGTAGTTCTCGATGTCGCTTCGAACCAGGGGCTCAAGGCGAAAACTGTGCGTGATGCGTTCCTTCAACTGGCGCATGTTGACGGTGTTCAGCCGCTCATCCAGTTCCGGTTGCCCGAAAAGCACCATCTGCAGCAGCTTGTGGCGGTTCGATTCGAGGTTGGAAAGGAGCCGGACCTCCTCGAGCGTCTCGTTCGGCATTGCGTGCGCTTCGTCGATCAGCACCACCACGCGCCGGCCTTCGCCGAACAAGCGGATGAGGTGGTCGTGAAGCGCGCGCAGCACGCGCGAAGTGCGCACGCCGTCCATTTGAAGCCCCAGCTCGTCGCCAATGGCAAGCAGGATTTCGTCGCGCGACAACGAGGGATTGACGAGATAGATGGTCTCGACGGTGGCGGGCAGCCGCTCCATCAGCACCCGGCACAGCATCGTCTTGCCGCTGCCGACTTCGCCGGAGACTTTGACGATTCCCTCGTCGTGAGTGATGGCGTACAGAAGCGCCTCCAGCGTCGCTCCACGGTTCGCGCCCTGGAAGAAAAAATCCGTGTGAGGCGTGATGCGGAAAGGCGGCTCGTTCAGTCCGAAATGATCGAGGTACATGATTGTCTCTCGGCGACGGGACGGGCGTTCGCGGCTACTGTTGTTTTTGCAGCGACTCCATGCGGGAATACAGTGTCGTGCGGTTGACGCCGAGCAACTTTGCGGCTTGACTGACGTTCCCGCGCGTGAGCTTCATGGCTGCGTCAATATAGCCCTGTTCCCAGGCCTTAAGCATGTCGTCGAGGTTGAAGCTGCGCTCGCGCTGCAGGTGGCGCTGGGCCTGCTCGATGAGCGTCTCCGGATCGGACGACAGGCCGGACGCGGCGTCGAGGGACGGATCGAGGTCGAACTCCGGCTCGATTTCGGCGGTGGAAAGTTTCTGTCCGGCGTGCTTGGTGGTGAGACGGATGACGACGTTGCGCAACTCGCGCACGTTGCCCGGAAAATGATAGTCGCGCCAGGCGTTCTTTGCTGCGTCGTCCAGCGAAAACGGCGGCAGCTTCGCCTGCCCGGCGTAGAACCTGCAATAGTGCTCCAGAAGAAGCGTGCGGTCGTCATCCATGTCGCGCAGCGCGGGCACGCTGATCGTAAATACCGACAGCCGGTGATACAGATCGGCGCGAAAATTGCCTTTTTTCACTTCCTGGCGTAAATCGCGATTGGTGGCCGCAATCACCCGGGCGCGCGAGAAGCGCTGCTGCGTCTCTCCGACTCGCTGGAATTCGCCGTTCTCCAGCACACGCAGCAGCTTCGCCTGCAGCTCGATCGGCAATTCGCCGATCTCGTCGAGAAACAGCGTGCCTTCGCCCGCGTCCTCGAAGTAGCCGGACTTGTTCTGCGTCGCGCCGGTGAATGCGCCCTTGGCGTAACCGAAGAGCGTCGGCTCGACCAGATTCGGCGCAATCGCCGCGCAATTGAGGGCAAACCAGGGTTTCGACCGCCGCACGGAGAGCCGGTGCAGCAGGTTCGCCACCACTTCCTTGCCGGTTCCGGACTCGCCCTCGATGAGCGCCGGGAAGGGCGAATCGGCGTACTGGCTGATCTGGCTCTTCAGCTTCTGCAGCGCCGGACTCTTGCCGATCAGCGGATCGGTGTCGGCGACCCCTTCCCCGGAAATTTCCGCATTGCGGAACTGCAGCGCGTGAAGCAGGATCTTCTTGAGGTTTTCGGGGTCGCATGGCTTGGCGACGAACTCGGCTGCACCGAGAGTACGCGCGTGGCGCGCATTGGCGGCGTCGTTCTGGCCCGACAGCACCAGGATCTTCATGGCCGGCGAGTGGGCGAGAAGGTCTGTGATGAGCTGGAAACCTTCATCGGGCCGATGCGGCAAGGGCGGCAAGCCCAGATCCACCAGCGCGAGCTGGGGAGCGTCGTCGAGCTGCCTGAGCAGACTCACGGCATGGCGGCGCGAATCGCTCACCAGGACCTCGAAGTCCTTGCCCAGCGCGAAGGACAGGGTATCGGTGATGAGCGGATCGTCGTCGACGATCAGCAGGCTCGGTTTGGGGTTTTCAGCCATGGCCTTCTATGCATTTCAGGAAAGCGCGCTCCAGAGACGATTCGCCGTGGCGCTCGCACAGTCCGCGCGGCGCGCCGACGTAGGCGAGCGTTCCTTCGTGCAGGACCGCCATCTGGTCGCAGATTTCCTCGATATCCGCGAGCGAATGCGAAGTGAGCAGCACAGTGCGTCCTTCGGACTTGAGCTTCAGGAACAGATTCTTCGCGCGGGCGCGCGCTTTCGGGTCAAGTCCGCTCATGGGTTCGTCCATAATGTACACATCCCTGCGCGAGAGAAAGCAGGCGGCAAGACCGAGCTTTTGGGTCATTCCTTTGGAATACGCGCGTACCGGCTTGCCGAGCGCTGCAAGGTCCAGATCGAGCGCAGTGAACATACCGCGGACGCGTTCCTCGTCCCAATCGCACTCGAGCAGCTGCAGCATAGTATGAATGAACTCCCGGCCGGTGAGGAAATAGGGCGGGATGAAGCGCTCGGGCAGGAACGAAAGGCGCGCGCGCGCTTGCGGCCGGCGATGCCCCTGGCCGTAAACTTCGATAGAACCCGCGTCGAGATCGCAAAAATCGAGCAGGCATTTGATGAGTGTGGTCTTGCCGGCGCCGTTGATGCCGGCGAGGCCTACGCACTCCCCGGACGGGATGTCGAAATTGATCCCGCGCAGCACGCTGGCGGGCCCGAAGCTCTTGTTCACTCCGCGAAATCGAACCATCGGTTCGGCCATGGGGCGGGCTGGCGCTTTCTTTCTATAAGGAGCGTCGATGATAGCGCAAAGAACGCGCGGTTTCACGGTGAAATAATGTGGGCACAGCTCGTGCGGGCGCGGACCGGAGCGGAATTCCGCCGGGACCCGTCGCCGCGGCGCAAATTGTCGGGCTGACCTGTTCTAAGCTAAGATCGGATTTTCGCACTCTCCGCGCAACGTGCCGTGACGACAATCAATCTGATCGAAGTCGAAAAGGTCACCTTCGGCTACGATCGACGCCAGGTTCTGAAGGACATCAACCTTGCCGTTCCCAAAGGCAAAGTGGTTGCGATCATGGGGCTCTCCGGCTGCGGCAAGACGACCCTGCTGCGCCTTATCGGCGGCGCGCTCATGCCGGGCAGGGGCGAAGTGCGCGTTGCCGGCCGCCCCATAAACAAGATCCGCCATGGCGAGCTTTTCGCGCTTCGGCGCAAGATGGGCATGCTGTTTCAGTTCGGAGCCCTTTTTACCGACCTGTCCTCGCTCGACAACGTGGCGTTCCAGATGCGTGAGCACACGGACCTGCCCGAGGCCCTCATCCGCGACCTGGCGCTCATGAAGCTGCAGGCGGTGGGTCTGCGCGGAGCAGCCGATCTCATGCCCTCGGAGCTTTCCGGGGGGATGGCGCGTCGCGTCGCGCTGGCGCGCTCGATCGCGCTCGATCCGATGCTCATGATGTACGACGAGCCGTTCGCCGGGCTCGATCCGATCTCGCTCGGAATCATCGGCCGGTTGATCCGGCAACTCAACGATTCACTGGGCGCGACCTCGATCGTCGTGACCCACGATGTTGCCGAAGCGATCGAGCTCGTCGACTACGTCTACTATATGTCCGAAGGGAAAGTCGAGTTTCACGGCACCCCAGACCAGGTGCGGGCGAGCCGCCATCCCTCGCTTCGCCAATTCGTCTACGGCGAGCTCGACGGGCCGGTGCCGTTTCATTACCCCGCTCCCGAATACCGGCAGGACTTGCTGGCGCAATGATGCAACGCGTCGTGGAATTACTGCGCGCTCTGGGCGCTCGCGTGATCGACAGCTGGATCTGGCGCCTCGGTTTCGCGAGCCGTTTCCTCTGGCTCACGCTGAAGGGGTCGGGCACCAGCTTTCGCCGCTTTCATCTCATCGTCCGCGAGATTTATTTTGCGGGAGTGCTTTCGCTCATCATCATCCTCGTGTCCGGATTGTTCGTCGGCATGGTGCTGGGACTGCAGGGATACGACACGCTGGTGCGCTACGGCTCGGCCGAGGCGTTGGGGGTGCTGGTGTCGCTGTCGCTGGTGCGCGAGCTCGGACCGGTGGTGGCGGGGCTGCTCTTTGCCAGCCGCGCAGGCAGCGCGATCACCGCCGAGATCGGCCTCATGAAAGCAACCGAGCAGCTCTCGGCCATGGAAATGATGGCGGTGGATCCGATCGCAAGGGTGGTTGCGCCGCGTTTCTGGGCCGGCGTGATCTCCATGCCGATGCTTGCGGCGCTGTTCTCCGCAATGGGCGTGTTCGGCGGCTATCTGGTCGGCGTGCGGCTGATCGGCGTGGATGAGGGCTCCTTCTGGTCGCAGATGCAGGCGGCGGTGGATTTCCGCGAGGACGTGCTGAACGGCTTTATCAAAAGCCTGGTGTTCGGGGTGGCGGTGAGCTGGATCGCGGTATTCGAAGGCTACGACGCGCCACCCACCGCGGAGGGCGTCTCGGGCGCGACCACGCGCACCGTGGTGACATCGTCGCTTGCAATCCTCGCGCTCGACTTCGTCCTGACCGCACTGATGTTCAGGGGGGCCTGAACCGGAAAGTTATATATGATGCTTGCCAATCGCCACGAATTCCACGACAACACCGAAGCAGAGGTGCGCACATGATTACACGCAAGGAGCTCGACCTTTGGGTAGGAATTTTCGCCCTGGTTGGCGTCGGAGCGATGCTGTTTCTGTCGTTGAAGGTCGCGAACCTGGCGTCGTTCTCGGCCGCGGACGCGTACCAGATTAATGCAGGTTTTGAGAACATCGGCGCGCTGAAAGTCCGCGCGCCGGTGAAAAGCGCAGGCGTGGTCGTCGGACGTGTCGGCGAAATTCGTTTCGATCCGCAGACTTTCAAGGCGGTCGTGACAATGAACATCGACAGCCGCTACCAGTTTCCCAAGGACACCTCGGCGAAGATCCTGACTTCCGGTCTGCTCGGCGAGCAATACATCAGTCTGGATGCCGGCGGCGATTCGGTCAACCTCAAGGGCGGCGACACATTGAAAATCACGCAGTCGGCGGTCGTGCTGGAAAGCCTGATCGGCCAGTTCCTGTACAATAAAGCGGCCGAAGGCGGAGACAAGAAATAAGAAAAAGCAAACAGGCGAAGAGCGGCTACGTGAACGGAGTAAAGAGACTGAGCGCGGTGCTGACGCTTGCGTGGGGCCTTGCAGGCTGCGCCACTTCGGGAGGCAACCCGGCAGACCCTCTCGAGCCGTTCAACCGCGCCATGTTCAGCTTCAACGACACCGTCGATAATGCAGTGATGAAGCCCGTGGCGAAGGGCTACCGCGCGGTTCTGCCGGGGTTTGTTCGCACGGGGATTACCAATTTCTTCTCCAACCTGGAAGATGTCTGGATTACCGTCAATGACCTGCTTCAGGGCAAGTTCCTGCAAGGGGGGGGCGATTTCACCCGCTTCCTGTTCAATTCCACGATTGGACTGCTGGGCGTGATCGATTTCGCCTCCGATATCGGCCTGGAGAAGCACAACGAGGACTTCGGCCAGACACTGGGCCGGTGGGGCCTCGGAAACGGTGCATACCTGGTACTGCCGTTCCTGGGTCCGTCCACCGTGCGCGACGGCTTCGGGCTCTTGCTCGATTTCAAGGGCGATCTGGTGGTCAGAATCAACGACGTACCCACGCGAAATTCGCTTTATGCAACGCGCCTGGTGAGCAAAAGATCCGATCTGCTGGATGCCACGAACCTGCTCGATCAGGCGGCGCTCGACAGGTACAGCTTTGTGCGCGATGCCTGGTTGCAGCGCCGGCTCGATCTTGTCTATGACGGCGACCCGCCGCGCGAGCACTCCAAGGACGACGAAGACCCCCGATGAACTCTGCGTATTGACCCTCCATGAAGACTTCATTTTGCTTTGTACTCGCGCTGATCGCGTCGGCAGCGCAGGCGCAGGAAACGGCGCCCGATGTGCTGGTGAAATCGATCACCCATGACGTCACCGCGATCATCAAGCAGGACAAGGACATCCAGTCAGGCAACCTGACGAAGGTCATCGCATTGGTCGAAACCAAGATCCTGCCGCACTTCAACTTCACCCGCATGACACAGATCGCCATGGCGCGAAATTGGCGCCTTGCCACGCCCGAGCAGCAGAAAGAGCTCACCAGTGAATTCAAGACGCTGCTGGTACGCACTTATTCGACCGCGCTTACCAGCTACCGCGACCAGGCCATCGACGTCAAGCCGCTGCGCGCCAAGCCGGGAGACACCGAGGTCACGGTCAGGTCCGAAGTGAAGCAGCCGGGCGCGCAGTCCGTCACCATCGACTACGAGATGGAAAAGACCCCCGCAGGCTGGAAGGCTTTCGACGTCAAGATCGGCGGGGTCAGCCTTGTCACGACCTACCGTGAGACCTTCGCCAGCGAAGTCCGCGAGCACGGGGTGGACGGTCTGGTCAAGTCGCTCGCAGCCAAGAACCGGCAGGGCGAGGCGCGTCCCAGATCGGGCAAGACGTGATCCGGCGCGAAGGGGAATCGCTGATCCTGGAAGGGGCGGTGACTGTCGATACCGTTCCCGGACTTGTCGGCGCCGCAGAAGAGCACTTTCGGCAGGGCGCGCGCGTGGTGGAATTCCGCAATGTCACCGATGTGGATTCCTCGGCGGTGGCGCTCGCGCTGGAATGGCTGCGTCAGGCCGCCCGCGAGGGCTTCGCACTGCGTCTGGAGAACTTTCCGGAGGCAATGCGCAACCTCGCCACGCTCTACGGAGTCTCCGAGCTGCTCGAATCTGCAGCCGCCTGAATCCCCGCGCGGCGCCCGAAACGGACGGCATGAGCGCCGCGATCGAAATTCGCGAAGTCCACAAGCGTTTCGGCTCGCTCCACGCTCTCGCGGGGATCGACCTTGAGGTTCCGCGAGGACAGTTCTTCGGGCTGCTGGGCCCGAATGGTGCCGGCAAGACCACTCTAATCAGCATTCTCGCCGGCCTTGCGCGCGCCGACCGGGGCACGGTCCGCATCATGGGGCACGAAGTGCGCACGGACTACCGCGCCGCCCGCCGCTCGCTCGGCGTCGTGCCGCAGGAGCTGGTATTCGATCCGTTCTTCACGGCGCGCGAAACTCTCAGGATCCAGTCCGGCTACTTCGGCATCCATGACAACGACGCCTGGATCGACGAGATCATGGAACACCTCGATCTCACGCGCCAGGCCGACATGAACATGCGCGCACTCTCCGGCGGAATGAAGCGGCGGGTGCTGGTGGCCCAGGCCCTGGTGCACAAACCGCCAGTCATCGTTCTCGACGAGCCGACCGCGGGCGTCGATGTGGAATTGCGCCAGGGATTGTGGCAGTTCATACGCCGGCTCAATCGGGACGGACACACCATCGTGCTCACGACCCACTATCTGGAAGAAGCTGAAATGCTGTGCGAGCGGATCGCCATGCTGAAGCAGGGTCGCATCGTGGCGCTCGATTCCACGCCCAATCTGCTCAGGCGCGTGCATCACCTGTTCCTGCGCTTGCGGCTCGATGGGGAGCTTCCGGGGGCGCTGCGAGCGCTCGAGCACGGCAGCGGCGCCGGGGGCCACCTGCTGAGGCTGAAGGGCTACGACGAGGTTGAGCGAACGCTCGCCTGCATCCGGGGGGCGGGCTGCCGCATTGAGGAGATGGAGTTGATGCAACCCGACCTCGAGGACGTATTTGTGGAAGTGATGCAGCAATCGTGAGCGGGTTTCCCACGTTGCTGTACAAGGAATTGCTGCGGTTCTGGAAGGTCGGCATCCAGACCATCGGGGCGCCGGTGCTCACCGCGCTCCTGTACCTCCTGATCTTCAGCCACGTCATGGAAGGCAGGGTCCGGCTCTACGACACCTTGCCCTACGCGGCGTTTCTCGCGCCGGGTCTGGTGATGATGTCGGTGCTGCAGAACGCTTTTGCCAACAGCTCCTCGTCGCTGATCCAGTCCAAGATCACCGGCAACATCATCTTCGTGCTGCTGCCGCCGCTGACCTATGGGGAATTCTTCGCCGCCTACGTGCTCGCCGCCGCCATACGCGGCATCGGGGTCGGGGCCGGGGTGCTGCTGGTGACCCTGCCTTTTGTCGAGCTCGCTTTTCGCCACCCGCTGTGGATCGTCGCATTTGCCCTCGCAGGCAGCGCCGTTCTCGGGGCGCTCGGACTGCTCGCCGGAATCTGGGCGGACAAGATCGACCAGGTGGCGACATTCCAGAACTTCGTCGTCATGCCCCTTACTTTTCTGTCGGGCGTGTTCTACTCGATCCACTCGCTCCCCGCATTCTGGCAGGGAATCTCGCAATTCAATCCGTTTTTCTACATGATTGACGGGTTTCGCTACGGTTTTTTCGGGGTATCGGACATCAATCCGTACTTGAGCCTTGCCGTCGTCGGTGTTTTTCTCGTATTGGTATCGGCTCTGACGCTGGCGGTGCTCAGGCGGGGATACAAGCTGAGAAATTAGCATGGTGACATCATGGTGACGACGGAGCAGGTGCAGAGCTACATCGAGCGAGGCCTGAAGTGCGAGCAGGTGCGCGTCACCGGCGACGGACAGCACTTCGAGGCGCTGATCGTCAGCGAAGCATTCCGGGGCAGGAACCGGGTGCAGCGGCACCAGCTCGTCTACGCGGCGCTCGGCGAACGCATGCGCGAGGAAATCCACGCCTTGTCGATGCGCACGCTCACGCCGGAAGAAGCCGCGGATGGATAAGCTGGTCATCCACGGCGGTGTGCCGCTTTCCGGCGAGATCCGCGTTTCCGGCGCCAAGAACGCCGCGCTTCCGCTGTTGTGCGCGTCCCTGCTTACGCGCGAGCCGCTCACGCTCTCCAACGTGCCGCATCTGAACGACGTGACCACCATGCTAAGGCTGCTCGCACAGCTGGGCGCGGAGGTGTCCCTCGATGACCGCCTGGGCGTAACACTGCGTGCGGAGCGCCTCTCCGAGCCGCTTGCGCCCTACGAACTGGTCAAGACCATGCGGGCCTCGATCCTGGTTCTCGGTCCGTTGCTCGCGCGATGCGGCGAAGCGCGCGTATCGCTTCCGGGGGGCTGCGCCATCGGCCTGCGTCCGGTGGACCAGCACATCAAGGGGCTGGAAGCGCTGGGCGCCGAGATCGAAGTGGAGCAGGGCTACATCGCGGCGCGGGCGAAGCGGCTCAAGGGGGCGCGCATCGTCATGAACCTGGTGACCGTAACCGGAACCGAGAATCTGATGATGGCGGCATGTCTTGCGCAAGGCACCACCGTGCTCGAGAACGCCGCGCGCGAGCCCGAGGTGATGGACCTCGCCCGTTGCCTTTGCGCGATGGGAGCGAGAATCGGCGGCGCCGGAACCGACGTCATTACCATCGAAGGCGTGGCGAGCCTGCGCGGCGCGGCTCACCGCATCATGCCCGATCGCATCGAGACCGGCACCTTCCTCGTTGCCGCGGCGGCGACCGGCGGCCGGGTGACCCTGCACGGCACCGACGCCGGGATCCTCGATGCGGTGCTCGACAAGCTGCGCGAGGCGGGTTCCGACCTGCATTCGGCGCACGGCTCCATCTCGTTGGCCATGAAGGGCAGGCCGAAGAGCGTCAATGTCCGAACCGCACCCTATCCGGCGTTTCCCACCGACATGCAGGCGCAGCTGATGGCGCTCGATGCGACCGCCGACGGCACCGCGGTGATCACCGAAACTATTTTCGAGAACCGCTTCATGCACGCACTGGAGATGCAGCGGCTCGGTGCCCACATCGAGATCTCGGGCAACACCGCGGTGGTGCGCGGCGTCGAGAAGCTGCAGGGCGCCACCGTCATGGCAACCGACCTGCGCGCTTCCGCGAGCCTGGTGGTCGCGGGTCTCGCCGCGCAAGGCGAGACCACGGTAGAACGCATCTACCACCTGGACCGCGGCTATGAGCGCATCGAAGAGAAGCTCGCGCAACTTGGGGCGCGCATTCGACGCGTTCACTGAAAAGCAATTTAACCGCCAAGGACGTAGGGGATGCTAAGTGAAGCGAGTCCTTTTGTTTTCAAATTGGAGCACGACTCGGAATTCGATCCTGCAGCGACAGGTGAACACGTTGAAAAATAAGGTTTTCCTTCTCGTCCTTTGCGTCCTTTGCGGTAGAATTCAAAGTTTTCCAATGGCATCCTCGCCGTGATCACGCTTGCGCTTTCGAAGGGACGGATTTTCGACGAGACGCTGCCGCTGCTCAACGCGGCCGGAATACGTCCGCTCGACGATCCGGAGAGCTCGCGCAAGCTGGTCCTGCGCACCAACCGGCGCGACCTGCGGCTGCTGATCGTGCGTGCATCCGACGTGCCCACTTATGTCCAGTACGGGGCGGCGGAGCTGGGAATTGTCGGAAAGGATGTACTGCTCGAGCATGGCGGCGCGGGTTTTTACCAGCCGCTCGATCTCGGAATCGCGGCATGCCGCATGATGGTTGCGGTTCCCGAAGGCTTCGACTACGCCGGCGCGATCCGGCAGGGCGCGCGAATTCGCGTGGCGACGAAATATATCCAGACCGCGCGCGAGCACTTCGCCGCGAAGGGCATGCACGTCGACCTGATCAGGCTCTACGGCTCCATGGAGCTCGCGCCGATCGTCGGTCTTGCCGACGCCATCGTGGATCTTGTTTCCTCCGGCAATACTTTGCGTGCGAACCGGCTGGTCGCGGTCGAGGAAATCCGGCCGATCAGCGCGCGCCTCATCGTCAACCAGTCGGCGCTCAAGCTCAGGCGCGACGCCATCCAGCCCTTGATCGACAACCTCGCGAAAGCGGCGCATGGCTGAGATCGCCCGACTTTCCACCGCGCAACCCGATTTTGACGCGCGACTCAAGGCACTGACTGCGTTCGACGCGGTGCTCGACAAAAAAATCGAGAGCAAGGTTGCGAAGATCTGCGACGACGTGCGCACGCGTGGTGATGCCGCGGTGCTCGAACACACCTGGCGCTGGGACCGCGTAAAGGCGGCGCGGGTCGCCAGTCTCGAGTTGCCGCGCGCTGTGCTCGGAAAAGCGCGCTCGGCGCTGGGACGCGCGCAGCGCGAGGCGCTGGAGCAGGCCGCGGCGCGCATCCGCAAGTACCACGAGCGGCAACGCGCGAAGTCATGGCAATTCACCGAGGCCGATGGCACCGTGCTCGGCCAGATCGTGACGCCGATCGACCGCGTCGGGCTGTACGTGCCCGGCGGCCAGGCGGCCTATCCCTCGTCGGTGCTGATGAACGCCATTCCGGCCAGGATCGCCGGCGTGCGCGAACTCGTCATGACTGTGCCCACGCCATACGGCAAGCGCAATCCGCTCGTGCTCGCCGCCGCCGCGATTGCCGGCGTTGATCGCGTATTTACGATCGGCGGCGCGCAGGCGATCGCGGCGCTCGCCTATGGCACACAGACCATTGCGCGGGTGGACAAGATTGTGGGCCCGGGCAACGCCTACGTCGTGGCGGCAAAACGCCGTGTATTCGGCACGGTCGGCATCGACATGATTTCCGGCCCGACCGAGATCCTGGTCATTTGCGACGGCGCGACCGACCCGGACTGGATCGCGATGGACCTTTTTTCGCAGGCCGAGCACCATGAGACTTCGCAGGCCATCCTCATTTCGCCCGACAAAGCGTTCATCGAGCAGGTAGCGAATAGCATCGACAAGCTGCTGGTCGGGATGCCGCGCAGGAAAATCATCGAGAAATCGCTGCGCCGGCGCGGGGCGCTGATCGAGGCACGAGACCTCGAAGAGGCCTGCGACATCGCCAACCGCATTGCTCCCGAACACTTGGAGCTCTCGGTCGCCGGGCCGAAGAAGTGGCTGAAGAGAATCCGTCACGCCGGCGCGATTTTCCTGGGCCGCTACACCTCGGAGGCCTTGGGCGACTACTGCGCCGGGCCCAACCACGTGCTGCCGACTTCGCGCACGGCGCGATTTTCCTCGCCGCTGGGGGTGTACGACTTCCAGAAGCGCTCAAGCATTATTGCCGTATCGCGCAAAGGCGCGCAAAAGCTCGGCAAGCTCGCGGCGACGCTCGCGCAAGGCGAGGGATTTCAAGCGCATGCGCGCTCGGCCGAAATGCGGATCGAGCGCAAGTCGTGAGCGCCGGACCGGGAGATATCATCCGCGACGAAATCCGCGCGCTGAGCGCGTATCACGTCCCTCCCGCCGGGGACATGGTGAAGCTCGATGCGATGGAGAATCCGTATTCGCTGCCGCAGACGCTCCGGCGCGAGATCGGCGATGCGGTGGCCAACGCCGCGCTCAACCGCTACCCCGACCCCTCGGCGCCGGCGCTCAAGGCGAGGTTGCGCCGGGTGATGGAGATCCCCGAGCGGTACGACATCGTGCTCGGCAACGGCTCGGACGAACTGATCCAGGTCATCACCCAGTGCGTGGCGCGGCCGGGCACCGTCGTGCTTGCGCCCACGCCGACCTTCGTCATGTACAGCATGTACGCGGTGTTCTGCGGAATGCGCTACGTCAGCGTGCCGCTCAATTCCGATTTTTCGCTCCCTGCCGCGGACTTCCTCGCGGCGGTCGCGAAGTACAAGCCAGCGCTCGTGTTTCTTGCCTATCCCAACAATCCGACGGGAAATCTGTTCCCGGAAGACGCTATTGCTGAAATCATCGCCGCGGCGCCCGGGCTCGTGGTCCTCGACGAGGCTTACCACGCGTTCGCAGGGAAAAGCTTCCTTTCCCGCCTCGCGGAATTTCCGAACCTGGTGGTGATGCGGACCCTGTCGAAGCTCGGTCTGGCGGGCATCCGTCTCGGCTATGCCGTTGGGCGGCCCGAATGGATCCGCGAATTGGACAAGGTGCGGGGCGTGTACAACGTCAACGTGCTGACGCAGCTGGTCGCCGAAAAGGTGCTGGCCCGGCACGAGGTGATCGAGGAGCAGGCGCAAAGAATCAGGGCCGGGCGCGAGCGTCTCGCCGGCCGTTTGCGGATGCTGCCGGGGGTCACCCCGTACCCGAGCGACGCCAACTTCATCCTTGCGCGGGTGCCCGATGCGGCGCGAGTGTTCGAAGGCCTCAGGCGCCGCGGCGTGCTGGTGAAGAATTTTCCGGGTCAACCGATGCTCGATCCCTGCCTCAGAATGACCGTCGGTACGCCCGAAGAGAATGAGAAACTTGTCTCGGCGCTCGCGGAAACGCTCGCAGGACATTGATTTCGTGTAGGCTACCAGTCTGTCGTCCTACGCACATCCCATGCGGACCGCCAAAGCAGATCGCAAGACCGCCGAAACGCAGATCGCCGTCTCCGTCGGCCTCGACGGTAGCGGCCGCGGATCGCTTGCCACCGGCGTGCCGTTTCTGGACCATATGCTCGACCAGGTCGCTCGGCACGGAATGCTCGATCTTGATATCCAGGCGAGGGGCGACCTGCACATCGATGCCCACCACACGGTCGAGGATGTCGGAATCGCCCTCGGTCAGGCGGTGGCCCGCGCGGTCGGCGACAAGAAGGGCATTCGGCGCTACGGACATGCCTATGTGCCTCTTGACGAGGCCCTGTCACGCGTGGTGATAGATTTCTCGGGGCGTCCCGGGCTCGAGTACCACGTCGAGTTCAAGCGCGCGCTGATCGGCGAGTTTGACGTCGATCTGGTTCACGAATTCTTCCAGGGCTTTGCCAATCACGCCCAGGTCACGCTGCACATCGACAATCTGCGCGGTGACAACGCGCATCACCAGTGCGAAACCATGTTCAAGGCGTTCGCCCGGGCGCTGCGCATGGCGGTCGAGCCCGACGCGCGCGCGGCGGGCACCATCCCATCCACCAAGGGAACGCTGTAACTTCCGCTCGACCTTGCAATGCGCGTCGCAGTCGTCGATTACGGCATGGGCAATCTGCGCTCGGTCTCCAAGGCCATCGAGCACGTCGCGCCTGGGGCCGATGTGGACGTGACTTCCGATCCTGCGCGCATCGCCGGCGCCGATCGGGTGGTTTTCCCGGGGCAGGGCGCCATGCCCGCTTGCATGCGCGAAATGCAGGCACGGGGCTTGCGCTCTGCCGTGGTAAAGGCCGCGCGCACGCGGCCGTTCCTCGGTATCTGCATCGGGCTGCAGATGCTGTTCGAGCGCAGCGACGAAGGCGACGTGGCCGGCCTTGCGCTTTTCCCCGGCAAGGTAGGCCGATTCCCGCCGGAGGCGATGGTCGATGCTGCAGGGCGCCGGCTCAAGGTGCCGCACATGGGATGGAACCGGGTGAAGCAGACCGGGCGGCACGCCCTGTGGTCGGGAATCGACGACGGCAGCCGTTTCTATTTCGTCCACAGCTACTTTCCGCAGCCCGGCGAGCCGGAGCTGCTGCAGGGCACTTGCGAGTACGGCCTCCCCTTTACCTGCGCGGTGGCACGGGATAATATTTTTGCGGTACAGTTCCATCCGGAAAAAAGCCAGACTGCGGGCCTGCGGCTACTCGCCAACTTCGTCAACTGGAATCCCTGAACTTCCCCATGCGCGGCCTCCGTCCTTTTCCGGAGTCCAGTGTGCTTACCCGATTCGATGCTGATCATTCCGGCGATTGACATCAAGGACGGACATTGTGTCCGCCTGAAGCAGGGAAAAATGAGCGACGCCACCGTGTTCTCGGAGGATCCCGTCGCCATGGCGAAGCGCTGGCAATCCGAGGGCGCGCGCCGCCTGCACCTCGTGGACCTGAACGGCGCGGCCGCAGGCAAGCCGAAGAACGAAAGCGTCATTCGCGGCATCCTGCAGGCGCTGGGCGGCTCGCTGCCGGTGCAGCTGGGCGGCGGCATACGCGATCTCGACACGATCGAGCATTATCTGGATCTCGGCGTCAGCTACATCATCATAGGCACGGCGGCGGTGAAGAATCCCGGCTTCCTGCAGGACGCGTGCACGGCGTTCTCGGGGCATATCATCGTCGCCCTCGACGCCAAGGCCGGGAAGGTGGCCGTCGAGGGCTGGTCCAAGATGACCGGGCACGATGTGGTGGATCTCGCGATGAAATTCCAGGACTACGGCGTCGAGGCGGTCATCTACACGGACATCGGCCGGGACGGCATGCTGACCGGCGTCAACATCGATTCGACCTTGATGCTGGCGCGCGGCCTGCGCGTACCGGTGATCGCCAGCGGCGGCCTCACCAGCCTGGAGGACATCAAGGCGCTGTGCAAGATCGAATCCGAGGGAATCACCGGAGTCGTCACCGGACGCGCCATCTACCAGGGCACGCTCGACTTCAAGAAGGCTCAGGCCGCCGCCGACAAACTAACGAAGGGATGAACGGGAAATAGGAAATAGTGAACAGGCGCTCCAGGTCGGACGCTGGCGGATCAATTTCCCACTTCCGGTTTCCCGTTCCCCGATGCCACTGGCCAAGCGCATCATCCCCTGCCTCGACGTCGACCGGGGCCGCGTGGTCAAGGGTATTAACTTCGTCGGCCTGCGCGACGCAGGGGACCCGGTCGAGATCGCGCGACGCTACGACGATCAGGGCGCGGACGAACTCACGTTTCTGGACATCACCGCCAGCTCCGACGAGCGCGACCTTATTCTGCACGTCATCGAGGCCGTTGCGTCGCAGGTGTTCATCCCGCTCACGGTCGGCGGGGGCGTGCGCAGGGTGGAGGACGTGCGCCGGCTGCTCAACGCCGGAGCCGACAAGGTCTCGATCAACACGGCGGCAGTGCAGAACCCCCAACTCGTCGCCGACGCCGCGGGGCGTTATGGCGCGCAGTGCATCGTGGTCGCCATCGACGCAAAAAGCGTCGATCGCAGCGGGGACGCGAAGCGCGCCGATCGCGATGGAATTGCCAAAGGTTCCGTCGGCCGCTGGGAGGTCTTCACCCATGGCGGGCGCCGGCCGGCCGGTTTGGACGCGGTGGAATGGGCGCGTAATATGCAGGGGCTGGGCGCGGGCGAAATCCTGCTGACCAGCATGGATCGGGACGGCACGCGCGCGGGATTCGATCTCGCGCTCACGCGGGCTGTGGCGGATGCAGTGGAGGTGCCGGTGATCGCGAGCGGCGGGGTGGGAAATCTCGCGCACCTCGCACAGGGCGTGCTCGAGGGCCGGGCCGACGCGGTTCTCGCCGCCAGCATTTTCCACTTCGGCGAGTACACCGTACGGCAAGCGAAGGAATACATGGCAAAGTGCGGAATCGAAGTGAGGCTCTGAATCGGCGGCGGCGATGAATGAGGACTGGCTGGACAATGTGAACTGGGACGAGCAGGGCCTTGTGCCTGTGATCGCCCAGGAAATGTCCACGAACAAGGTGCTGACGCTTGCGTGGATGAACCGCGAGTCGCTGGCAAAGACGGTGGCAACGGGCGAGGCGTATTACTGGTCGCGCTCGCGCAATCGCCTGTGGAAGAAGGGCGAGCAGTCCGGCCACGTGCAGAAGGTGCGCGAGTTACGGCTCGACTGCGACGAGGACGCGCTGCTGTTGAAGGTGGAACAGATCGCAGGCATCGCCTGTCATACCGGCAGGCACAGTTGTTTTTTCCAGAAGCTCGACGACGGGCGCTGGGTGGCGGCGGACGCGGTGATCAAGGACCCGAAAGAGATATACAAGCGATGAGCGACATATTGGAGCGGCTGGCAGACATTATCGAGGGCCGCAAGTCCGGCGACCCCGACAAATCTTACGTGTCGCGGCTCTTTGCGCGCGGGCCCGATGCGATCCTGAAAAAGGTCGGCGAGGAAGCGACCGAGGCGGTGATGGCGGCCAAGGACGGCGACAGGCTGCGCATCGTCGGCGAAACCGCGGACCTGTGGTTCCATTGTCTGATTATGCTGGCCCAGTACGGGTTGAGGCCCGCCGACGTGCTGGCCGAGCTGCGCCGGCGCGAAGGGATATCGGGAATCGACGAGAAGGCCGCGCGGGCCGACTCATCGCGCATCGAGGCCGAACGGAAGTAGCGATGGCGGCGGACAGCTGCCTTTTCTGCAGGATCGCGCGCGGCGAGATCCCGAGCAGCAAGGTGTACGAGGACGACGAGATCTTCGCCTTCCACGACATCCATCCGCTGGCGCCGGTGCATTTCATGATCATCCCCAAGCGGCATATCGCATCGCTCGCGGAATGCGACATGGGGCACCAGGCGATGCTGGGCAAGATCCTCGCAATGGCGCCGGGCCTGGCGCGCGAGCAGGGTTCGACCGATGGCTTTCGCACCATCATCAATACCGGGCGAGTGGGGCGGCAGGAGGTGTATCATTTACACGTGCACATCATCGGCGGCCCGGAGGCCCTGGGTCCGATGCTGAAACGGAATTGAAGGAGTGGCGCTATGGGAACCTGGAGCATCTGGCACTGGCTGGTCGTACTTGTGATCGTACTGCTTGTATTCGGGACGAAGAAGCTCCGCAATATCGGCGCCGACCTTGGCGGGGCGGTGCGCGGATTCAAGGATGGAATGAAAAACTCCTCGGCGGACAAGCCGGCGGAGGGCGGCCCTTCGCCCCAGGTGACGGGCCACACCATCGAAGGCGAGGTCAGGGACAAGGCCAAGACCTGAGCGGCTGCCGACTGCATCCGGATGCCGGGCGCGGTCCCGGAATTTTGAACGCCTCCCGGATTTTCTCCTCCCTTGTTTGACGTCGGCTTCTCCGAATTGATGGTGATCGCCGTGGTGGCGCTCATCGTCATCGGCCCCGAGCGCCTACCCAAAGTGGCACGAACCGCGGGCCATCTATTCGGCCGGCTGCAGCGCTACGTCAACGATGTCAAGGCCGACATCAACCGGGAGATCGAGCTGGAGGAACTGCGCAAATTCAGAAGCACGGTCGAGGACGCGGCGCGCTCGGTGGAAAATACCGTCCAGGGCGAATTTGCGAAGACCGAAAGCGAGCTCAATTCCATCGCGCAGCTCGAAGGGACGCAGCCCTCCGCAGTCGCGCCCGCCGCGGAATCCGAAACGGCCGCACAGGAGGCTGCGCCCCCCCAGCTCGAGCTGGGCCTGGCTCCAAAGCGCGAATCCCCTTCGCCGCCGCAGAAGACTGCGGCTTGATCCTGCGGGCGGCCACGGATGAGCACGCAAGACACCTTTATTTCCCACCTTGTCGAGCTGCGCGACCGGTTATTGCGCGCCATCCTGGCGGTGATCATCGTGTTCCTGTGCCTGTTTCCGTGGGCGAGAGATCTCTACGCAGTGCTGGCAAAACCGCTGCTTGCGGCGCTTCCCGTGGGCGGACAGATGATTGCAACCGACGTGGTCGGAGTTTTCCTGGTGCCGGTCAAAGTGGCTCTCGCGGTCGCGTTCGTGATCGCGCTTCCGTACGTGCTGTACCAGGTGTGGGCGTTCGTCGCGCCGGGCCTGTATGTGCATGAGAAGCGCCTGGTGCTTCCGCTCGTGAGTGCGAGCTCGGTGCTGTTCCTGGCCGGGATGTCGTTTGCCTATTTCCTGGTATTCCCGGTCGTTTTCAAGTTCATGGCGTCCATTGCGCCCGAAGGCGTCGCTTGGATGACCGACATAGAGAAATACTTTTCCTTCGTTCTTACCACCTTCATCGCGTTCGGAGTGACTTTCGAGGTACCCGTGGTGGTCATCGTGCTGGTGCGGGCCGGTCTCATTTCCGTAAAAAAGCTGAAGGAGATACGGCCTTACGTCATTGTCGGGGCATTCGTGGTCGGGGCGGTCTTCACCCCGCCCGACGTGATCTCGCAGGTAATGCTCGCGGTTCCGCTGTGGCTTCTTTACGAACTCGGGATCGCGCTCGCGCGCTTCGTGGTCAGACCGGCCGGCATGGCCGATGATCGGACACCCGGCGGCGCCGATCTGTAGAAGGAGATCGACCGCACCGACGTCGGGCAGAAACAGGCATTCAAAAACGCGCCGGTATCGGTCAGCGACGCTGCTGCTTCGGGCGCGTGCCCACTTCGACCTGAATCTCGAGGTTCTTGTTTCCGCGACGCAGCTTTATCGACGCAGGCTTGCTCGGAACCAGCGCCGCCACAAGATTGAGCATCGAATTCGGGTCTGTCACCGGCTTGCCCTGGATCGCGAGGAGGATATCGCCGGGTTTCAATCCCGCGCGGTCGGCCGGCCCTCCGCGCAGAACCCCTGCGATGAGAACGCCGCTGACCGACGACAGGCGAAACGATTCTGCGATCTCCGGGTTGATCTCCTGCGCTTCCACGCCGATCCATCCCCGCGTGACGCTGCCGGTCCGGATGATCTGCTCCATGATTTGCTTGGCGCTCGATGCAGGAATCGCGAAGCCGATGCCGAGCGATCCCCCCGAGCGCGAGAAGATCGCGGTATTGATGCCGACGAGATTCCCCGCCGCGTCGATGAGCGCGCCGCCGGAATTGCCCGGATTGATGGCGGCGTCGGTCTGGATGAAATTCTCGAAAGTGTTGATGCCGAGCTGGCTGCGTCCGAGCGCGGAAACGATCCCCATCGTGACCGTTTGTCCCACGCCGAACGGATTGCCGATAGCGAGCACCACATCGCCCACGCGCAGGGCATCGGCATCCCCGAAAGTGATCGCGGGGAGCGCGCTGCCTTCCACCTTCAGGACCGCGATATCGGTTTCCGGATCGGAGCCGACGTTCCGCGCTCTCAGTTTCTTTCCGTCGGCGAGCGCCACTTCGATCTCATCGGCTGCCTCGACGACGTGATGGTTGGTGAGGATATATCCCTCGGGATTGACGACCACTCCGGAGCCCAGACTCGACGCACGCTGCGGTTCTTCGTCGGACCGGTTTCCGAAGAAGTGGCGGAACAGGGGATCTTCGAGGAAAGGGTGACGAGGTGTCTTGATTTCCTTGCTGGTGAAGACATTGACCACTGCCGGAAAGGCTTTTCTCACCGCGTCGCGGTAGGAAGCGGCGCGCGCGGTGCCGGGGCTCGTGGGGAAGGCCTGGCGCAGCTCGACCACTTGGGGGCTGGCGGCAATGCGGCCGAGCCACTCGGGCTTGAGCGTGGTAATCACGAACAATACGCCGAGGGCGACAGTCGTGGTCTGGGCGAATACGAGCCAGATATTGCGCATGAGTGCTGGATCCCGGGTGGTGCTCTGAGGGGAACGCTCAAAAAAATATTCGCATTACGCCACGCCGGCGTCGTGGATGAGGCGCGCGGCGTACGGTCTGCATTTACCGCGATTATTGCCTAAACGGAGGGCGGGCGTAAGCGCGCCCCAGATCGGCACCCCGGCCCGGAACCCGATGCCATGGACGAATTGCGGTATCTATTGAAGTAACCATAATAATCAAATAGTTGTATTACAAAATTTGGTGACGCAGAGCGCTTTCGGTATAATTTTCGCTCTTTGAACGGCACCTCTTCCCAGGCAAGGTCTCCCCATGAACGATAAATCCGAGCTCAACCGCGCACGGCGCACCCTCCTCATTGCAAGCGCCTGCGCGGGAGGCGCGGCGGCGGTCGCCACCGCCGTGCCGTTTGCCGTATCGATGCTGCCCTCGGAGCGCGCTCGGGCGCAGGGCGCTCCGGTCGAGGCCGATATCGGCAGGCTCGCGCCCGGAGAGAAGATGACCGTCGAATGGCGCGGCCAGCCGGTCTGGATCCTTCGCCGCACCCAGGAGATGCTGGACGCGATAAGAAAGGCCGACGACAAGGTGGCCGATCCCAAGAGCGAGCGCAAGATAGGGGAACTCACCCCGGAATACGCGCGCAACGAGTACCGCTCGATCAAGCCCGAGTATCTGGTGGTGGTCGGCATATGCAGCCACTTGGGCTGCGCGCCCCAGGACAAGCTCAAGCCGGGCGCCGAAGCCTTCGAGCACGACTGGAACGGCGGTTTTTACTGCCCGTGTCATGGTTCGCTGTTCGACCTGGCCGGACGCGTCTACAAGAACAAGCCGGCGCCCGACAACCTTCGGGTGCCGCCGCATTCCTATCTCTCCGATTCCAGGATCGTGATCGGCGAGGACGAAAAGAGAGCCTAGCGCGATGGCTGCGACGCAAAAGCCGCCCGTCACGGGCGCCGGCCCCCTCAACGGCCTGCTCACCTGGATCGACCAGCGCTACCCGCTGGTGTCGAGCTGGAAAGCGCACCTGTCGGAGTATTACGCGCCCAAGAATTTCAATTTCTGGTACTACTTCGGCTCGCTTGCGCTCATTGTGCTGGTGATCCAGATCGTCACCGGCATCTTCCTCACCATGAACTACAAGCCCGACGCGAGCCAGGCGTTCGCCTCGGTCGAGTACATCATGCGCGAGGTGCCCTGGGGCTGGTGGATCCGCTACATGCACTCGACCGGCGCGTCCTTCTTCTTCATATGCGTGTATCTCCACATGTTCAGGGCGCTGCTGTACGGCTCGTACCGCGCACCGAGGGAACTGTTGTGGATCTTCGGCATGCTGATCTACCTCTGCCTGATGGCCGAGGCATTCTTTGGCTACCTTCTGCCCTGGGGGCAGATGTCCTATTGGGGCGCGCAGGTGATCGTCAACCTGTTCGACGCAATCCCGATCATCGGGCCGGACCTTGCGATCTGGATCCGCGGAGACTACGTGGTGTCGGACGCGACGCTCAACCGCTTTTTCGCCTTCCACGTGATTGCGGTTCCGCTGGTCCTGCTTGTGCTCGTGCTCGCGCACATTCTGGCGCTGCACGAAGTCGGTTCGAACAACCCCGACGGCATCGAGATCAGCAAGCTGAAGAATCCCGCGACTGGCATTCCGCTTGACGGCATCCCGTTTCACCCTTATTACACGGTGAAGGACGCCTTCGGCGCGGTGGTGTTCCTGATCGCGTTCTGCATCATCGTGTTCTTTGCGCCGGAGATGGGCGGCTACTTCCTCGAGTACAACAACTTCGTTCCGGCCGATCCGCTGCAGACCCCGACGCACATCGCGCCGCTGTGGTACTTCACGCCGTTCTACTCGATCCTGCGCGCCAACACCATCAATTTCTTCTGGGTTGAAGCCAAGCTCTGGGGCGTGATCTTCACGGGCCTCGCTGTGCTGATCATGTTTCTGCTTCCCTGGCTGGACCGGAGCCCGGTAAAGTCGATCCGCTACAAGGGACCCATCTTCAAGTCTGCTCTGGCTCTGTTCGTGGCCGCTTTTTTCGTTCTGGGCTACCTCGGCACCGAGACGGTGACGGAAGGGCGGACGCTGCTCGCGCAGGTGTGCAGCATCATCTATTTCATGTTCTTCATCCTGATGCCCTGGTACACGAGAATCGACAAGTGCAAGCCCGAACCGGAAAGAGTGACCTGAAAATGATGAGGCTCGTCGCCGTTCTCGCGCTCGTTCCGGTGCTCGCCGCGGCGCCCTCGCGCGCCGCGGAAGATTCAGCCAGGCTGGACACCGCGCCCATTGACCAGCGCGATCTCGCCAGCCTTCAGTCAGGAGCGCGCACCTTCGTCAATTACTGCCTCACCTGCCACTCGGCCGCGCTGATGCGCTTTAGCAGGCTGCAGAATCTCGGCCTGAGCGAAGCCCAGATCAAGGGCAATCTGATGTTTGCCGCCGACAAGGTCGGGGAGTTGATGAATGCTGCGATGACCCGAAAGGACGCCAGGGATTGGTTCGGTGCGGCCCCGCCCGACCTGTCGGTCGTCGCACGCTCGCGCGGCGCCGACTGGCTGTATACCTACCTGCGCAGCTTCTACCGGGATTCGGAATCCGCCACGGGCTGGAACAACCTGGTATACGACCGTGTCGGCATGCCGCACGTGCTGTGGACGCTCTCGGGCCAGCAGGTTCAGGTGGAGCAGCGGTTCGAGAGCGGCGAGCAGGCGCAGGCGGCCGGCAGGCGGCAGAACAACGCGTGGACGGTCGACGAACTCACTCCTGAACAGGCGGGCAAGGGCGCAGATCGCTACATTCTGAGGACAATCAGGACCGAGACGCCGGGCGAGTTATCGCAACTGCAATACGACATTCTGGTGCGCGATCTCGTGAATTACATGACTTGGATGGGCGAGCCCAATCAGGTCGCGCGCAAGCAGACCGGGATCGTGGTGCTGCTGGCGCTGCTCGTGCTGCTCGTGCTCACGTACTTCCTGTACAAGGAATTCTGGAAGGACGTGCACTGAGGAAACCCGTCCCCGGGAGGCGCAGGACGCGACCCCGGCGCTTTTTCTATCCGTACGTTCCGTCGAATTCGGCAACAAGGTAATCCATCATGATGAACCTGTACTCCGGAACCACTTGCCCGTTCTCGCAGCGCTGCCGCATTGTGCTCTACGAGAAGGGAATGGATTTCCAGATCATCGACGTCGACATGTACAACAAGCCGGAAGATATCGCCGTGATGAATCCCTACAACCGGCTGCCGGTGCTCGTCGAGCGCGACCTTATTCTCTACGAGGCGAACATCATCAACGAATACATCGACGAACGCTTCCCGCATCCGCAGCTGATGCCGGCCGATCCGGTGATGCGCGCGCGGGCGCGGCTGTTCCTGTTCAATTTCGAGGTGGAGCTTTTCAGCCAGATCGACACGCTCGAGCACGGCAACCAGAAACAGCAGGATCGCGCGCGGCAGCACGTATCGGACCGCCTCGCCGAGCTCGCGCCGGTATTCACCAAGCAGAAGTACATGCTGGGCGACGAATTCTCGATGCTCGATGTGGCGATCAGCCCGCTCCTGTGGCGGCTCGACTACTACGGAATCTCACTGCCCAAACCGGCGGCGCCGCTGATGAAATACGCCGAGCGCCTGTTCTCGCGCACGGCATTCATCGAAGCGCTCACGCCCTCGGAAAAGGTGATGCGAAAGTGACCGGCCGAAGGCCGATCATCCCCGCGCAAGCGGGGATCCAGCGGCTTTGAAAGGTACTGGATTCCCGCTTTCGCGGGAATGACGAACCCGGCGACATCCGTTTCCCCATGACCGAACCCACCTCCACCAAGCCGTATCTGCTTCGCGCGGTGTACGAATGGTGCGTGGACAACGGCTACACGCCCTATGTCTCGGTGGTGGTCGATTCGCAGACGCGCGTGCCCATGGAGCACGTTCGCAACGGCGAGATCGTGCTCAACATCGGGCCGCTTGCGACCAGCCGGCTGCAGATGCGCAACGACGTGATCGAATGCACGGCGCGGTTTTCGGGCGCCTCGAAAGAGATGGTCATTCCGGTTGCCGCGGTGAGCGCAATCTATGCCCGCGAGAACGGGCACGGCATGGCCTTCGACACGGACAAGAAGAGCACCGCGTGGCAGGCGAGCGGCGAGCCGATCGCAACACCCGCTGATGCGCCCGAGCCGCCCAAACCGGGCGGGAAGCCGGCGCTGAGAAGAATCAAATAGCGGTTGAAACGGACGACTGGCGTCGCCGGTTCAACCGCGCGCGTTGGAGCGGACGCCCAATGCGCCGCTCAACGCGCGCATTGCCAGATCGGCGCGAGCCTTGAAACGCCCTTCCGGTATAATTTTCCGCCCATGCCGGGTTAGCTCAGTTGGTAGAGCAGCTGATTTGTAATCAGTTGGTCGGGGGTTCGAATCCTCCACCTGGCACCAATCAAAGCCATCACGACGCCGGAGAGCCGCGGGCACGGCGGAGCACCGCTTCCGGCCTACTTCTTCCTCGCTTCCTGAACGTCGCGAACCTCGGTGTTCATGCGAACGTCCTTGCGCCGGCGCTTGGCGAGGAGCTTGCCGGTCTCGAAGTAATCGCCTTTCACCGCAAGGGCGGCCGCCCGGTCGAGCTCCTCCGGCCATTCGCCCAGCGAATAGCCGAACCACGGCGACTCCGGCTTCAATTTCGGCAGGCCCAGCTCTTCCCAGATTTTCCTGGCGTGTTCCATGTACTCGCGCTTGGGCAGCGAGATCGGCGGAAAATCCTCCTTCATCGTGGCGTCGATCAGCACCGATGCGTCCTCGCCGCCGTTCCTCTTGCTGCGCGGCCCGTGTCCCTGGTCGCGGTGGCGCAAGATCTGGAGATCGAGGTCCGGATTGGCGCGGTAGGACATCGCCCAGAAAAGCGCGTCCGCGTTGTCCGGGTCGATGTCCTCATTCACCGCGATCACGTACTTGCCCGCGGCGCGGTTCCATGAAGCGGCGCCGTAGAGCGCGCGCCAGATCTCGGTCGCCGGCGTTTTGCGGTCAACGATCAGCACAATGACCTTGCGCAGGTTGGTGAGCGGCTCGTGCATGGAAACGCGCCTGACTCCCTGGATGCCGAGGGTGTTGCGCAGGTGATGCAAAAACAGCGGCTCCAGCGCCACGCGCTTGATGAGGCTCGATTCGCTCGGCGTCACCTGCGAAATGATGGAGCTGAGGATCGCGTCGCGCCGGCGCGTGATGCAGGTCACTTCCATGAATGCGTTGAATTCCTGAAGGTTCACGTGGCCGTGCGACTCGCCGAACGGCGCCTCGGGCTCGAGATACTCGGTATCGATGAATCCCTCGACCACGATCTCCGCTTCGGCGGGAACGAGCAAATCGACGGTCTTTGCCTTCACCACGTTGATCGGCGCGCCCACCAGGCCTCCCGCGACGTGTAGCTCGTCCAGCGCCTCGGGTACTTTCTGCGCCGAGGTGAAAGCGACGCAGGGCGGGGCGCCGAGAACGACTGCGGCGGGCAATTTCTTCCCGCGGGCTTTCATCTTCTCCCAGTGAACGTAGATGCCGGGCCGCAGCTCGAGCGAAGGATTCATCCCGAGTCGCCGTGGCGCCTTCACCTGTCCGCGGTAGATGCCCATGTTCTGGATCCCGGTATCGGGATCCCGGGTAATGTACTGCGACAGCGTCGTGAAGGGCGCGATGTCCCAGCCCGGCGTCGAGATCGGCACCGGCAGGCCATCGAGTCCGTTGCCGGGCTTGTCGAGATCGCGCCCCTGAATCACGATCTCGTGGCACGGCGCATTCTCGACGATCCGAGGAGGAATCGGATTCGCCATCGCACGGTTCCAGGTCTCGTTGATTCCATCGAGCGCGCAACCCATGCCGAGGCGGTAAATCTCGCGGCTCGCGGCAAGCGCGCCCACCGCCACCGGAATGTCGTACTTTCTTCCCTTGCTGTCGGTCACATTGGTAAAGAGGAACGCCTTGCGGTCGCGTTCCTCGATCCCGCCGCGGAACTGCCAGCGCACCAGCGGATGCATCTCCGTGTCCTTGTTGATCTTTCGCGTGACGGTGACGAGCAGCCCGGCTTCTTTCAGCGTTTTCAGGTGATCGTGCAGGTCCGGGTAGCGCCGCGTGAGCTTGCTACTGGCTTTGCCGCGTGCAGCCATGTCGTTCCTTTCTGCTTTCAGTCGACCGCGATCTTCAAGTCGCGGATGATCTTGCTCCACTTGAACTGATCCTTCCGTACCAGTGCTGCGAGCGCCTCGGGCGTGCCGGCGACGATCTCGCCGGCCTGGCTCTCGAAGCGCTCCTTCATGGCGGGATCGGCGAGGGCCCTGGCGAGCGTGGAATGCAGCCGGTCGATGACCGGCCTGGGCGTGCCCGCCGGCGCGAACATCCCCACCCAGGATTGCGTTTCGAAGCCGGGATAGGTTTCGGCGATCGTCGGCAGGTCCGGAAACTGCGGTGAGCGCGTGGACAAGCTGACCGCGAGCCCGACCAGCTTGCCCGACCTGACGTTCGGCCTGACCAGACCGCCCTGGATGAGCATCACCTGCACCTGGCCGGAGATCAAGTCCTGCATCGCCGGACCGCCGCCCCTGTAATGGACCGGCACCATCTCGATGCCCGTCACGTCCTTGAACAGCTCGTAGGCGAGCCGGCTCGAGGAGGCCGGGCCCGCGGAGCCGTAGTTGAGTTCCGCGCCTTTTTGCCTGGCAAGCGCGACGAACTCTGCCACCGTTGTCACTCCCAGGCTCGGGTGCACGACCAGCACCTGCGCATAGCGGGACACCTGCATGATCGGCGCGAAATCCCTGACCGGATCCCATTGCAGGTTTTTGAAGAGGAAGGGATTGATCGCGAAAGTGTCGAAGGTGACGAGCAGCGTGTAGCCGTCGGGCGCCGACTGCGCGACCTGTTGCGTGCCGATGATGCCGCCCGATGTCACCCGGTTCTCGACGATGAACGGCTGGCCGAGCATCTCGGTGAGCGGCGCCGCGACGATGCGCGCGACCAGATCGCTTCCGCCTCCCGGACTGGCCGGCACGACGATGCGGACCGGCTTGCCTGGATAGCCTTGGGCCGCGGCCTCGCCCGCCCCCAGAAGAATGGCGGCCGCCGCGGCCAGTGTCGGCAACGTCAGCAGCCTTACAAGTCTGAGCGACATGAAGCCCTCTCTCGGTTGGCGCCAAATGGATTGCACGATAAGGATCGGCATGTCATATTTCAATTCTTTTTGCCTTCCAATACGCCGACTTCCAGTAGCCATCGTCCAGCTCGGAGATCATGACGCCCTGACTTGTCGACGCATGTAAAAACTTGCCGCGCTCCAGATAGACACCCACATGCCTGACGAACAGTCCTGTCTTGAAAAAAACCAGATCGCCTGTTCGCAACTGGCTTTTGCCGACGCTTTTCCCCAACTCTGCCTGCGACTCCGTCGATCTCGGCAAGACCACCCCTAACTTTGATTTGAATGTCACGTAAATGAAACCGGAGCAATCGATACCATTCTTGCTCAAGCCTCCTATTTTATATTTCGTGCCTTTCCATTGACGGTATTGAGCATACAGTTTCTCTTTCACTGCTTCGGCATTTATTTCTGCCTTTGTGCCCGGCGCGTACTTGACTTTTGGCGTGTCCCTTTCCGGTACGTGGCTGCATGCGGCGAGTACCGCAATAACGAGCATGCATGCAGTCCAGTTTCGATCTTTCACGAGCCTGGGGTTTCCTCGGTCGGGGAAAAGTGTTTTGCGACGGGTAGTGATCGGCATCGGGCGAATCCTAAACCATATGCACGTATGTGCAAATAAGTACATGCGTAGGGAACCCCATGCCGCCCTGTCCTTTGCTGCTGCAGCTGCACGATTGGATTCGCCGCATTCCCGCCGCGGAGGCAGATTATAGGATTTCGGGCGCGTCCGGAAATCGCGCTCGCGCGGTAAAATCCTGAAAACAACGGGAGCATCAATGAACCACGGCCACAAGCACCACGCGATCGACATTCACGCTCACTACTTTCCCCAGGCGTTCCTGGATCTGGTTGCCGAGCACGGCCCGGCGCATGGCTTCGAATACAGGATCGTCGAGGGCAAAGGCCCGCAATTCAAGCACGGCAACCTGATGACCGGCCCCGTAGGCGCGAAGTTCGTCGATCTCGACGCGCGCCTCGCGGCAATGGACGAGCAAGGCGTGGAAGTGCAGGCGCTGTCGTTGTCGCAGCCGATGGGATACTGGGGCCAAGGCGCGCTGGCGCAGCGCATCAGCGAAACCTACAACGACGCGCTCTCCGAGGCGTACCGGCGCCATCCGGGACGCCTCTTCGGCCTCGCCACGCTGCCGATGCACGAGCAGGCGCTGGCGGTGAAGGAGGTCGAGCGGGCGGCGAAACTGCCGGGAATGCGCGGCTTCTACATCGCCACCCAGATCCTCGGCAGGGATCTGTCGGACCCGGAATTCCTGCCGGTGTATGAACGCATCGATGCCACCGGCCTGCCGCTTTTCCTGCACCCGGTCGAGGTCATCGGCCACCAGCGCCTTGGCGCCTATTACCTCACCAACCTGCTCGGCAATCCCTTCGAGTCGGCGATCGCCGCCGCGCATCTGATCTTCGGCGGAGTCCTTGACCGTTTTCCGGCGCTGACCGTCTGCCTGCCGCACGCGGGCGGAGCCTTCCCCTGGCTGGTCGGGCGGCTCAACCGCGGCTGGGAGAAGCGCGCCGAGCTGAAGCACATCAAGCAGGCGCCGGTCGAATACCTGCGCCGGTTCTACTACGACACCGTCGGTTATTCCGACCACGTGCTCGAGTATTTGGTGAACGTCATCGGCGCCGACCGCGTTCTCATGGGCAGCGACTACTGTTTTCCCATTGCCTACGAGCAGCCGGTGAAGATCGTCACCGATCACCCCCGGCTTGACGACGACGCCAAGCGGAAAATAGTCGAAGGCAACGCCCGGCGCCTGCTCAAGCTTTAGCCCGGTCAACCTCCCGTGATCCTCCGTCAGGCCGAAATCTGCCAAAATAGCGGCGGTACCCGGGAATGGAACCGCAATTGGGTACGTTTACCATGCGCCCCGCAAGGACGGTCTTGCGGTTCATCCGGCCCGTGCGGGCCTTTCAAGGAGGACACAGAACCATGAACAAGTTTGGAATCCTTATTATTGCCGGCGTGCTCGCGCTGGCGAGCGCTGCCGCCGGCGCGCAGACGCGCATGTTCGTTCGCGGCACCATAACCAGCCTCGACGGCAACGTCCTCTCGGTGAAGTCCCGCGACGGCAAGGACCTGACAATCAATCTGGCCCCCAATTTCGGTGTGAGGGCGGCCAAGGCCGTCACCCTGGCCGACATCAAGCCGGGCGATCTGGTCGGGCCGGCATCCAGGAAGCTCGCGGACGGTACTCTGGTGGCGATTTCTCTTCAGCTGTTCACTCCAGATCGGCGTGGAAATATTCCCGAGGGAAACATGCCCTGGGATCTCGAGCCGGGCTCGGTGATGACCAATGCCACGGTAGCCGGAATGGTCAAGACCGCGAACGGACGGGAGCTGACGCTTGAATTCAAGGGCGGCTCGCAGAAGGTCGTCGTGCCCGAGGGCGTGCCGATATTTACTGCATTGCCCGCCGATCGCTCCTTGCTCGTGCCCGAGGCGTATGTCGTGATCCTCACGCAGGTCGCCGCTGACGGGAGGATGTCGGCTGCCGGCGGCACCGTGAGCAAGGACGGCGTCAGGCCTGCGAACTAAGAGCGAGTTGCGAAATCAATCTTCGAGTAGCGTGCGCGGGGCGCACGCTACTCATCCAATTTCGCAACATGCTCTAAGCCGGGGCCGGCACTCGGGCGGTGAGCGCTCGCGCTTTCAACGCAGCGCCGAGTAATCCCCGGATGAAAAAAAAGGTTTACGAAACGCTGCAGGTGAGGGAGCAGCCGGGGCCGGTGCTCCTTGTGACCCTCAACCGGCCCAAGGTCGCCAACGCCTTCAACACCCAGGCCGCGCTCGATCTCCACGACGTCCTGCAGGGGCTGGAATCCGGAGGCGGGTGCCGCTGTGTCGTGCTTACCGGCGCGGGCGACAAGGCTTTCTGCGCCGGCGGCGACCTGAAAGAGCGCAACTCGCACACCGACGAGCAGTGGATCGCGCAGCACGAGATTTTCGAGCGCATGTTCCGCTCGCTGCGCGATTGCCCGGTTCCGGTGGTCGCCGCGGTCAACGGCGCCGCGTACGGGGGCGGCCTCGAGCTGGTCTTGCTGTGCGATTTCGCCTATGCGTCGGTGAGCGCGAAGTTCGCGCTCACCGAAGTGTCGCTCGGCATCATGCCGGGGGGCGGCGGCACGCAGACGCTGCCGCGCATCGTGGGCGAGCGCCGCGCAAAAGAGCTGATACTCGCCGCGCGTCCGTTCTCGGCCGAGGAAGCGCTCGCCTGGGGCGTCGTCAACAAGCTCTGCGCGCCGGGAAATGTGCTTGAAGAGACTCTCGAAGTGGCGGGCCGGATCGCCGCGCACGCGCCGATGTCGGTGCGGCAAGCCAGGCAATCCATCCGTCACGGCCTGCAGATGGATCTTGCTTCCGGCATGCAGTTCGAGATCGAGGCCTACAACCGCCTGGTCCGGACCGAGGACCGCAAGGAAGGGATCCGCGCTTTCAACGAAAAGCGCAAGCCGAACTTCCGGGGCCGCTAGGCGCCGCGGCCGCAAGGGGACCCTTTGCGTTCGCCGTTGACGGGCTAGCGCTGCGAGAAGTCGAAGGCGTGGGTGAGATCGCCCATGTTCGGGCGCACGCCCGCCAGCGGTTCGAGGCCAAACCTCAGCGTGATGAATTTCAGGATCGACGTCGTGTCGTAGGGTGTCGAATCCACGAAGCTGCGCTTCGCGAAGGGCGACACCAGGATGGTCGGGACGCGCGTGCCCGGTCCCCAGCGGTCGCCCCAGCCAAGACCGGTGGGCGGCGCGACGTGGTCCCAGTAGCCGCCGTTCTCGTCGTAGGTCACGATCACCGCCATCTTCGGCCACTGCGGGCTTTTCTTCAGGCGCTCGAGCACATCGGCGATATGCCGGTCGCCGCTCTCGAGGTCGGTATAGCTCGGGTGCTGGTTCAGGCGCCCCGAAGGCTTGTAGAACGCCAGCTGCGGCAGCGTCCCTTTTTCTATCGCTTCAAGAAAGTCGTCGCCGTCCTTCAAATGCCGTGAACGATCGGCGCTGCCCGGCACGAAGCGCGCGTAGTAATTCAAAGGTTGGTGGTGCGGCTGGAATATCGGGCTGCCGATCTCGTTGCGGTAGATCACATTGCGTTTTTCCTTCGGGTCGCGCCGGCCGTCGGCCAGCGCCGCGTTCCATCCGCCCGCGTACCACGCCCAGCCCACGCCCCTGGCGGAGAGCGTGTCGCCTATCGTCTTCGCCGTCTGCGGCGGGAGCGGGTGGTGTGCCGGATCTGCGGTATCCGGATTTCCGCCGGGGGCCGGCGGGATGCCGCTCGGCTGGTAGGGCGGCTGCGAGGTGTTGACCACGTAGCCGTCGGGCGACGCACGGCCGTCGAATAACTGTACCGGGCCTTCGAGCACCGATTTCGGCGAGCCGGGCCGCGTCTTCAGTTGCCCGCGCTCGTCGAGCTGGGCCCGCGCTGCGGCGGGGACGTCCGTCTGCGCCGGCGTGCAGGCGCACACGAGCCACTGGTGGTTGAGAAACGAGCCGCCGAAAGCGCCCATGAAGAAGTTGTCGGCGAGAACGTACTCGCGCGCCCACTGCCAGAGCCTCATCTTCGAACCGTCGTAGTAGCCCATCGTCCAGGCGCCGACCGTCGTCATCGCCACGAACTTGTTGTTTCTGCCGCCGTTGATCTGCTCGATGTTCTGGTAGTAGTTGTGAATCGGGCTCGGCACGATCTGGTCGATGCGCGCGTCGACCGGCGGCGCGTCGATGCGGAACGGCCCGTTGGGCAGGCTCTGCGGGAAGCGTGGATCGGGCTTGCCCTGCGGTGTGTATACCGGCGGCAGGTGCGGCAGAGGATTGCCGTCGTGATCGAGCTGCGTCTTCTGTTCGGTCGTGGCGTCGGCGATGCCGTTGGCGCCGGGGAACATTCCGTAGAGATTGTCGAAGCTGTGGTTCTCGGCGTAGATGACGACGATGTGCTCGATTTTCGCGAGGTCCTCGCGGCTCTGGCCGGACTGCAGCATCGCGCAGCCGGCAAGAAGCGCGATGAAACTCAGGGCAATCGCGTGAAGGGCTCTCGAACGCATGGAGGTCTCCAGTTCAATCGTAATGCTGCAGGGGCGATATTACGGCAGTGTGAAGACGCAGC
>JBGPYQ010000221.1:0-5779 GCA_041493345.1 Gammaproteobacteria bacterium | reverse complement strand
CTCTCATCATCGTCACGGGGACGTCAAAAGACGCCGCGCGGATGAAAGTCGCCAAGGAGCTCGGCGCCGACTACGTGATCGACGTGCAGAAGGAAGATCCGCTTGCGCGCATCAAGGAGATCACGGGAGGCAAAGGCGTGGACGTCGTGCTCGACTGCAGCGCGGGCGCCGGGACCTTGCCGGTACTGCTGGGTGTAGAAGCGCTCAAGCGCAAGGGCGGGACGATGGTGGTCCAGGGCGAAATGGCGGAGTTCCCGAATTTCCCGCTCGGCCGGGTCACAGTGAAGTTCATCACCATCAAGAGCGCGCGCGGTCACAGCTACAAGGCGTGCGAACTCGCCCTGCAGCAGCTTGCGTCGAAGCGCTTCCCGCTGGGGAAGGTCACGACCCATACCTTCGGCCTTAAGGACGTGGACCTCGCCATCCGGTCGGTCGGCGGCCACGGCGTGCCGGATGTGATCCACGCTTCCCTCATGCCCTGGAAGTAAGATTGCAATCCGGTTACGCGATACTCAATAAGCCCAGAGCTCGCGAGCCAGCTCCACGACCAGCGCGAGCTTGCGCCACTGCTCCTCGTGCGTGAGGTTGTTGCCGTGGTGGCTGCTCGCGAATCCGCACTGCGGGCTGACGCAAAGATTCTCCATTGGGACGTATCGGGATGCCGCTTCGATCTTGCGCCTGAGCGCGTCTTTGTTCTCGAGCGCGGGCGTCTTGGTCGAGACCAGGCCCAGCACCACCTTCTTTCCCTTGGGCACGAAGCGCAGCGGCTCGAAGCCGCCTGAGCGTTCGGTGTCGTATTCGAGGAAATAGCCGTCCACCTTGATGCGGTTGAACACGATTTCAGCGACCGGCTCGTAGCCGCCCTCGGCCATCCAGGTGCTCTTCCAGTTGCCGCGGCAGGTGTGCATGACGATGCTCATGCCCGCGGGGCGGTCGGCGATCGCGAGATTGAGCGCGTCGGCGAACATCAGCGGCAGCTTCTCCGGATCGTCGCCGCGCGCACGGCAGCCCTCGCGGAACTTCGGGTCGCAGAGAAAGCCGTGGCTGGTGTCGTCGATCTGCAGATAGGTGCAGCCTTCGGCGGCCAGGTCGCGGATCTCCTCGCGATAGGCCCTGCCGACGTCCGCCCAGAACTCGTCTAGATCGGGATAGATGTCCCTGCTCACCGCCGCGCGCCCGCCGCGGTGGTAGAGAATCGCGGGCGAAGGCAGGCAGAATTTCGGCGTTTTCTTCGCGACCGATCGCAGAAATTTGAAGTGATCGACCATCATCGGCCGCACGCGGTGAATCTTGCCGCGCACCTGCGGAGTCAGGCGCGGATCGTCAGTGCCGACGAACTTCGGCGATTTCCGGTCCACGACCACCTCGATGCCGCCGAGCTTTCCGAGGAAATCGTGATTCCACCAGCCGCGCCGGAACTCCCCGTCGGTGACGGCCTCCAGGCCGAGGCTCTCCTGCTTCGCGACCACCTCGAGTATGCAGCGGTCCTCGACGGCACGCAGCGCCCCGGCGCCGATCTCGCCGCGCCCGGCCCTGGCGCGCGCTTCCTTCAGCGCCGCGGGGCGCAGCAGGCTGCCGACCTGGTCGGCGCGAAACGGCGGAGGCGCCGTCGCATCCATCCAGGCTAGGGCTGTTGCGATTGAAATTGCCTGCGGAACTCCAGCGGGTTCTCGATGTTTTGAAATACTTCCTTCGTACCGCCGCTGCCGACCAGGGTGATCGAGCCATATCCGAGCATCCGTCCCATGAGGGTCTGGTCCACGTTCACGGATTCGATCTTGGACAGGTTCATCTCAAGGATATGCCTCGTGATGAGCCCGATCTTGATGATGACGCGCCTGTTGGTGACGACAAACTCGCTGCTCATGCGGTCGATCAGCGGAGCAATGAAAAGCGTGAACAAGGACCGCAGCGTAACGAAGATGATCCAGTGCGGCCTGGTTTCGTACACCACCCTCTCACCGGCGATCAAAGTGCTTTGTACGTATTTCCCCATGGGGATTCACCTCTTTATTTTCAACGGCAGCATGCGCTGCATGATAATCAGCGCTTCGTCAGCTTGCGCAGCCATCCGCCGATGCCGCTCTTTGCGCCTGTGGCCGGCTCTGCCCGCGCCTTCTTCGCCGGCTTCGCTCCGGGTGCCTTGGCGGCGGCCGGCTGTGCCCCCGCCTTCCTGGCCGGTGCCGCGGTGGCGGCCGGTTCAGCCTGCGCTTTCTTGGCCGGCCGCGTGTCGGCGACCTGGGCGCCGGCGACGGCGACCAATTTTATGGTCGACCAGATCTCGATCGAGAAAGGCGAGGACTTGTCATCCCCGCCGGGCGCGGCGCGGCGCACGGCGATGCCCGGCTCGCCGGCATACGCCGAGCCGGATTTGTCCAGCAGCGACACAAAGGGCGACGCGGCTTCATCCTGAACGGCGAAAACCCTCACGCCGCCCGGCCGCTCCAGAAATGACTTGTTCTCGAGATAGACGATGCCGCGCACGAGCTTCTCGGCGAGCCGATGCAGGCTCTTCGCCTCCACCGCGACCGCGCCCGGCTTCTCCGGCGGCCCGCCCCGGGTCCCCCCGAAACCGGCGAAGGGCGCGCTCTGCGCGCCGTGGCGGCCGCCGTGCGATCCGCGAAACGCCTCGTCCCGCAAGGCGTGGCGCGCGCGCCGCTCCTTTTCATTTCTCGCATAGCGCGGGTCCAGAGCGCGCAGCACGTCCGGGACGATCCCCGAGGCCGACGCCGTCTTCGGGTCGATGCTGAGCCCGAGGCGCACGAGCAATTCCCGTTCGAGACGGTCGTATTCGTTGCAGCAGGACGGGCAGGCCGGCACCTGGTGCTTGGTCGCGTCCGCGGGCGCGCCGTCCGGATACCACGCCCCGGGAAACACGTTATTCCACGCGCGCGCGTCGGATTCGCGCAGACAGTAAACGCATTTTCCGGAGGGAGGAGCTGTAGCCATTTTCTTGAACCAATGTTCTATGGAGAGAGGGGCGCGGCCCGGCTCAGGACAAGAATACCAAGGCGAGCGCTATCGCGCCGGGGGTTGCCTGAATCCATAGTATCCGGCGACTCGCCGTCAGCGCGCCGAACACGCCGGCAACGACGACGCAAGCGAGGAAGAAGACCTTGATCGGGAACCCGCCCGCACCCATACCCAGGCCCCAGACCAGTCCCGCCGCGAGGAAGCCGTTGTATAAACCCTGGTTCGCGGCGAGAGACTTCGAGGCCTTTGCGAAGTCCGGCGCAAGGCCGAAGGTCCGCAAACCCAGGGGCTTGTCCCAGAAGAACATCTCCAGAACCAGGAAGTACAGGTGCAGCAGCGCCACCAATGCCACCGCGGTATTTGCAATCATTGTCATGGCGTCCCCCTTCGAGCACCGGCAAGGTATTGTCAATATAGAGGATACCGGATTTAATGCCGGATGATTTCATCGCAGCGCTTGGCACCATGAAACACATTCTTTTCGGCGGCAACGGGTTTGTCGGCCGCTATACTGCGCGGGACCTGATCGAAGCGGGCGAGCAGGTCCTGATCTGCGATCTGGTGAAAGACGAGTTGCCGATCTACAAGAAAGCCGGCTTTATTCAGGTGGACATCACCCGGCCCGAAGACGTGGCGCGCGTGCCGATCGCCGCGGACGACGTCGTGCATAACCTTGCGGCCCGGATGCTCCACCCCATCATCAGGCGTCGCGATCGCTACGAATATTTCCATTCGGTCGACTACCAGGGGGCGGTGAGCATCGTGGAGGCGATGGAACGCGCCGGCTGCAAGCGCCTCATCCAGTTCAGCACCGACATGGTGTACGGCCCGCCGCAGACGCCTCTGCCCTTGAAGACCGACCACCCGCGGGTGCCCATCGGCGAGTATTCCGCCAGCAAGAAGGCGCTGGAGGACTATTGCATGGGCAAGCGCGCCCAGGGCCTGCGCGTGACGATCTTCCGGCCGCGGCTCATCAACGGGCCGGGCCGGGCCGGCATTCTCGGCACCCTCTTCAATCTGATCCGGCTGAACCTGCCGGTACCGCTCATCGGCAGCGGCTCGAATCGCTACCAGATGATCTCGGTGTTCGATTGCGCCGGCGCCGCCCTGTGTTCCGCACGCAAGGGCGTCGTCAACGGCGAGTTCAATCTGGGTTCGGCGAATCCGCCGACCGTACGCAGCCTCCTGAAAGAACTCATCCGGCAGGCCGGCTCCAGGTCGATCGTGGTGCCGACCCCTGCGTTGCCGCTCAAGATAATGCTGCGCCTCCTGGACCGCATCAATCTTCCTCTGCTCGTGCCCGAGCAGTTCGAAATCGCGGATCAGGATTACGTCGTGGACATCGAACCCACAATACGCATGCTCGACTGGCAACCGAGGTTCAGTGATCAGGACATGATGATCGAGGCCTACCGGCAGTTCATCAACCCCCGCCACTCATGACCGAAGACCGGCCCGACGCTTTATACTGCGCCTTTTTGACGGGATTTTGATTCATTCATGCCAGATACAAAACGACGCAAGACCCAACGGCGCATCACCGTGCGCAATTCCAATATCCACGGCAAGGGAGTTTTCGCCACGACGTTCATACCCCAGGGCACGCGCGTCATCGAATACAAAGGCGTGCGCATGAGCGAGGATGCGGCCGATGAGAAGTACGGCGAGGACGAAAGCCCGCACACTTTTCTGTTCCTCATCGACAATCAGATCGTGATCGACGCCAACCATGACGGCAATTCGGCGCGCTGGATCAACCACAGCTGCGATCCTAATTGCGAGCCGAACGAGGAAAACGGGCGCCTGTTCATCGACGCGATCCGCGACATCCAGCCCGGCAAGGAGCTGGCCTACGACTACAACCTGATCGTCGAGGAACGCCATACTCCGGCGCTGAAACGGCTCTATGCGTGCGTCTGCGGCACCCGCCAATGCCGCGACACGATACTCGGGGCGAAGCGCTGACGGACGACCGGCCGCGCCCCCGGCTTCAAACCCCGGTTGGCTGGCGGTCGAACCTCAGCGGCCTCCTCGAGCATTAGGTCGAGGTGTCCACATTATCGGGTGAGGTTCTATGTCCCCGGCCGGTCATAGGGCGCTCTGGGAAAATGCGCGCCTCCTGAACTTGGCCACCCGAGGCAGCGACGACTGCAGTTTGAGACACGGAACTACGGCTTGATTACCTGCTCTCGCCCGTCCTTGTTGCTCAACTTCAAGGAAGTACTCACGCCTCGCGCCAGTACCTGAACGTAGGTCGGGTTGGATTCGCCGCCAAGAACTAAGGCCGCCCCGTCCTCCGTGGTCGCGAGCTTGACATTGGGTCGGCCATCCGAAGTGCTCAGCCGAAGCAGCACGGTCTCTGGATATCCAGTTGTGCCGTCCGGCATCTTGACGGCGGGATCTGCTGGGAACACCGTGATGCTGGCGCGGACCCGCCCGCGATCATCCAGGATTTCAAGTGCGCGGCCCCGGAGTACTGGCGCGACGCCCTCTGCCCCTGCTACACCCGGTCGAGTAAGGGAAAAGGTTAGCAGGGCGATATTGACGACGGTTAGGGCGATGAGAAGACGCTGAGTGTTCATGACGCTCCTTTCAGCGAAGATTCGGCGAATTCGCTACGCATGTATTGTTGAACGAGATTGCCACATTCCGGAGGAAGCGCTCTAACGCGGAGCTCAGCCGCAGACCTACCGGAGCGAAGCGGAGGCAGGGCTGTCGGCTGGAGCGTCTTGTTGGGCATGTCTATTGAGCACAATGGGACCCCTCAACCACTTTATTACACGTTTTGGTAAGTACCGTTTCTGCG
>JBGPYQ010000071.1:0-14584 GCA_041493345.1 Gammaproteobacteria bacterium | reverse complement strand
TCGGGCGGAGCTGCAGGCACTACTTGAAAGAAAATCTCGTCCTGCTTGATCATGCCGAGCTCGTAGCGTGCGCGCTCCTCGATCGCATCGAATCCCTGCTTGAGGTCGCGCACTTCGGCATCGAGCGCGCTGTTGCGCTGCTGCAGAATCGCGTTTGTTTCCTTCTGTGCCCGCACCTGCCGGTCGATGTTCCACACCCGCAGCCAGCCGCCCTTGCCCAGCCAAAGCGGATACTGCAGCAGCAGTATGAAGACGGCCAGGGTGAGCGTGAAAATCCTCATTTCAGCTGATAGAAGGCGTCCCGCCTGGGATAGCTGACCGACTCGCCGAGGTCTTCCTCGATGCGCAGCAGCTGGTTGTACTTGGCCACGCGGTCCGATCGCGACGGCGCGCCGGCCTTGATCTGCAGCGCGTTCATGCCCACCGCGATGTCGGCGATGGTCGTGTCCTCGGTCTCACCCGAACGGTGGGAAATCACGGCGGTGTAGCCGGAACGCTTCGCCAGCTCGATTGCGGCGAAAGTCTCGGTCAAGGTGCCGATCTGGTTCACTTTGATGAGGATCGAGTTCGCAACGCCGAGCTGGATGCCCTCGCGCAGAATCCGGGTGTTGGTGACGAAGACGTCATCACCGACGAGCTGCACCTTCTTCCCGAGCCGCGCGGTGAGCGCGCGCCAGCCGTCCCAGTCGGATTCAGCCATGCCGTCCTCGATGCTTATGATCGGGTACTTGCCCGCCCAAGCTGCAAGAAAATCGCCGAACTCGCCCGAACCGAGCTTCAGCTTTCCGGAATCGAGCACGTACTTGCCGTCCTTGTGGAACCCCGAGCTGGCGCAATCGAGCGCGAGCATCACGTCTCCGCCCGCCTGGTAACCGGCACGGTCCACGGCCTCCATCACCAGCTGCAGCGCCGCCTCGTTGTTGCGCAGATCAGGCGCAAATCCGCCCTCGTCGCCGACCGTGGTCGAAAGTTTCTTGCTCTCGAGCAGCGCTTTCAGGGTGTGGAAAATCTCCGCGCCGCAGCGCATCGCCTCGCGAAAGCTCGCGGCGCCGACCGGCACGATCATGAATTCCTGGATGTCGAGGCTGTTGTTCGCGTGCGCGCCGCCGTTGATGACGTTCATCATCGGCACCGGCATCTGCATCGCGCCCGAGCCGCCGAAATAGCGGTACAGCGGCAGTCCGGATTCCTCGGCCGCCGCTTTCGCCACCGCCATGGAAACCGCGAGCAGCGCATTGGCGCCGAGGCGCGATTTGTTCTCGGTGCCGTCCAGCTCGATCAGGGCTTTGTCGATGAAGCTCTGCTCCTGGGCGTCGAGGCCCATGATCGCCTCGGAAATCTCGGTGTTGATGTGCTCGACCGCTTTCAGCACGCCCATGCCGCCGTAGCGTCCATTGTCCTTGTCGCGCAGCTCGAGCGCCTCGCGGCTGCCGGTCGAGGCGCCGGAGGGCACCGCCGCGCGGCCCATCACGCCCGACTCGATGAGCACATCCGCCTCAACGGTCGGATTGCCGCGCGAATCGAGAATCTCCCTTGCAACGACGTCGACGATCGAGCTCATTGATCTAATTCCCGTAGTGAAATCCCAAGATCCTGAACCACAGAGAACACAGAGTACACAGAGAAATCCGTTTTCTGTTCGTCTTGCTTTCGTTCTCCGCTTCTTCTCTGCGATCTCTGTGCTACCGCTTTTGAAGCCTTTGTTCCGCGAATCCGCGTTTCTTCACGAGCGCGTCGAGCGCCGTCAGCGTCTGCAACAGTTCCTTCATCATATCGAGCGGCCAGGCGTTGGGACCGTCCGAGAGCGCTTTTTCAGGATTCGGATGCGTTTCCATAAAAATCCCCGCGATGCCGCTCGCCACCGCGGCGCGGGCGAGCACCGGGATGAATTCGCGCTGGCCACCCGAGGATGTTCCCTGCCCGCCGGGAAGCTGCACCGAGTGCGTAGCGTCGAACACCACGGGGCAGCCGGTCTCGCGCATGATCGCAAGCGAGCGCATGTCGGACACGAGGTTGTTGTAGCCGAACGAGGCGCCGCGCTCGCACACCAGGATGTTGTCTTTTCGGCTCGCTTCGCGCGCCTTCTCGACCACGTTCTTCATCTCGCCGGGCGAAAGGAACTGGCCTTTCTTGATGTTGACCGGCTTGCCGGCCACGGCGACGGCACGGATGAAATCGGTCTGGCGGCAGAGAAATGCCGGCGTCTGCAGCACATCGACCGCTGCCGCGACTTCGGCGATATCTTCCTTCTCGTGAATGTCGGTCAGCACCGGCACGCCGATTCTTTTTCTCACCTCGGAGAGAATTTCGAGGCCTTTGTCCATTCCCAGCCCACGGAACGACTTGCCCGAGCTGCGGTTCGCCTTGTCATAGGACGACTTGTAGATGAACGGGATGCCGACTTCTTTGCAGATTTCCTTCAGCATCCCGGCGGTGTCCAACGCCATCTGGCGCGATTCGACGACGCAAGGGCCGGCAATAAGAAATAGGGGCTGGTCAAGGCCGGCGTCAAAGCCACAAAGTTTCACGTGTGCCTACGCCGCGATGGCGGTCTTCGTGTTTCCGGCCTGATACTGGAGCGCCGCCTCGACAAAGGCCGTGAACAACGGGTGCCCGGCGCGCGGCGTCGAATTGAATTCCGGGTGGAACTGGCAGCCGATGAACCAGGGGTGCGAGGGCAGCTCGATCATTTCGCACAGCTGCTCGCGCTGGGTGAGCCCGGAAACGCGCAAGCCCTTGTCCTTGAGCCGCTGCACGTACTGGTTGTTGACCTCGTAGCGGTGGCGGTGGCGCTCGTTGATCGTGTCCGCGCCGAAGATCTTGCGCACCAGGCTTCCCGGCTCGAGCAATGCAAGCTGCGCGCCCAGCCGCATGGTGCCGCCGAGGTCGGACTTGTCGTCGCGGCGCTCGATGCGGCCGTCGCGGTCCTGCCATTCGGTGATCAGCGCGATCACCGGATGCGGGGTATCGCGGTCGAACTCGGTGCTGTTGGCCCCGACGAGACCGGCGACGTTGCGCGCGAACTCGATCACCGCAAGCTGCATTCCGAGGCAGATGCCCAGATACGGGACCTTCTTCTCGCGCGCCCACTGGATCGCCTTCATCTTGCCTTCCACCCCACGCTTGCCGAAGCCGCCGGGCACCAGCACGGCATCCACGCCTTTCAGCATTCCAATGCCTTCGCCCTCGATCTGCTCCGAATCGACGTAGCGGATGTTGACCTTGCTGCGCGCGTGGATGCCCGCGTGGACCAGCGCTTCGTTGAGGGACTTGTAGGAATCGGCGAGATCGACGTATTTGCCGACCATTGCGACGGTGACTTCGTGCTGCGGGTTCTCGAGCGCCTCGACCAGCCGCTTCCACACCTTGAGCTCGGCGGGCCGGGCGAGGATGCCGAGCTTGTGGCAGACGATCTCGTCGAGCATCTGCTGATGCAGCATCCAAGGAATCTTGTAGATCGAGTCCACATCCCAGACCGAAATGACGGCATTGGCCTGGACGTTGGTAAACAGAGCGATCTTTTTCTTCTCCTCGTCCGGAATCGGCCGGTCCGCCCGGCACAGCAGCGCATCGGGCTGGATGCCGATCTCGCGCAGCTCCTTCACCGAGTGCTGGGTCGGCTTGGTCTTGATTTCCCCTGCGCTCTTGATGTAGGGCACCAGCGTCAGGTGAATGTAGCAGGTGTTGTGCTCGCCGAGCTCCAGGCGCATCTGGCGCACCGCCTCCAGGAACGGCAGCGACTCGATGTCGCCCACCGTGCCGCCGATCTCGACGATCGCGACCTCCGCGTCGCCCGCGCCGCGCGCGATGTACGCCTTGATCTCGTCGGTGATGTGCGGGATCACCTGCACCGTGCGGCCGAGATAATCGCCGCGGCGCTCCTTCTTTATCACCGACTCGTAGATCTGGCCGGTGGTGAAATTGTTGTTCTTGTGCATCCTGGCCGACTGAAAGCGCTCGTAGTGGCCAAGATCGAGGTCGGTCTCGGCGCCGTCCTCGGTCACGTACACCTCTCCGTGCTGGAAAGGGCTCATCGTGCCGGGATCGACGTTGATGTACGGATCGAGCTTGAGAAGGGTGACTTTGATGCCGCGGGATTCGAGAATCGCGGCGAGAGAAGCGGCGGCAATCCCCTTCCCCAAAGAGGAAACCACACCGCCCGACACGAACACATACTTGGCCATCTAAAACCAGGGGGATGGGATGACGGATAATACACGAAATTCCAAACCCGCTCAAAGCCGCTTCGCGGCGCGCTATGCGCTGTGAAATGGACCGCGCCGAACACAGCGAAATCTCTGATGCTGCCTTTTCTTGATCTATGTCAAATTACACCGCGTTGACGGCCGTTGTCCCTTGACCGTGAATACGTCCTGTGAAACACTATTTTTGCGTGTCAGAGTCTCGCCAGGATTGCTTGCAGAGAGCGCTTGTCGCGACGGCTTTGGTGACGTAGCGGAGGGAAGGACCGTGCGAATTTAGGTAAGCACGGATTACCACTGACTCTTAATAGCGTAGGAGCAAACTATGAAAATAAATGACCTTACGGTTAGCGCATTCGCGGCAGCGCTGCTTGCTGCCGCACTGGTCAGCTCGCCGGCAACGGCGAACACGGGGCCGGACGCGGGCTTCGCCGCCCTGCAGAACGTGGAAGCGCAGAGCCTCACCGCTGCGGAGATGCAAGCCATCGCGGGCGAGCTCAATGCCGTTGAAATCGCGGCGACATTGACAGCCCTGGCAACAAAGTACGCGGCGTTCCCAAGGTTATCTGCGTACTTTACCGCGCTCGCGGCTTACACCCTCTTGAACGCGGACGCCATTAACGCCAAACTCGTGCGTTTGGGCGTATATACGCCGTGAAAGAGCAATGCTTGCCCCCCGAGGCAAGAAAACGGTAGACGAAGCACCCATGCAGGGGACCCCCGGTTTCGGGCGTCTCCTGCGTCTTTTTGGCAGATCGCAGATTCAATGTTGGCCGAAGCCTCCCGGCGCCCGAACTCCTTTGACCGGCAGGCGGTGCGGCTCGCGCTGCTCCTGCTGGCACTGAATCCTTTGGCCGCCTGGCCGGAACAGGCTGTTGCTTCAATACAGTCCGAAATTCCTCGCGTGCGCTCGATGCTTGCGCTGCGCGATGCCGGGGTGGTGAAGCAGAAGTTCGACTATTCGTGCGGCTCGGCGGCGCTCGCCACCTTGCTCACCTATGGGCTCGGCGATCCGGCCGACGAGGACGCGATCTTGCGCGTGATTCTCAGCCCGCTCTCGAGCGACGAGCTGCTCGCCTTGCAGAAGCGGGGGCTTTCCCTGCTCGATCTGCAGAAAGTCGCGCAGGGACGTGGACACAAGGCGCAGGGCTTCCGCATCGCCGCCGATCAGCTTTCCAAGGTGAGCCGGCCCTTGATCGTTTTCATCAAGCCCAATGGCTACGAGCACTTCGCGGTGTTCAAGGGACTGCGCGGCGACCGCGTGCATCTGGCCGATCCCTCGCTTGGCAATGTCCGGATGCCGCTGTACCGGTTCCTGGACATGTGGGCTGATGAATCCGGACGCGGCGTGGTGTTTGCTGTCGAGCGAAGAGACGGCTCATGGCCTGCCTCGTCTGCGCTTGCGCTGAAAGGCGCCGACGGTGCTCAATTGGAGTGGCTGAGCGCGCGTCGATTGCTCGATATCGGTAGCCGGCATCCGCTGAATTTCCTTCCCCATTGACCCCTTGTCAATGAAGAGGACGCTGGCAACCTCTGGACGGCTCGTCTTCTTATGCATGATCGCGCTGACGACGCGCGCGGCACTCGCAGACAATGTTTCCGAATCGAACGAGCAGGACGTGCTTGTCATCGAGGAGGCGGCGCAGGTGTTGCGGATGCATCCCGGCAGGCTGAGGGCACTGGCCGCCGCGGAGCGCGTCCCCGCGCGAAACATCGGCGGCGAATGGCGCTTCTCGCGCGCGGCGCTGCTTGAATGGCTGAAGGGCGATCGGCGCGCCGGGACGACTCCCCTGCTACCGGGTACTGCCGACGGCGGTGTCAAGGCATCTCCGGCGATGCCCCGGGCTGACTTGCGCGCCGTAACGGGCGCGGGTGCTGTCGCAAGCGAGCAACCGGAACGGATCGCCCAGACCGCCCCGCCGGTTGCTGCGGAAGTCGGAGAGAAGCCGACCGCGAAGACCGCCGAGGAAATCGCGCTGCGGGACCAGGGGGCATTGCTCAAGAAAGGAGCAACAACCCTTGAGCTGGGATTGGCGTACTCGCGCAGCGAACGGCAAAACTTCCCGGTTCTGCGCACCGAAGACACCGCGTTCGCCGCCAACCTCACTGCCCGCCAGGGTATCAGGGACGATCTGCAGGTGACGGCGCGACTGCCCGGCGTGTACCGCCGCAGCACGATCCAGATCGCGACCGGCCCGTCGACCGTGCAGGAAGACAAGACGACCGACCAATACGTCGGTGACTTATCCGCATCGCTGCTCGGCGTGGCCATGCGGGAGGGCGTCGGGCGGCCGACCATCGTTTGGAGCCTGGACACCGTGCTACCGACGGGCCCGGGCGACAAGGGGCTGGGAGCTGGCGCGATCCTCGCGAAGAGCTACGACCCGCTCGTGCTGTTTGCAGGACTGAGCTACTTGCATGGATACGCAATCGAACCGAGTGAAACGCGCCGGCAGCTTGCATCGCACAATTGGCGGCTAACGCTCGGCTACACTTACGCGCTCAACGACACCATCGCGTTGAACAGCTTATTTGTCGGGTACTATCGCAGCGACGAGACGCCCAGCAGCGGCGTACTGCGTCCTTCGCGCGAGCGCTACCTCCTGCAGCTCGGAATGACGTGGATGCTCGGCCGGGGACTGTTCGTCGAGCCGGCCGTCGCCATTGGCTTGGGCGGCGCGGCACCAGACTTCACCTTCTCCCTGAATTTCCCCTACACATTCTGACCACGGCGGTTCCTCGAACGCCGACAGAGCGATACCCTAGTCGATCAACTTGTGCGACACTTCAGCCGTCCATCGTTGAGCGTCCAGCTCCAACTACCACCGCAACTCGGACACTTGCTCTTCATCTTCATGGAACCAACATAGTGCCGGTCCGGTTTGGATGCGCATTACCCGGTATATTTGCATTTGATACGATGGGGTCGCTTCTGACCCGCATTGTGCTCGCGTGGCTGAATTCAGAGATCGAGGCCGATTCGCCGGAACCGGCGCCCACCGGACGAATTGCATCCGGCCCGCCGGGGACTTGATGCGTTGATGCACCGAATAATGCGCACACTCCTCCATTGCATTGCAACGACTGTTTTGGTCGCCTCGATTGCTGCCGTCGCGCAGCCGGATGTTTCCGGCGCGAAATGCCCGGCCGCTCCTGAGGGCTGGTCGGTCAGGCAAACCCGCGGCCCCGATTTCGATGTGTGCTATTACAGGCGCGCGGGCAAGAAGGGATTCTTAGGCATCTACATGGGATTTCATCCCCAGTTTCGCCCGGCCCCCCAGGCGGCCGCCATCAGGGGCAATGTCGGAGGAATACCGGTCGATTGGTTCAACAAGAGACCCGAGAGCAGCAATTTCATCCAGGCGCAGGAGGCGCTGCTGTCGCCGTATTCCGGCGACAAGGACGCGGCCCGCTTCAAGGCGCACGTGTGGGCATACGGTGAAACTCGCGAGGAGTTCAAGGAAGTGCAGGCGGCAGCGGCCAAAGTTCGCTGGTTTGCCCACGGAAACTGGCGCCCCAGAGTTCCGGCCGGCCGGAGCGCGCCTGCATCGGCGGGCGCTTCCGCGCGCAAGGCCGTTCCAATTCAAGAATGAAAGGCGGCGGGTGCCGCAGAGCACGTTTCCTGAACTGGAACATGCCGGCTGGCTTGCCAGGGCAAGCGCCTATGTTCAGCTTTCCCGCTCTGCTGGCTGTGGCGCGGAAAAAATGACTCACGTAGTATAGGAACCGCTGCCCCGCCTGACGTCGCAGACCACGGTCAAAAACGGCCGATTTCTGGCGTCGGGCGCGATGGGTTGCTCGAAATGTTCATCACGTCAGGAGGAATCATGAAGGTTGTCTCTCTGCTTGCCGTTGCCGCTTTTGTGCTCGCCGGTTCCGCATTCGCCCAGGTCAAGCCCTGCGAGGAATTGAAAGCCGAAATCCAGGAGAAGATCGAGAAGAACGGCGTAAAAGTCTTCACCCTGGAGATCGTCGCGGCCGATGCCGAGGTCAAGGAAGGAAAGGTCGTCGGGACCTGCGAAGGCGGATCCAAGAAGATCGTCTACAAGCGCGGCTGATCGGGCTTCACCTGCCGGACCCGCGGCGGCCGGGGTGCTACGGCCGCTGCAGCTCCGGCAGGTCGCGGAAGTAATCGAGCGCCTCGGGGTTGGCGAGCGCCTCGACGTTTTTCACGGGCCGGCCGTGGACCACGTTGCGCACGGCAAGCTCGACGATCTTGTTCGATTTGGTGCGCGGGATGTCGGGCACCTGCACGACTTTCGCGGGAACGTGGCGCGGCGTGGTGTTGACGCGGATACGCTGCTTGATCCTTGCAACGAGCCAGTCGTCGAGCGCCAAGCCCTCGCGCAGCTTCACGAACAGCACCACGCGCACGTCGCCGATTTCCCCCGGCGGCCAGATCTGGCCGATGACGATCGACTCCACGACTTCGTCCAGCTGCTCGACCTGGCGGTAGATCTCGGCCGTGCCGATGCGCACGCCGCCCGGGTTGAGCACGGCGTCGGACCGGCCGTAGATGATCATGCCGTCGTGCGCGGTGAGCTCGCACCAGTCGCCGTGGGTCCACACGCCGGGGAATCTCTCGAAATAGGCGGCGCGGTATTTTCCTCCGTCCGGGTCGTTCCAGAAGCCGACCGGCATCGACGGAAACGGCCGCGTGCAAACGAGCTCGCCCTTCTGCCCTTTCACCGCGCGCCCGTCCTCGTCGAACACCTCGACCCTCAATCCGAGCGCCCTGCTCTGGATTTCGCCGCGCCACACCGGCAGGATCGGATTGCCGAGCACGAAGCAACCGCAGATGTCGGTGCCGCCGGAGATCGACGAAAGGCACACGTCGCGCTTGATCGCGCGGTACACGTAATCGAAGCCTTCCGGCGCGAGCGGCGACCCGGTGGAGAGCACGGTGCGCAGGTGCTCGAGCCGGTGCGTTTTCGCCGGCTGCATTCCCGCCTTGGCGGCAGCGTCGATAAACTTCGCCGAGGTGCCCAGATGGGTCATGCCTTCCGCGTCGGCGTAATCGAACAGGATGTTGCCGTTTCTCACGAAGGGCGAGCCGTCGTAAAGGAGCAGCGTTGCGCCCGATGCGAGGCCCGAGATCAGCCAGTTCCACATCATCCAGCCAAGCGTGGTGAAGTAGAACAGGCGGTCGCCTGGCTTCACGTCGCAATGCAACTGGTGTTCGCAAATGTGCTTGAGCAGCGTGCCGCCGGCGCCGTGCACGATGCATTTCGGTACGCCGGTGGTGCCTGAGGAAAAAAGAATGTACTGCGAATGATCGAACGGCACCTGCTCGAAGCGGATGTCGCCACCGGGCTGGCCCGCGATGAATTCCTCGAGGCGCTGCGCTTTCGGGATCGCGGACACGTCCGGCCCGCTGCTCACGTACGGCACGATGACGACGCGCCTCAGGCCCGGCAACTTCGCCGCTATGTCGCGCACTTTTGCGAGCGAGTCCATCACCTTGCCGTTGTAGAAATAGCCGTCGGCCGCGAACAGTATGAGCGGCTCGATCTGGCCGAAGCGATCGAGCACGCCCTGCACGCCGAAATCGGGTGAGGACGTCGAGAAGGTCGCCCCGATGCTCGCGGCGGCGAGCATCGCCGACGCGGCCTCGGGCATGTTGGGAAGGTAGGCGGCGACGCGATCGCCGGGCTTCACTCCCGCCGCGCGCAGCGCCTGCGCAAGGCGCGAGACCTGGTCGTACAGTTCACGGTGAGTAAGGCGGCGCTTGACCTTGTCCTCGCCCCAGAACACGACTGCCGTCGAGGCATCGCGCCGGCGCAGCAGGTTTTCGGCGTAGTTGAAACGCGCGCCGGGAAACCACTTCGCGCCGGGCATCTTGTCGCCGTCCGCCAGGACGCGCTCGCCCTTCGCACTCGAGCGCACGCTCGCGAATTTCCACAGCGAATCCCAGAACTGCTCCGGGCGGTCGATGGTCCAGCGGTAGAAATCCGGGTAGGTATTGATCCCCAGCTTCCAATCGCGGATCGCCTGGCGCGCAAAGCACGTCAGGTTCGCCTCCTCGATGCGCTCCTGGCTCGGCTGCCAGAGCGGTTTTTCGGCCATAGTGGTGCTCCTCCTGTCCCCATTATAATTAGGGTTCAGCCGGAAACGCACTGAAAAGCGCAGCGACGCCGAATTCGAGCGGACGCGATGAACCCCGCGCCGCTCAATTCGCAAATCTTCCTGCTGATTCCCGGAATGGAGTAGCCATGGCACGCGAATCGATGCAGTACGACGTCGTGATCGTCGGCGGCGGGCCGGCGGGACTCGCCGCCGCGATCCGGCTGAAGCAGGTCGCCGCGGCAAAAGGCGCGCAAACCGGCGTCTGCGTGATCGAGAAGGGCTCGGAGATCGGCGCGCACATTCTCTCCGGCGCCGTGATGGACCCGCGCGGTCTAGCCGAGCTGTTCCCGAACTGGAAGGAGCTCGGCGCACCGCTCGCCACGCCGGTCAGCGAGGACCGGTTCCTGTTCCTCACCGCGTCCGGCTCGTTCCAGGTGCCGAATTTCCTGCTGCCGGAGTGCTTTCGCAACCACGGCAACTACGTCGTCAGCCTCGGAACTGTCTGCCGCTGGCTCGGAAAGCAGGCGGAAAATCTGGGAGTCGAAATCTATCCCGGCTTCGCGGCGGCCGAAGTGCTGTACGACGACAAAGGCGCGGTAAAGGGCGTGGCCACCGGTGACGTGGGCGTGGGGCGCGATGGCAAGCCGACCGGTCAGTATCAGCCGGGCATCGAGCTGCACGGCAAGTACGTTTTTTTTGCCGAGGGCTGCCGCGGTCATCTCGGCAGACAGCTCATCGCGCGCTATCGCCTCGACGCGAACTGCGACCCGCAGGTATACGGTATCGGCCTCAAGGAATTGTGGGAGATCGATCCGAAAAAACACCAGCCGGGCCTCGTAATCCACTCGGCCGGCTGGCCGCTCGAGTCGGACACCTATGGCGGCTCGTTCCTCTATCACATGGAAGACAGGCTGGTGTCGGTGGGCTTTGTCGTTGGGCTCGGCTACGCCAATCCCTGGCTCAACCCCTACGAGGAATTCCAGCGCTACAAGACGCATCCGCAGATCCGCGCATTTTTCGAAGGCGGCAAGCGCATCTCCTATGGCGCGCGCGCCATCACCGCGGGCGGGTTGATGTCACTGCCGAAACTTGCGTTTCCCGGCGGCGTGCTCGTCGGGGACAATGCGGGGTTCTTGAACGCATCACGTATCAAAGGCAGCCACGCCGCGATAAAGTCCGGCATGCTCGCAGCCGACGCGGCATTCGCCGCGCTGCAGGCGGGCCGCTCGGGCGACGAACTCGAGGCGTACGCCGCCGCGTTCGGCGAATCCTGGCTGTTCGACGAACTCTACCGCGCGCGCAACTTCAAGCAGTGGATGTCGAAGGGCCTGTATTCCGGAACCGCAATGGTGGGCATCGAGCAATACCTGCTCGGCGGCAAATTTCCCTGGACGCTGCACCATAAGCACGCCGACCACGAATGCCTGCGCCCCGCTTCCGAGTTCCGGCCGATCGAATATCCGAAGCCCGACGGCAAGCTCACTTTCGAGCGGCTCTCTTCGGTATTCGTCTCCAACACCAATCACGAGGAAAACCAGCCCTGCCACCTGACGCTCAAGGACGCGAGCGTTGCGGTGCGCATCAACCTCGCGCAATACTCCGGGCCCGAGAGCCGCTACTGCCCGGCGGGCGTGTACGAATTCGTCGATGATGACGCCCCTCTCCCCCCGGGAGAGGGGCCGGGGGTGAGGGCAAAGCGCCTGCAGATCAACGCGCAGAACTGCGTCCACTGCAAAACCTGCGACATAAAGGACCCCACGCAGAACATCGTCTGGATTGCGCCGCAGGGAGGAGGCGGCCCTAATTATCCGAACATGTAGCAACCCGCGCGCATGCGCGCCGGGTTGCTTCGCCGGATCGGAGCGGACGCGCCGCTCAATTCGGCGGTTGTTGGAGCCATCACGAATCGAGCCGCTTCGACAAAATTTCCCCCAACTCCTTGAAAACCCGCTTGACTTGTATATAACGAACGTTCGTTCTATTATGTATCGATGCGCAAAGGCGAACAGACCCGTACTCTTATTCTCAACGAAGCCATGGCCTTGGCCAGTCAGGTGGGGCTCGAAGGCTTGAGCATCGGCGCGCTCGCAACCCGGCTCGGCATGTCAAAGAGCGGCCTCTTCGCGCACTTCGGCTCGAAAGAAGATCTGCAACTGCAGACGCTCAAGCAGGGACAGGCGCGATTCGAGGAAACCGTCTTCCGGCCGGCGCTGAACGAACCGCGCGGCCTGCCCCGCCTGCGCGCGCTGTTCGCGAACTGGTTTTCATGGGTCGAGCAGAACAGCGGCGCACCCGGCGGCTGCCTCATCCTCGCGGCGTCCATCGAGTACGACGACCGTCCCGGCGCGGTGCGCGAGCTGCTCGTCGCCGGACAGCGCGAGCTGCGCGGCGCGATCGCCAAGGCGATCCGCCTCGCCATCGACGAAGGGCACCTGAAACCCGGGACCGATCCCTGGCAACTCACCTTCGAGCTGTTCGGCATCGTGCTCGCCACGCATCACGACCGCAGGCTGCTCGACGATGCGCGCGCGCTGGATCGCGCGCGGGGCGCGCTCGAGCGACTGATCGAAGCGCACCAGATTCAGGCCGCATCATGATCTTGGAATCCCGGTCCACCGCTTACCCCGAGTTCCTGACCACCTCCTGGCCGCTGGGGTTCAATAACTCGATAAGCGCAAGGAGCCAATAGCGTGAACGCACGAACCCTCACCGTTTCCTGGGACGATCCGATGCCCGCGGCGAAAAAAGCGATGAGTCTGAGCGGCCGCGACTATCTCACTGCAATGATGGAAGAACGCATGCCCGCGCCACCGATTGCGAAGTTGCTGGGTTTCCATCTTGCCGAAATCGGCGAAGGCTTCGCCGTATTCGAATGCACGCCAGGCGAGCAGCACTACAACCCGATCGGCGTCGTCCACGGCGGACTCGCCTGCACCCTGCTCGACTCGGCGATGGGCTGCGCAGTGCACTCGACGCTGCCCGCGAGCACCGGCTATACGACGCTCGAAGTGAAAGTAAACCTGGTGCGCCCGATCACGACAACCACCGGGCTCCTGCGCGCCGAGGGGCGCGTCATTCACACCGGGAAACGCATGGCGACTTCAGAGGGACGGCTGATCGATTCAGCCGGAAAGCTGTACGCGCACAGCACCACGACTTGCATGGTGTTTCCCTCCGCGACCTGATTTCGGCCTGCCGCGGAAATGGTCGCCAGACTCGTCAAACAGCGCAACACCAAGGCACACGGATAACACGGCATCACCGTGATCGCCACCTTCGCATAGTAGCGATTGCCCGCCTCCTCGCCGCGAAACCGCTATCCTCACCATTTTTGCGCTCCGGCTGACCCGTGTCCCTTTCCTCTTTCCCCGCTTCTCCCCGCCGCGACGCCGCGATCACCGTCACGCTGGTGGTCCTGTGCCAGGGCTTCCAGATGCTCACGCTGGGCGGGATCGCGCTCTTTCTGCCGCTCATCCGCGAAGACTTGCACATGAGCTTCGCGCAGGCCGGAGTGCTGTCCGCCGCCATGACCTTCACCTACGCGCTCGGCCAGATCCCGGCGGGCTACCTCGCCGACCGCTTCGGCCCGAGGCGCGTGTTCTTCGTCGGCATCCTCGGCTCGACGCTCCTGTCGCTCCACTTCGGTACGATCGAGTCCTACCCGGCCGCGGTCGTGAACCAGATGATCACCGGCGCGTTCCGCGCGGCGTTGTTCGCCCCGGGCCTGACGCTGGTCGCTTCCTGGTTCCCGCCGGACCGCAAGGCGACCGCGATGGGCATCTACGTGGTCGGCGGCGTCTCGGGGAACGTGCTGCTCTCGCTCATCGGGCCGTTCCTCGCCGGCCGCTACGGCTGGCGGCCGCCGTTCATCGCCTTTGCCGCGCTGGGCGTGTGCATTGCCTTCGTCTATTTCGCCTTCGGCCGGGAGAGACCCGCCGCGGGGCCGAAGCACCCGGTGGCAATGCTCGACGCGTTCCAGTTGTTCCGCTATCCCATCATGTGGGTGTGCGCCGGGATACAGTTCGTGCGCTTCGGCGTCGCCACCTCGTTCAATTTCTGGCTGCCGTCGCTGCTGGTGGCCGACCGCGGCCTGTCGCTGCAGGCGGCGGGGTTCATCACCGCCATGGCCTTTGCGCTGACCGCCTCTTCCAATGCGCTCGGCGGCTACACCTCGGACCGCCTGAGGAATCCGCCGCTGGTGATCGGCGCATCGCTCGCCGTGCTCGCCTGCACTTCCGCGCTGCTCGTGTTCGTGGACTCGATCCCGCTGCTCGTGCTCGTGGTCGCGGTCAATTCGATATTCGTGCAGTTCTATT
>JBGPYQ010000202.1:0-6648 GCA_041493345.1 Gammaproteobacteria bacterium | reverse complement strand
GCCGCCGGCGAGTGCGCGAGCGTCGGCATCCACGGCGCGAATCGCCTGGGGTCGAACTCCCTGGTCGAGATCGTGGTGTTCGGAAGAGTGGCAGGCGAATCGGCCGCAGACTATGCCCGCTCGCCGCTTCCTGTCGCGAAAGACCTGAAGAACAGAGCAGAAGAATCGGCACGGCGCTTTCTCGGCATGCTGCTGCCCAATGACGGCGAGCGTCTCGCTGTGCTGCGCGACGAGATGCGGGACAGCATGGAAGAGGGGGTCGGCATCTACCGCAAGGCCGACGCGATCAGCGCCACCTGCGCCAAGCTCGCCGAGCTGCGCAGCCGCTATCGTCGCGGCGTGCGGCTCGACGACCGCAGCCGGGCGTTCAACACCGAATGGCTGACCGCGATCGAGCTCGGTTTCATGCTCGAGGTGGCCGACGCGCTGGCCCATGGCGCACTCGAGCGCCGCGAGTCGCGCGGTGCCCACATGCGCCTCGATTTCGAGCGGCGCGACGACGCGAACTTCCTCAAGCACACGCTTGCATACCACGGCGGGGAAAGTGCGCCGCGCATCGAGCTGCGGCCGGTGACGATCACCAAATCACCGCCGAAGGCGAGGCACTACGGCGGTGAAGGCAAGAAGGCGGTCCTGTCATGACTCAGCCCGCTGCGCAAAGAACGATCTCCATCGAATGCCTGCGCTACCACCCGGAAACGGACGGCGAGCCGCGCTATCAGACCTATGAAGTGCCATTCACCGACGACATGTCGCTGCTGCAGGGGCTGCAGTACATCAAGGACCATATCGACGGCAGCCTGACCTTCCGCTGGTCCTGCCGGATGGCGATCTGCGGCAGCTGCGGCAGCATGGTGAACGGCGTGCCCAAGCTCTCCTGCGAGACCTTCCTGCGCGACTTGCATCCCGGGAAGGTGCGCGTCGAGCCGCTGAACCATTTCCCCATCGTGCGCGATCTCGCGATCGACCAAAGCGATTTCCTGAAAAAACTGGGGTCGGTGAAGCCGTACCTGATTTCCGGAGATACACCAAAAGGCACCCATATTCAAACCCCGCAGCAGATGGAGGAGTACTACCAGTATTCGCAGTGCATCAACTGCCTCCTTTGCTACGCCGCCTGCCCGCAATATGGACTCAACAAGAACTTTACCGGCCCGGGCGCTCTCGCGCTGCTGCATCGCTACAACGCGGATTCGCGCGACGCGGGCAAGGCGCAGCGAATGGAGATCGTGAATGCCGAGGACGGAGTCTGGAGTTGCACGCTGGTGAGTTACTGCTCGGAGGTCTGCCCCAAGGGGGTCGATCCCGCGCGCGCCGTGAACCTGAACAAGATCAACAGCACTAAAGACTATTTCCTGCGGTTCTTGATGCCGAAAGGAAAGGTCGAATGAAAACCTACGTTCGCCCGATGGCCGGCTGGTGGCGCAGGAACCCGTTCTATCTGTGGTACATGCTGCGCGAGGCAAGCTGCGTGTTCATCACGGCCTATGCTCTGATTCTCCTGGTGGGACTCGCGAGGCTGACGCAAGGCGAGGCCGCGTTCGAAGACTGGCTCGAGACCCTGTCGAGACCCTGGTCGATCGGCTTCCATGCCGTTGCGCTCGTCCTCGTCCTGTATCACGCGTGGACCTGGTTCAAGGTGATGCCGAAGACGCTGCCGTTCGTGCGGATCGGCGGCAAGCGCGTTCCGGATGTCCTGATCGTTTCGTCCGGCATCGCCGCTTCGGCGGCGCTGTCGGTGATCCTCTTCGTCACCGTGTGGTGGTTCAGCCCGTGGAGCGCGCAATGAAGCGCTCGAACAAGCCGATTTTCTGGTCGCTCTTCGGCGCCGGCGGGATGCTGTCCGCGCTGATCGGCCCCATGCTCATCTTCATCACCGGCATCGCGGTGCCATCGGGAATTTTCCTGAGCAGGGAAGCCATGAGCTACGAGCGCGCGCTGGCGTTCGCGCGTAACGGCTTCGGCAAGCTCGCGATCTTCATCGTCATCTCGCTGTTTCTGTTCCACGGGCTGCACCGCATGTATCACAGCGTGCACGATTTCGGCGTCCATGTCGGCCCGGGACTGAAGGCGTTCTTTCACGGCTTTGCCATCGCCGGCAGTTTCGTCGCAGCATACCTGCTCGCGACCGTCTAGACGATGCGACCGGTTCCTACCGCGCGGCGTTCGTAAACGGCATCGCCTGGAACCTCGTGACCACCACGATCGCGCTGTTTCTCCTGCACCGAGCGCGCCGCGGGCCGCTGATGCAACCGGCGTAGCGGCGGCGCGGCGACTACTTGTTGAAGATTTTCTTCGGGATCGCGCCGTACACCATCTGCACCTGGTCGACCGCCTCGCCGACGACGTAGTTGACGGCGATGCTCGCCAGGGAATAGGCATCCTCCGCCGACAGGCCCTTCTCCCGCTGCAGGAACGCCACGGTCTCCTCCGCGGCCTGCTTCAGCGCGGCGTCGAGATCGACATCCATCCCCATCACGTAATAATGGGCGGCGTCTTCCGCGCGCGGCCATTTCATCATTTTGCCGGCCCCCTTGTGGACGATGAATTGCAGAACCGGCGAGAGCGAAGCCTCGATGGCGGTGCCGTTGATTTCTCCGTCGCCCTGCACGGCGTGCGAATCCCCCGTATAGAAGAGCGCGCCAGGCTGATGGACGGGCAGATAAAGACTCGCGCCCACGGTCAGCCGGTTGAAATCCATGTTCCCGCCGTAGATGCCCGGCGGCCGGGTGTTGGCAAGCGCCTCGGGAGGCATGACGGCCATGATGCCCATGAACGGAACCAGCGGAACCTCGATGCCCGGCGCGAAGAGGGCGACGCGCCGCTGCAGATCGAAGCGGATGATTTTCGGATAGGGCTTCGCATGCAGCGCGGGCAGCACACCGGTGCCCTTGTTGCTGTTGTTCACGCCGTACGGAACGCGAAACCGGAAATCGATCATGCGCACCTCGAGCATGTCGCCCGGCTCGGCGCCCTCGACATAAATCGGCCCCGTCAGCACGTGCGCTCCCGCGTCTTTCGGGCGCGGCGCCTTGCGATAAATCTCGATGGCGTCCGCCAGTACTTCGCTCTGCGGTATGCCTGCCGCGCCGAAAAACTGGACGGGGTCCATGCCGTTGATCAGGCCCTGGTGCGAGACGGTGTCGATCCGCACCGCCTGTCCCGAGCGGACCGTGAGAACGGGCGGTCTGCCGGCGGGCAGATAACCCCAGACCACGGTATCGGGAGTCGACGGAGCATACGCGTCCGCCGCGTAATGAAGCTTCAGCGTGGAGCCGCAGCCCGGGACGGCGAGCACGCAACAGAACGTAATGACACCGCTTATGCGGGAAAGCTTCATGGTTCCTCCCTGGGGTCCAAGGCCGCTGGACGCCAAAGCAACGCTAGCGCAATCACCATTCAAAGACAACCGCTATCGGCGTGGTCCGCTCACCCGAGCGCTCGCCGCCTTCATGACGCGGCGCGCTTCGACGCTTCGCGCGCCCGGATCGCGGCATGGCGCGCGAGCAGGCGCTCGGCGCGCGCCACGACCGGAATGTCGATCATCTTGCCGTCGATCGCGAATGAGCCGCGCCCGGCGGCTTTGGCCTTCGAGTTTTCCTCGACGACGCGCTTCGCGTACGCGACCTCTTCGGACGAGGGCGAATATTCCTCGTTGACGATCGTCACCTGGCCGGGATGGATGCAGCTCGCGCCCATGAAGCCGAACTGGCGCGACCGGCGCACCATGCGGCGAAACGCCTCCCAGTCGCCGTAGCTCGCGACGCTGGCGATATAGCCGAGCGGCATGATGCCCGCCGCGCGCGCGGCGAAGATCATCTGCTGCTTGGGCATGAGCAGGGTTTCTTCGGTCGGCTCCATGCCGGTCTCCAGCGCGAAATCCTCGCCGCCGATGTCCATGGCCGCGGTGCGCTCCACCGCGAGGGCGATCTCCGGCATGCGGAAAAAAGCCGCCGGCGTCTCGACCATGGCGATGAAGCGCGTGTGGCCCGGGGCGAGGCCGCGCTTTGCCTCGAGTTCCGCGACCCGCTCGTCCAGCCGGCGCAGGTGGGCTGCATCGTCCACCTTGGTCACCGCGATGCCGTTCACGTCGGAACCGACCGAGGCCTCCAGATCGCGCGCGGCCATCGAATCCGGCCGGTTGATGCGCACCACGACGTCCGCCCCGCCGCTCCGCACGCGCGCGGCCGCCTGAGCGACGAGCTTGCGCGCGCTGTCTTTTTCCGCGGCCGGCACGCTGTCCTCCAGGTCGAGCAGGATGCAGTCCGCGCCGCGCGTGTGCGCCTTGTCCACGAATTTCCCGACGTTCACCGGCACATAGAGCAGTGAACGCCAGACCGGAAGGCCGGGCTTCATGCCTCTTCTCCTTTCGCGGCGACGGCGGTGCCTTCACACGCGACGCCGGCGGCGACGAGCTTCGCGTACTCAGCATCGCTTACGCCGACTTCGGCAAGCAGCGCGCGGTTGTGCTCGCCCAGTTTCGGCGCCGGCGCGCGGATCGCACCGGGCGTGCGCGAGAGGCGCGGTATGACGTGGTGCATCGGAAATGCGCCCATGTCGGCATCGGGATAGTCGGCGATCAGCTCGCGCTCGATCACGTGAGGGTCCTCCACGATCTGCGCAATGTCGTAGACCGGACCGATCGTGACTTCGTATTTTTCGAAGAACGCCACGTTCTCCGCCTGGGTGCGCTGCGCGATGAACGCTCCGATGATGGCATCCAGCTCGTCGGCGTGCCGCAGGCGCCCCGAGTTGGTCGCGTAGCGCGGATCGTCGATCAGCTCGGGCCGGCCGATCGCGCGGAACAGGCGCTCGGCCATCTTCTGGATCGATGCCGACAGGCACACCCAGTGCCCGTCTTTCGCGCGGTAAGCGTTGCGCGGCGCGGTGGTGGTGGAGCGGTTGCCGGTGCGCGCCTTCACTTTGCCGGTGAGACGCAGATTCGCCGCCTGCGGACCGAGGATGTTGAAAAGCGGCTCGAGCAGCGGCAGGTCGATCACCTGCCCCGCGCCGCCGTTGCGCTCCGCTTCGCGCAGCGCGATCATCGCCGCGGCGGCGCCGTGAAGGCCGGCGACGCTGTCGGCGAGATACATGGGCGGCAGCACCGGCTCGCGGTCGGCAAAGCCGTTCATCGAGGCGAACCCCGACATGCCCTCGATCAGCGTGCCGAAGCCGGGACGCTGGCTGTACGGACCATCCTGTCCCCAGCCGGAGATGCGCACCACGACGAGCCTGGGGTTGCGCGAGAAGAGTGTCTCGGGCGCGAGGCCCATCTTCTCCAGCGTTCCCGGGCGGAAGCTTTCGATGAAGATCGACGCGGACGCGACAAGTTTCATCAGCAGCTCGCGCGCCTCGGGCTTGCGCAGTTCCAGGCAAAGGCTCTTCTTGCTGCGGGAATAGAGCTTCCAGGTGACCGGAACGCCGTTCGTCTGCCAGGCGCGCAACGTGTCGCCCGCCGGCGGCTCGACCTTGATCACCTCGGCGCCGAAATCGGCGAGCACCTGCGTGAGCGTGTTGCCCGCGACCAGGCGCGACAGATCGAGCACACGCACGCCGTCGAGCGCGCCGCGCGCCCCGGGCGTGTAGTTTCGCTTGCTCAGCCGGGCCGCCATGCCTTAGAGACCCACGTCAAGATCTTGCACCGCAGAGGGCACAGAGACCGAGGTCTCTCAAAAAAACGCTTTTCGCAAGCGCAATAATGGCCGGAAAGACGCTTTGCGATCGATTCACGAAGATCCCCTGCCGGAGGATTCATTCGATTTTAACGCCGGCCTGCTTGACGATCTTGCCCCAGCGCGCGACTTCGCTGCTCAGAATCGACTCGAACTGCCTGGGCGTTCCGCCCGCCGCCGTCAAACCGTCGGCGGCGAGAATTTTTTCCACGTCCGCGGACTTCAGCAACTCATTGGCCTCTTTGTTGAGCCGATCGACGATTCCCCTGGGCACGCCTTTGGGCCCGACAAGACCATGCCAGTTCGTCACCTCGTAGCCGGGATAGCCGGATTCCGCCACGGTCGGAATATCGGGCGCCGCGGCGACGCGCCGCGGGGTCGTCACCGCCAGGGCCCGCAAGCGGCCGGACTTGACGTACTGCAGCGCGGTCGCGACGCTGCCGAAAACCAGCTGCACGTTTCCCGCCACCGTATCGTTCAACGCGGGCCCCGTGCCCTTGTAGGGGACATGCACGATCTTCACCTTCGCGACATCGAGAAAATATTCCGTCGCGAGGTGAACGATGGTGCCGTTGCCGGACGAGGCGTAGGAAAGCTTGTCGGGCTCGCGCCTGGCCAGCTCGACCAGCTCCTTCAGGGATTGGGCCGGCAGCGAAGGATGGACGGCGATGACGAAAGGCCCCTGCGAGAGCTGGATGATGGGGGTGATGTCGTTCAGCGGATCGAAGGACAGCTTGTACAGGCTGGGATTGACCGTGTAGCTCGCGGGCGTCAGCAGGATGGTATAGCCGTCGGCCGGCGACCTGATTACGAACTCCGCGCCCAGGTTGCTGCCCGCGCCCGGGCGGTTTTCAACGACGACCTGCTGACCGAAACGCTCCGATAGCTTCTGCGCGACCAGGCGCGCGATGAAATCGGATCCTCCGCCCGGCGCGAAGGGCGCGACGATCCGCACCGTCTTCACCGGATAAGCCTG
>JBGPYQ010000232.1:0-5173 GCA_041493345.1 Gammaproteobacteria bacterium | reverse complement strand
CCCGGGCCTTGACGTACATCACAGGGAGCAATTTCTCAGGCGACGTCGAGGAACCCTGGCTCAGAGCAGTCGCTCCTGCGGAGCGAGGGCCTGATCGAGCGTCGTCTCCATTGCAGCCATTCTACGCTTCAGACCCTCGATGTCAAAACCGCTCGCCGATATTCTCGAAGTGAGCAGTTCGTGCGTGATGTTGAGCGCGGCCATCACCGCGATGCGCTCGGTGCTGGAAACCTTGCCGGCGTCCTGGATCTCGCCCATTTTTTTGTCCAGATAACCCACCGCAGACAGAAGGGCTTCGCGCTCGTCATCGGAACACGCGACCTTGTAGGACCGGCCCATGATGACGACATCAAGGGTCTTCGGCTTAGGGCTCATCCGGAACGGGGTCTAATCGGGAATCTGCTTGAGCAAGTTCTCGAGGCGGCTGCGGGCGCCGTCGATCTTCTCGGACAGATGTTTCTTGTCGCTCAGCATGGACGTCAGCTGCTGGCGCAGGCCGCGGTTTTCTTCGCGCAGCCGCTGGCACATCTGCACGGCCTGGCGAATTTTTTCCTCGAGCGCGGCGAGTTCGGCGTCCATTGACACACTATAGTTTTAAAAACCCTGTTAAGTCAAGGTGTAAGGGATCATAGTCAAAGTAGATTCCCGCTCGTGCGGGATCGCGGAGCCCGAGCACCTTTGTTGTACAATCAACGCGCTCGTTCGAGGTGTCCCGGCGTGTTCCTCGCGCCGGGGTGAAACGGGAAAGAGGTGCGGTGCGGACACGATCCCACCCATGCCTCTGCTGCCCCCGCAACGGTAAGTGCGCGCGGGCGTATCAATCAGCGGCCGATTCGCTTTAGCATCAGGCGAAGGCCCTGCCACTGTGAGCGCTAGCTCACGGGAAGGCGATACGCCCGATCCCACGAGCCCGGAGACCGGCCTCGGACGAGGGTGGGAAATGCCGCGGGGAGCGGAGTTAAGCCAATCCGGTCGTCCTTGGCGTTTCCTCTCGCAATTCGACATTGGCCTGCGGGACGCTGGCCAAGGGGGAATCCATGAATCGATTCATTCACGCGGCGCTTATCGCCGCGGCCGCACCACTCGCGCTTGCCCAGGGTACCGAAGACGCCGTCATTGTCACTGCAACGCGCTTTCCGGAGCAGCGGCTGGATGCGCCGGTCGGGATGACTATCATCAGCGCGCAAGAGATCGCGCGCGACACGGCACGAACCCTGCCCGAGCTCCTGTCGCATCTCGGCGGTGTCAACGTACGCGACAATTCGGGCTCGCCCGATCGGCAGCTCGACCTGCGCGGCTTCGGGGTCACCGGGGACCAGAACACCCTGGTCCTGCTCGACGGCATCCGGCTGAACGAGAACGACCAGAGCACGACCAGGCTTTCCGCGATTCCGCTGCAATCGATCGAGCGCATCGAGATCCTGCCCGGCTCGGGCGCGGTGCTCTATGGCGGCGGGGCCACCGGCGGCACCATCAATATCATTACAAAGGGGCCGCGGCCCTCGCGCAGGGACGCCGACGCGTACGTCGGCGCCGGTTCCTATGGCACCGTGGACGCGCGTGCCAGCGCCAACTTGGCTGGCGAGCGGGTCGGCGCGCTTTTTTCCGGCAGCCACTACGAAAGCGACAATTACCGCTTCAACAACGCCGTGCGGCAGGACAACGCGACCGGTGATCTGCGCTTCACGGGGGACGCGGGTAGCCTAGCTATGAAGTTCGGCTCCGACTGGCAGAGGCTGCAACTTCCGGGAGCGCGCACCGAAGCCCAGCTCGCCACGGATCCGCGCGGCGCCACGACGCCGGGAAACTGGTCGACCCGCGACGGCGACTTCGTGACGCTTCTCGGCCGCCGCCAGCTGAGCGATATCGAGCTCGCCGCGGACCTCGGCTTTCGCGACCAGATCAGCAAGTCGAACCTCGTGGATTTCGCCAGCAGCTTTACGCAGTTAGGCGAAACCCGCCTGCACAGCCTCGTTTTCTCGCCGCGGCTGCGCTGGAATGTCGCACCGTTCGGCCTGCGCTCCAGCCTCGTGCTCGGGACCGACTGGGGCGACTGGGACTATGTTCGCCACTCGGTCGACAACACCGGCTTCCTGGCAACGGCACAGGCTTCTCAGAGCAGCAGCGCGTTCTATGTCCAATACAACACCGAGCTCACGGACGCCGCCAAGCTGACTCTCGGCTGGCGCGAGCAACGCGTCGACGACAGGCTCGTTCAAACCGGATTCCCGGTCGGCGACGAGAGCCATATTCGAAACCCGAGAGCAGGCGAGATTGGATTGCAGTACGCTTTTTCGCCGCAGTGGACGCTTTTCGGCAAGGCCGGCACGAGCTTTCGCGTAGCGACGGTCGACGACAATGCCCTCACTGCGTCGGGCCATCTCCTCGAGCCGCAGACCGCGCGGCAACGCGAAGCCGGAGCCGAATACAGGGAGGAAGGCGTCAGGATTCGGGTGAGCGCCTACGACATGTACCTCGAAAACGAGATCTATTTCAGCCCGATCGTCGTACCGTTCGGAGCCAACACCAATCTTTCACCAACCCACCGCACAGGGGCCCAGTTGTTCGCCAGTTTCCGCGTTTCGAGCGAGCTCGAGTTGTCGGGCGACGCGAAGTACCAGACGGCAAAATTCAGGTACGGCAGCTATGGGGGCGTCGACGTGGCAGGAAAGGACATCCCGCTGGTCCCGCGAGCGCTGGCGAACTTGCACGCAGCGTGGCTGTTCGCCCCGAAGACGCAGTTGATTGCCACCGTGGGGTACGTCGGCCGCCAGCGCTACGACAACGACCAGGACAACACCTTTGCGCGTCACATGCCGGCTTACGCCTTGGCGGATCTCAAGATCGTGCGCTCCGCCGGGGATTGGAAGTTGTCGGCGTCGATCAATAATATTTTCGACAGGAGTTACTACAGCTACGCCATTCGCAACGCTGCGGGCACGACGTTTAATGCGTACCCGCAAGCCGGCCGCACACTGTTCGCAAGCGCCGAGTATGCGTTCAAATAGTGGGAGGAGAACATACGGACTACCCTGGGGGGTGCCTGTGCCCGGCTTTAGGGGAGGCGCGCGAAGCTGGACACCGTGCTGCAGCCATCGGAACTTCTTGGTCTGGACATCATAATCGGAAGCTTGTCAGCAAAATCCGCCGCCCACCGGACTGCGCCCGTCGGCAACGCTCAGGGAACGAGAGCGGAATCGGTTAGAATTTGCGATCCGTGAAGACTCTCCTCAGCCTTCAGCTCTATCTCCGTCTCCTCCGCTACGTCAAACCTTACTGGGCGCCGTTAGGGCTATCCATTTTGGGGATGGCCGTCGTGGCGGCAACCGAGCCGGCCTTTCCGGCGCTCCTGAAGCCGTTGCTCGACGGCAGTTTTACCCAAAAGGAGGAAGGCGGGTTGCTCGCCTGGCTGCCGTTCCTGATCGTCGCCGTGTTCCTGGTGCGCGGGATCGCTTCGTACGTTTCGAACTATACGGTCGGCTGGGTCGCAAACAGGCTCGTGAAGGATTTGCGCAACGCAATGTTCGCCAACCTCGTGCGGTTGCCGACGCAGTACTACGACAATCACACCACCGGAATCCTCATCTCCAAATTCACCTTTGACGTGCTGCAGGTAACGGGCGCCGCGACCAGCGTGATCACGGTGTTGTTCAAGGACTCGCTGACCATCGTCGTGTTGCTTGCCTGGATTTTCTGGCTCAACTGGAAGCTCACCCTGGTATCGCTCGTGGTGGGACCCGCGGTTGTGGCGATCACGCGGGGATTCTCGACGCGGCTCCGCACCATGAGCCGGGCGCAGCAGGAGGCCATGGGCGACCTCAATCACGCGCTGGAGGAATCCATCGGCTGTCATCGCGTCGTAAAGGTTTTCGGTGGGCAGGACTACGAGGGAAAGCGCTTCGAATCGGGCGCCGACAAGGTACGCCGTTTCAACATGAAGATTACGTCGGCTGCCGCGGCCAACGCGCCGCTGGTGCAGCTCGTGGTATCGGTTGCGCTGGCGCTGATCATCTATCTGGCGGCGCGCCAGGCCGTTGCGGACGAAACCACAGTAGGCGGGTTCGTATCGTTCCTCACCGCGATGCTGCTCCTGCTTCCGCCGCTGCGCAGGTTGACGGGGGTCAACGAGACGTTGCAGCGCGGCCTAGCCGCGGCGGAAAGCGTTTTTCGCCTGATCGATGAGAAACCCGAGGTCGATACAGGGACCGGGGAGATCGGCCGCGCGCGAGGCGACATAGAGTTCCGCGGCGTGAGTTTCACCTACCCGTCCGGCGGGCGCCCCGCGCTTGACCGCGTGTCCTTTTCGATCCATGCGGGCGAGACGGTGGCGCTCGTAGGCGCTTCCGGAGCGGGCAAAACCACGCTGGCAAATCTCCTGCCGCGTTTCTATTCGCTGGATGCGGGCCAGATTCTGCTCGACGGTGTCGACGTCGCCACACTGAAGCTCGCGAGCCTGCGCGCCAATATCGCGCTGGTGAGCCAGGACATCGTGCTTTTCAACGACACCGTCGCCGCCAACGTCGCTTACGGCCGTCTCTCGGGAACGCGTGAAGCCGATATCGGCGCGGCGGCCGAGAAGGCGCACGCAATGCAATTCATCCGCGACATGCCCGAAGGCCTGGATACGACAATCGGCGAGAACGGAGTGCGTCTTTCAGGCGGGCAGCGGCAGCGTCTCGCAATCGCGCGGGCGTTCCTCAAGAATGCGCCGGTGCTGATCCTGGATGAGGCAACTTCCGCGCTTGACAGCGAATCCGAGCGCCATATCCAGGAAGCGCTCGAAATCCTGATGAAGGGCCGGACCACGCTCGTGATCGCCCACCGGCTCTCCACCATCGAGCGGGCCGAGCGCATCGTGGTGCTGGAAGCGGGCCGCGTTGTCGAGACCGGCCAGCACGCAGAACTTCTTGCCGGAAAGGGTATCTACGCGAGACTCTACCGCCTGCAATATTCGAAAGAGGCCCGGGATTAGGCGCGCGCGCCGTCCATGCGCGATGTCTGGAATGCTGGCGATCAGCCACCCTTCCGGGCGAATCGATCCACCTAAGCGGCGCAGCGTCGCCTAGGGATCGCGCAGATGCTCCAGCACGTCGAGGCAAAGAACGATCTGAAATTGCTCGGCAAACGGGGCGCCTTCCCGCTCGACATCCGCGACCCGAACATCGAGCCCTTT
>JBGPYQ010000204.1:0-6532 GCA_041493345.1 Gammaproteobacteria bacterium | reverse complement strand
AGCAGCGTGCCCACCATCGGCCAGTACAGCGGATTGAAAGCGCTCGGGCGGTGGTAGTCGACGATGACGAGGCGGCCGCCGGGCTTCACCACGCGCAGCGCCTCGGCGATCGTCTTGCGCCGCACCTCTTCGGGCTGCTCGTGCAGCAGGAAGAAGAGCAGCGCGCGGTCGTAGCTCGCGGACTCGAGCGGCAGCGCAGCGCTGTCGCCGTGCACCAGCTCGACCGGGACATTGCGCGGAAGCTTCCGCGCGAGGTTGTCGAGCTGGATCGGCAGCACATCGAGCACGTCGAGCCGGCCGCCGTTTGCCACCCGGGAAGCGAGCCGCGGCGTGAGATCGCCATACACGCACGCGATCTGCAGCGTCCAGCCATCCAGCGTGTCGCCCAGCGCATCGAGAGCGGCGTCGCGCAGCCGGGCGAAGTTGCCCCACAGGATCATGTTGACCAGCCATTCGCGCTCGAACAGCTTCACCGCGCGCGGATGGACGTAGGCCCACCAGTAAGTCTGTTCGAGATAGCGCGGCACCGCGATCGGATCGACTGCGAGGTACTGGGTTTCCGCTCTCATCGCTCAAACCATCCCTGATGGACACTGACGATTCTGCGGGGGGGTCGACAGGCGCGATTTGACCTGCGTCAAACACCAACGAGGTGGTGACGCGTCATCCACCTGCCGCGCCCCGCCGGTGGCGAGCGATTCGGCCGAACTCGCAGGCCCGGGGGCGCTATCCGTAGGCGAGGCTAGCCAGCGCGGCGAGCGCGGCGGCGAGGCCCGCGCCTTTGCGCGCCGTGAACGGCTCGCGCAGGAAAAGGAAGCCGAGCAGGGCCGTGACGACGAATCCCATCTGCGCGATCGGGACCACCACGCTCGCTTCCGCGCGCGCCATGCCCTCGACCATGAAGGCGAAGGCAAAGGCGAGAACGACCGCCGCCCTGGGCGCGTAGCGCAGCGCGGCGCGGGACGGCCGGACTCGGGCGTCGACCGCGCCGACGAAAGCGGTGGCAAGCGTGATCACCACGACGCCTTGTGCGGTGATCATCGAAGCAGGGCTCGCGCCCGCCTGCAGGCCGAGCTTGTAGATGAAGTTGCCGACTCCGACGGTTGCGGTGGCGATCAGCACGCGCACCAGCGAAGACCGGCTCTCGCGCCGCCCGGCGGCGTCTTCGGGAGCCGGCGCGCCGAGCAGCAGCCAGACCGCGGCAAGCGCGAGCGCGATGCCCGCGACCTTGTACCGCGTGAGCGGCTCCCCGAGCAGCAGAACCGCAAGCGCCGCGGTGATGACAAAGCTCAGACGGAAAACCGGCGCGTTGATGCTGATCGAGCCGGTCCTCAGGCTGTGCGCGAAATTATAGAAGCCGACCAGGGCGAACACCCCGGCCAGCGCGCCCCATTGCATCGCGGCGGCGGAAAATTCGAGCGAGCCGGTGACCAGGCCGTATAAGGCGACCGTCGGCGTGAACACCCAGGACTGCACCATCAGGAAGTGATGCGGCTGCGCGCCGGCCGCGGCGCCGCGCTTGTACACCAGGTCGCCGAGCCCGAAGAACAGCATGGCGCCGAGCGCGTATTCGATTCCGGGGGTCATGGGCGACTACAATCGGGCCGGTTTCGGGCGCTTCGCTTTCCTTCCTGCGGCGCGAGCGCGGTCAAGTGCGCGCAGCCGGCCGCTTCCATTCGCTCGTGCGGAACGGCTGCAGCGCATCGATGGCCTCGGGAGACTCTTTGCGGTAATCCCACTGGAAGAAGCGGACCGTCACGCGATCCGGCGTCATGTCGAGCAGAATGAATCCATGGCGCTCGGTCGCCGGATAGAGTTCCTCGAACTCCAGGCCGGCGGGAATCTGCGGGCGCATGCCGCGGAACGTGGAGGGCCAGCCTTCGTCGCCCGTGCCGATCGGCCCGGCGAGGATCGAGACGACCGGATTGCCGGAGAGATCGAAGTCGTTCGTGCGGCGCATGATCCCTTCGCCGATCGCATGCAGGTCGCCGCTGATGAAAAAGGGCGTGCGCCCCTTCATCTCCGAGCCGGCCCTGGCGAGCCGATCGTGCTGCGCGCGCCAGCCCGGTTGCCAGTAAGGTTTCGCTACGTCGGTCGTGAGACGCGCGTTTCGCTCGACGTCCGCGTACCACTCGGCCCATTTGCCGGCGCTCCAGCCGATCGGCGTGGAGGGCACGTTGACGAGGTGATCCGTGTCGTCCGCCGCCATGCGCCGCTTCAGCCAGTTCTCGACGTCCGGCGGCACGAACCCGGCGCTTTTCCCCGCGAGCGTGAGATAGCCGCGGCAGTCGTACATGAGGAACTCCGCAAGCTTGCCGTAGCGCAGCGTGCCGAAGCTTTCGGAGGCGCCCGCCACGCGGTCCGCGGCGCTCGCGCCGGCGAGCCCGGGCGGCCGGTTCGCATCGGGAAGAAATTCCGGGTAGTAGAGGAACTGGGTGGCGCGTGTCGCGCGGAACATGAACGCGTCGGGCGGAAAAGTGACGAGACGGTCGTCCGCCTCGTCGTTGTCGAAGTAATCGTGATCGTCGCGCATGAAGAAAACCGGGATCGACCGGCACCGCGTTCCGTAGAGCGGGGCAATCTGCGGGCCGACGGCGCGCTTCAGCACCGATTCGTTGGGCGTACCGAGGACCGGGATCGTGCGGTCGAAATCTCCCGCGTAGGCGAGCGCCGCCGGGCTGCGGCCGGAGCGTGTCGTGGCGATGCGCGAGCGCAGGTCCCAATACACCTGGTCGCCGTTCGCGATCAGCACATCGGGATCGAACGACAAGGCCCGTTCGACGAGGCGGATGCGCAGCGGCATCGGCAGGAAGCGGTTGAGAACATCGTGCCCGCCGGGGCAGGTGTACATCAGCACCCTCAGCGATTCGCTTTTCGCGTCCGCGGATGGAAAGGTCTTTAATGGCCAAGGGTCGGCGAGTCTCCTCCCGCCGACGTCGACGAGCTGCAGCGTGTAGCGCCGGCCGGGCTGCAGGCCGTCGATGTAGAACTCCCAGTGTTCGCCGCTGCTGTCGGTCCTGCGCGCGGAGGCCACGCGCTTGTCGACGAGCAACCGGGGCGGCTTCGCCAGCGCGCGCACGAACGACGCCTTGATGAGCATGCGCTCGTCGTTCACGGTGGGCAGGAGGTGCACCAGATCGCCGCTGTTCCACACCGGCGCCGAACTGGATCGAGCCCGCAGCTCGCCGGGCAGGGCCGACGCCGCGGCGAGCGTCGTCATGCCCTGAAGAAATTGTCTTCGCGTCGTCATTTGATCCTCCCCAAGAAGCGCCGCCCGGACTTGTTCGTTCCAGGCCGCTGCTCCACATCGGAACCTTCAATCGAAATGGAAGCTGAACCAAGATATGCGCTGGCGGTATTATGTCCGGAAAGCGCTGGGAGCATGCCCGGAGTACCATGGCGTGACTCCAACAAGCCGCCCGGCCCTGCTGGCGCGCAGAAGTTTCCACACGTAAAAAAGGGGGAATCATGTCCGTCGACGTTTCCGCGTTCAGTCCTCTCAAGACCCTGGTCGCTTGCGCGAGCCTTTTTGCCCTCGCCGGCTGCGCCGCGATGAATTCGCCGGCCGCAGGAAAGCGCGAGCTGATGATCGTCGGCCTCGACGAGAAACAGAACTGGGACGAGGCCGGAAAGGCCGTGATCGGTCCGCCCGGACGCGATTCCGTCGCGATCATCGACGTCGGTACGGACCCGCTCGCGCCGAAGATCCTCGTCGCCCTGCCGCTCGCGAACACCATCATCGGCCCGCCCGTCAATCTCGCCATCACGCCGGATGAAAGCCTCGCGCTGGTCGCCAACTCGGTGAACGTCGTCCAGGAAGGCGGGGTCTGGAAGCAAGTGCCCGACAATCGGATCTGGGTCATCGACCTCAGCGTCAATCCGCCGAAGCTGATCGACACGATCGCCGCTGGCAAGCAGCCTTCGGGCATGTCGATCAACCGCGCGGGCAACCTCGCACTCGTCGCGAATCGCGCCGACGGCTCGATCAGCGTGCTGCGCATTTCCGGGAAGAAAGTCGAGCTGATCGACAGCGTGACGATCGGCGAGCAGGTCGCGCACGTCGTGTTCACGCCCGACGGCAGGCGCGCGCTCGCGGCAAAGTTCCCGGGGCACAAGATCGCCTTGCTCGAAGTCAACGGCGAGAAGGTGAGCTACAACAAATACGACATGCCGGCCGGCCTGTGGCCGTACAACGTCGACGTGACGCCCGACGGCAAGCTCGCGCTGACCGCGGACAACGGCAACAGCGGCGCGGCCGACGGTCACGTGGACACGGTGAGCGTGATCGACCTCGAGGCCAATCCGCCGCGAGTGATCGACAAAGTGGTGGTGGGCGACGCGCCCGAGGGCTTCGCCATCAGCCCGACCGGCAAGCTCGCGGTGGCGGTGCTGCTCCGGGGAACCAACGCCTCGAAGAGCGCCTTCTTCTACAACCGCAATGCCTTGGTGGTGGCGCTGAAGATCGACGGCAAGAAGGTGACGCGCACCAACGAAGTCGAGGTGCGCGGCCTGCCCGAAGGCGTGGTTTTCAGCGACGACGGGCGCTATATCTATGTCGGAAACTTCATCGACCAGGATATCTCGATCCTGCGCGTAGACGGCGATCAGATCGTGAACACCGGAAGATCGCTCCAGCTGCCCGGCCACCCGGCGTCGATGCGCGGGCGCACGCGCTGAAGGAATCCATCGGTACGGATTCCGGACGACGGAGGAGCCTATGAAGTGCGGTATCGCGATGCTGCTGCTGTTCCTGTTGTCCACAGCGCCGCTCCTCGCGCTCGCTCAAGGCCCGGGCAACGCGCCTGCCTTAAACGACAAGCAGCTCCTCGGCATGCGGCTCTTCAATCAGTCCTGCCGCGTCTGCCACATCAAGCCGCAGCTCGCGAGCCCGCAGTTTGCCCCGGTGCTTTCGAAGAACACGCTCGGCGGGCAGGAAATCGCCCTGCGCACGTTCATCACCAACGGCACGCCGCGCATGCCGGGATTCAAGAATCATTTCCGGCCGGCCGAGATCGACGCGATCGTCGCCTACCTCAAGACGATCGATTAAACGAATGGAGAACGTTATGCGAAACCTACTTGCGCTATTCGCCCTCACCGCATTCACCTCCGCCCAAGCCGCCGACGTCCTTCTCAGCGGCGCTATCGTCTCCGCCTCGGGCGAGAAGATGGGCGGCGTCACCGTGTCGGCCAAGCCCGAAGGCGGCACAATCACGACGAGCGTCTTTACCGACGAAGCGGGAAATTACTACTTCACGCCGCTTCCCGCCGGCAAATACCGCGTCTGGGCGCAGGCGCTCGGCTACCGCACGTCGAAGAGCGAAGTCGATCTTTCCGCCAACCGCAAGCACACCTTCAAACTCGCGCGCCTCGCCCATCCCGAGCAGGCGTTCAGGCAGCTCCCCGGCAACATGATGCTCGCCGCGCTGCCGGATTCGACCGAGCACGACCGGCGCATGAAGCGCCTCGTGCGCAACGACTGCACCGGCTGCCACACCGCGAGCTATGCGCTGCAGCACCGCTTCGACGAGGCGGGCTGGAACGCGATCATCGACGCGATGAAGAACTTCAACGTGGGCGGCACCTACGTGGGCAAGGAGCGAGCCCCCGCGGGGCTCCTCGACTTCCATCAGAAAGAGATCGCCGCCTACCTCGCCCGCGCGCGCGGGCCCGGCACGAGCGCGATGAAGCTGAAGGCCGATCCGCGTCCGTCGGGCGAAGCCGCGCGCGTCGTCTTCACGGAATACGACCTGCCGCTCGATCCGGACGCGGGGCTGCCGGCCAACTTCGTTCAGAACGACGGCACCGACTGGTCGCTCGGCACGCCTTCGGTGATGATCCCCGGCTGGGGCGTACACGACGCCTGGCTCGATTCCGCGGGCAACCTCTGGTTCACCTGCAACGTCCCGAACCAGCGCACCACGATTGGCAAGATCGACACGCGCTCGGGCGAAGTGAAGCTCTTCAAGGTGCCCGGCGCCAGCGGCCGCGCGGCGCAGACGCACGGCATGACGCGCGATCCGAACGGCATCATCTGGTTCAACGTTAATCCCGGCCGCGGCGGCCTTGCGCGCCTCGATCCCAAGACCGAGAGAATCGACGTCTTCATCCCGCCCGAGGGCATGTCGCCGACCGGCGGCGCGACCACCGTGGACTACGACGGCAAGGGCCGCATCTGGGTGTCCGCGCCCGACGGCGCGCTGCGCTTCGATCCGGACACCGAGAAATTTACTGAGTACAAATCGGTTACCTACAAGACCGCGAACGGCACCGGCGTCACCTACGGCGCGGCCGCCGACCGCAACGGCAACGGCTACTGGGCCGTGATGATCCACGACATCATCGGCGTCGGCGACGGCGCGACGGGCAAGTCCTCCGAGATCAAGCTCGCGCCGGTGAAGGAAGAGCTCGACCGCGTCACGCCCGAAGCGCGCAAGTTCTACGAGACCTACGCCCAGCCGGACTTCAACGTGCCGCTGCCGTGGGCGCAGGGGCCGCGCCGCATGGGCACGGACAAGAACGCGGACGTGCT
>JBGPYQ010000030.1:0-21914 GCA_041493345.1 Gammaproteobacteria bacterium | reverse complement strand
CTCATGTACATGCCGATCTTCGAGCTCGCGGGGAGTATTCAATGAGCATTGCGCAAGGCGATTCGCTCATGGCTATCGACGGTTCGGAGATCGATGAGGCCCGCGTGGCCGCCGCCGGCGCACGGCGCCGTCTTGTAGACGTTCTGGAGGAAAAGCTCGGCCTCGACCCGGACAGCTTTGTCGTCCGGCTCGGTGCAACGCTGCGCCTGCCGGTGATGCGCATGGACGATCTGCGCCGCTTTGCGCCCGCGTTTGACGCCCTGCCCTTCAACGAGTGCTCGCAGCACGGCTGCGCGCTGCTGCGCAGCGACGACGGCGCGCTGTCGCTGGCGACGGATGACCCGTTTTCCGTCGAGCAGCAGGCGTGGGCGGAAGAGCGCATCGCCGATGTGTTCTCCTGGTGCCTGGTGCACCGCGGAGACCTCACGGCGTTTCTCGCCAGCCACGAGGAGACCCTGCGCGCCCTGGACGCGGTGCGGGCCGATTCGGCCACCGCGAGCGAGGAGACCGGAGGCATCGAGGACCTGTCGCTCAAGGCGATCAGCGACGAGTCAAGCGAAGTCGTGCGCCTGGTGCGCTCCACGCTTCGTGATGCACTCAAGATCGGCGCGAGCGATATCCATCTTGAAACCATCGCCGCGGGGCTGACGATCAAGTTTCGCATCGACGGCATCCTGTCGCAGATCAAGTTTATCCAGGACCCGAAGCAGGCCGAACAGGCGATCTCGCGCGTGAAAGTGCTCGCCGAACTGGACATCACCGAGCGGCGAGTGCCGCAGGACGGGCGCTTCAAGGCGCTCGACCGCGGGCGCGCGGTTGATTTCCGCGTCTCGATCATGCCGAGCATATTCGGCGAGGACGCGGTGCTGCGCGTGCTCGACAAGCAATCGCTCTACGAAAGCACCCGCCAGCAACTGAGCCTCGACAGCCTGGGCTTCGAGCCGGAGGACATCAAGACGCTGCGGCGCCTGTCGCACGAACCCTACGGGATGCTGCTCGTCACCGGGCCGACCGGCAGCGGCAAGACCACCACGCTCTACGCCGCGATCACCGAAATCAACAACGGGCAGGACAAGATCATCACCATCGAAGATCCCGTCGAATATCAGCTTCCCGGCGTGCTGCAGATACCGGTCAACGAAAAAAAGGGTCTCACGTTCGCGCGCGGCCTGCGCTCGATCCTGCGCCACGACCCGGACAAGATCATGGTGGGCGAGATACGCGATCCGGAAACGGCGAACATCGCGGTGCAATCGGCGCTGACCGGGCACCTCGTGTTCACCACCGTTCACGCGAATAATGTGTTCGACGTGATCGGGCGCTTCATGCACATGAACGTCGATCTCTTCAGCTTCGTCTCCGCGCTGAACGCGATCCTCGCGCAGCGGCTGGTGCGGCTCGTCTGCCCGCATTGCAGCGGGGACGACCATCCCGACGCCGCGTTGCTGACGGAATCCGGCCTCACCGCAGAACAGGCGTCATCTTTTCGCTTCCGCACCGGACGCGGCTGCCGCGAATGCCGCGGCTCGGGCTTCAAGGGACGCAAGGCCCTCGCGGAACTGCTGATCCTGAACGATGAAATACGCGAGCTGATCACCGGCCGCGCTCCGGTGCGGAAGCTCAAGGACGCGGCCCGATCGAGCGGAACCCGGTTCCTGCGCGACGCGGCGCTCGAGGCGGTGCGCAAGGGCGAGACAACGCTGCAGGAGATCAATCGTGTCACGTTTGTTTTCTGACCGCGTCCTGATCGCGCTTGCACCTGCCGCGCTCGCGCTCGTGCGCGTGCGGGGGGTTTTCCGGCCGGAGATCACCGAGACGCGCGTGCTCGAGTGCGATCCGCGCTTCGGTCCCGAACCCTGGCAAGGCGCCGTTGCGGCGCTTGAGCAGGCCGCTGCGGCGCTGCGGGAAACAAGAGTAAACGTCACGATAGTCCTGTCGAACCATTTCGTCCGTTATGCCCTTGTCCCCTGGAGCGAAGGGCTGGATCGCAGTGCCGAGGAACTTGCCTTTGCCCGCTATTGCTTCGCCAGGATTCACGGCGAGCGAAGCAAGGGCTGGGAAATCCGGCTGAGCGACAGCGTCGCCAGGTCGGAGCGGCTTGCGAGCGCGATCGACACGGCATTGCTTCAAGCCATCCACGCGTGCTTTCCTTCCGGCGCGAAGCCGCGGCTCGCGTCGCTCCAGCCCTACCTGATGTCGGCGTTCAACAACTGGCGGGGGCTGGTCAAAAGCGAACCGGTGTGGCTGCTCCTGATCGAGCCGCAGCGCGCCTGCCTTGCCCGCCTTGAAAACGGCCGCTGGAGCGCCGTGCGCAACACCCGGGGAGAGTTTGAAGGGCCGGACCAATGGGCCGGGCTGCTCGAGCGCGAGCGCCGGCTCGTGGCGGCGGCCGGACCCGCCGAGAGCGTGTTCGTGCACGCGCCGCACGACGCGATGGACGAAGAGGTCGACGCGGGCGGCTGGAGATTCAAAATGCTTTTGTTTCGCACGCCCGAGGGCTTCGCGCCGAACGAGGACGCGCGGCTGGCCGCCGCGATTTCCGCCTTGTGATTGCGCGCCGCCTTCAGCTCGACTACGTCGCCGCCGCGCGCCGCGCGCATTGGCCGGGGATTGCCGTTCTTATCTTCGCGCTCGTGGTGGCCGCGATTTTCGTCGTACGGTATCGCGACGCGCGACAGGAACTGGCGGCGCTGGATGCGGCACAAGGTTTGCTCAACGCGGAGCGCCGGCCCGCGCGCGCCGTGTCCAAAGAGCGTCTCGAAGAAGAAGCCAGGCAGGTCGATTCGATTATGCGCCAGCTCACGCTTCCCTGGGCACAGATGATCGAGAGCGTCGAAGCCGCCTCGACCAGCGGCGTCGCCATTCTGCAGATGCAGCCCGAGGCGCAGCGGCGCCTGCTGCGTTTGACGGCTGAAGCGAAAAGCGGGGAAGCCATGCTGCAATATGTCCGGCGGCTGGGCGAGACAAAAGTTCTTTCCGAGGTGCATCTGGTCAATCATCAGGTCCAGCTCGATGACCCCGCGCGCCCCATCCATTTCGGGGTGCAGGCGGCGTTCGGGGGCGCCCGGTGAAACGCGTCCATGAATGGCTGCAGGCCCTCGGCCCGGCCGGCGTGCTCGGCATCGGCATTTTGATTTTCTGCGTCCCGTTCTATTTTTCCGCGGTCCGGTCGACCGAGAGCGAGCTGCTGGCACAGCGCCTGGCGGCGGAACGGCTGCGTACGCGCGCCCCGTATCAGCCCGTTTCGAGCGGCGGCCGCGCGGACGAAGTGCGCCGTTTCTACAGTCTGCTTCCCGCAGTCGAGAGCCTGCCGCGCGAGCTGGAACGCCTGTATGGGCTGGCGCGCACGGCAAGAATCGATCTGCTGCAAGGGGAATACCGGTTTGAGAAATCCGCGAGCAGCCTCGTGTCCTACCGGATCACGCTGCCCATCCGCGGGACCTACCAGCAGATCCGCGAATTTGTCGGCGCCACCCTGAAGGAGATGCCGACGACATCGCTTGACGCGCTTCGCTTCGAGCGCAAGAAGATCGGCGACGCCCAGCTCGAAGCGCAGGTGCGCATGACTATGTATTTCCGTCCCGGCAACGAAGGTGAAACCCAATGACCCATCCATCGATAAGCGCTTCCGAAACGACAACGAGCGGGAATCCCGGTAGAATCGTCCCCGGCATTCCCTCTTATCCGCGACCCGGGGCAATCCGCATGCGCTTCCTTTCCGCCAGATGCCGCTTCTACGCCGTGCTCGCCGCGTCCATGCTGGCCGCCGCGTGCGCATCCGACCCGGCGCTCAAGGACTCCCGCGATCTCCGCAACCAGGGCCGTGACGACGAGGCGCTCGCCTTCCTCGAAAAATCCATGCAGGAGAATCCCGGAAACCACGCCTACCGCTCGGAATACTTCCGCCAGCGCGAATTCGCCATCGCACAGTGGCTCAGCCAGGCGGAGTCCCTGCGGCTTGCCGCGCAATTTGCGGCGGCCGAGGAACTCTATCGCCGGGTGCTCAAGTACGACCGGGCCAATCCGCGCGCAATGCTGGGACTGGCGCAAATCGAAGCCGACGTTCGCCACCGCGCGCTCATCGCCGATGCGGAGAAGCTCTTCAAGGCGGAAAGGTACCGCGAAGCGCAGGACACCCTCGCGCCCGTGCTCGCGGAAAATCCGGCGCAGCGCGAAGCCCGGCGGCTGCAGCGCCTGATCGACGAAAAGACAATGAAGCCCGTGGTCGCCTTGCTCCAGCTCAGGAGCTCGGTCACCAGGCCGATCTCCCTGGAGCTGAAGGATGTTCCGGTGCGCACGGTATTCGACGTTCTCGCACGCGCGGCAAACCTCAATTTCCTGTTCGACAAGGACGTACGCACCGATCAGAAAACGACGATCATGGTTCGCGATGCCCAGGTCGAAGACGTGATACGGCTGGTCCTCGCCACCAACCAGCTCGAGCAGAAGGTCCTCAACGAAACGACCGCGCTGGTCTACCCGAACACGCCGCAAAAGCTGCGCGAGTACCAGGAGCTCATGGTGAAGAGTTTCTATATCGCCAACGCGGACGTGAAGCAGACCGCCAACCTGATCCGCACCATCCTGAAGACGCGCGACATCTTCATCGACGAAAAAATCAACCTCCTGGTGATGAAGGACACACCGAACGCGATCCGCCTCGCCGAGCGGCTGATCGCCGCCCAGGATATCGCCGAGCCCGAGGTCATGCTCGAGGTCGAGGTGCTCGAGATCGGCTACAACCGGCTGCTGGAGCTCGGCATACGCTATCCGCAGTCCCTGGCGGTCGGCCTCGTGGGGGGCGGCGCGACCACTACGACCGACACCGCCGGCGCGACCACCACCACGGGCGGCACGCCCGGCGTCATGAGCCTCGCCGAGTGGCGCTCGCGCAATTCGGGCATGGTGCGATTGAGCTTTACCGACCCCCTCTTTCTGTTCAGCCTGAAGCAGCAGGACGGCAGGACCAACCTGCTCGCCAATCCGCGCATCCGCGTGAAGAACCGCGAGAAGGCAAAGATCCATATCGGCGACCGGGTGCCGGTGATCACAACGACCGCCGCGGTGGCGGGCGGCTTCCTCTCCCAATCGGTGAGTTACCTGGATGTCGGTCTCAAGCTCGAAGTCGAGCCGCTGATCTACCTCGAGGACGAAATCGGCATCAAGGTCGGGCTGGAGGTGAGCAACATCACCAAAGAGATAGCAACTCAGCAAGGAGGCCTCGTCTACCAGGTCGGCACGCGCAACACCGGCACCGTGCTGCGCCTGCGCGACGGCGAGACGCAGGTCCTCGCCGGTCTCATCAACGACGAGGATCGCCGCAGCGCGGAACGCGTGCCCGGCCTGGGCGACTTACCGGTCCTGGGCCGGCTCTTCTCCTCCACGACCGACAACAAGACCAAGACCGAGATCGTGCTGTTGATCACGCCCAGGCTGGTGCGTACCCTGGTACGGCCCGACGCGCGCATGATGGAATTTTCCGCAGGCACCGAGGCCTCCTCCAGCGGCGGGCCGCTCGGCTCGATATCCGCGCCCACGCAGCAGATCTTCGCACCCCCGCTCCAGCAGACCGCGCCGCCCGCGGCGCAAAACCCGGGTTCGCCCGGGGGCGGAGGCTCCCTGGTGCCTTTCGGCGGAGTGCAGTCCCAGTAGCGACTCGAAGAGATTGCGCATGAGAGCCGGTCGCAGCCTCAAGGCCGTTCCGGGTTTTACGCTCATCGAGCTGGTGATCACCGTGGCGATCGTTGCGCTGCTTGCCTCGGTCGCGCTGCCCGTCAGCGAGCTTGCCGTGCAGCGCACCAAGGAACAGGATCTGCGCCGGTCGCTGCGCCAGGTCCGCGAAGCGATCGACGCCTACAAGCAGGCTTGGGACGAAGGCAGGACCAGGAAATCCGTCGGCGACTCGGGCTACCCCAAAAAGCTCGAGGACCTGGCCGAAGGCGTCGACGACCAGAAAAGCCAGAAAAAGGAAAAAATCTATTTTCTGCGCCGTATCCCTCGAGACCCGTTCAACACCGAGACGACCCTGTCCGCGGCGGCGACGTGGGGCAAGCGCAGCTACGCGAGCCCGCCCGACGATCCCAAGGAGGGCGACGACGTGTTCGATGTGTTTTCGCTCGCGCCGGGCAAAGGCATCAACGGCCAGCCTTACCGCGATTGGTGACCCCGATGCGGTTCCGGACCGGCTTCACCCTGATCGAGCTGCTCGTGGTCATGGCAATCATCGCGACCCTGCTGACGCTCGCGGTGCCGCGCTATTTCGGCAGCCTGGACAGATCCAAGGAAGCAGTGCTCAAGGAAGACCTGTACCAGCTACGCGACGCAATAGGAAAATATTACGGCGACAAGGGCAAGTATCCGGAATCGCTGGACGCGCTCGCCACGGAGAAATACCTGCGCAAAGTGCCGATCGATCCGATGACCGAGAGCAGCACCACCTGGGTGACCGTGCCGCCCGAGGACCCGCAGAAGGGGAGCGTGTTTGATGTCAAGAGCGGCGCGCAAGGCCAGGCGCGCGACGGCAGCGCTTACTCGGACTGGTAGCGATGGTTTCTCACATTCGGCTGCGCCAGACCGGGTTCACCTATCTCACCGTTCTTTTCATCGTGGCGTTCATGGGCCTGGGCCTGGCCCTCACCGGCCAGGTGTGGCACACCGCCGTCATGCGTGACCGGGAAGCCGAGCTGCTCTACGCCGGCAACCAGTACCGGCGCGCGATCGAGCGCTACTACGTGAGCGGCCCGAGGCAATATCCCCGCGCCTTCGAGGACCTGCTGAGAGACCAGCGCAAGCCAGGCATCGAGCGCTACCTGAGAAAGGCATACAACGATCCGGTCACCGGGAAAAGCGAATGGGGCATCGTGAAGGCGCCAGACGGTGGCATCATGGGCGTGTACAGTTCTTCCGACGACAAGCCCTGGAAAACCTCGGGCTTCAGCATCCTCTACAAGGAATTCGAGCGCACCGAGAAATATTCGGACTGGAAATTTGTCTACACGCCGACCGGCGCGCAACAAGTCCCCTTGCAACCGTCTCAGCAGCCCGGCGCGCCGCTCCCGCAGGTGCCGCTGCCATCGCTGCAACAGCCCGGCACCGCGAGTCCGAAATAGAACCGCCGGTCCGCATTTCCCGGAATCATACAACGCCGCGGACCAAAGTCCGCGGCGTTGTCTTTCGAGTCTTAGCTAGCGCGCAGGGAATCTTTCCGTGCCGGTTGACACGGAGCGCGGCTTTGCGCCTCCAGGTACGAGAGCACGGAGTCCAGGTCGGCCCCGCCCATAGTGCCGGGGATGATCGTGTATCGCAGAAAAAAAAGAATTCGAAGACGAATTTTTTCTACGTTGTGAAGAGATTTCTCCACGACGCGGTGCAACAATGTCCTGCCCAGCCCGTCCGCAGAACTCGCGGATAGCAATGCTACGTCCCTTAGAGCCGCGGCACGGCCGTGTGCCAGAACGCCGAGAATTCTTTCCGCATGTTCCGCTCGGCCCACATTCCTGAAAGATAAAAAATACAAACCAGGGCAACAATCGCATCGAACAACCGGTCCGATATCAGCGCGCCTCCCAGATGTCGCTGTTGCCCGTGCCCTCCGAGCAAATCACGATATTTTTCAGTTTTACGGTGTAAGCCTCGGTTCGATGCCCTGCCTGGCCATGCTCAAGGTGTAGTCCGGCTGCTGGAAATGCGGGTTGTCCTTGAAAGTCTTCCAGTCGCCGCCCCACTCCAGCCCGACGGATTGGGCGATGGCGGCAAACTGCTGGAACAGTCGGGCTGCTTCAGTCTCACATCATCTCCCTGTCGCGCCGTTTCGCCTGCGGCCTCTTCCCGGGCGCAGCGCCTCACCGGCCGAACGGGTTCACCGGGAGATTCTTTTCAAGATTCGCGAGATAGCGGTCCATGCTGTGGTCGTTGATTCCGTCCAGACCCGGCTTGCCCAGATCCTCGACGCTGCCTTTGATGCTGTCGAGAAAGCGGAACCAGAACCCCGGGTCGTCCTTCAGATCGCCTTCCTCGTCGAAATAAAGGAAGGTGCCGACGTGGCTGTAGCCCAATTCGCGCGGCGGCACGCGCGTGACGAGGTCGTTGTTGTTGACGAAGCGAAAGCACAGCGACTCGAAATCCTGATTGAACGTGCGCTCGAAATCGCGGTTCCCCGTGCGCGGCTGCCCGAAGGTGTAAAGACCGAACACCGGCTTGTCGTGCTTGTCGCGCAGCTCGGCGACCGCGAGCGCGGCAAGCGCGGCGCCGAGGCTGTGCCCGGTAAACCAGAGCGACTGCGCCTGATCCTGGAATTGCGTGATCGTCGCCGCAATCTCGTTCCAGACGTTGCTCAACGCGCGGTAAAAGCCGTCGTGCACTTTTCCAAACGGTCCGGTCACCAGCCTGCAATCGGCGTCCGACATCCAGTCGCGCAGTTCCTTCGGTTCGGTGCCGCGGAACGCGACGATTACCGAGTCGGCACTGCCCGCGACAAAGGCCTGCGTATCGTCGTGATCGAGGAAGTGGAACTTGTTGAATCCCCAGCCGGCGACTGCCGCCTTGATCGCGTTCCCGCCGCTGTAAGCGAGCTTGGCGAAGCGCCCAAGCCAGTACGCGTTCGCGGGCCGATAGCGCGTGGTTTTCGAATCGAACGAGAACGGAATGCCAGCCATGATCACCCCCCTGTGCTTTGCTGCAGTTCGCCGGCCCACCGATCCGGCGAGCCCAAGCGTCGCCGGCCTCAGTGCTGCCTCAACAAATTGAACCGTTTACCCTACGCCAAATTGCAGCGTCAGTAACCTGTCAATGTTTACAGGTATCCGGCATAGGTCGGGTTGAATCTTAGTCGCAACACGGGTTCCGGGCATCGCGTCCGCGACGCTGCCCGCCGGCAACACCAACCCCCGAAGGCATGACCACCGACAATCACTGCGCGCCGATAACTCAGGTCCTACAGTGGTGCCCTGAGCCTACGGCCCAGAGTGCGAAACTCCACCGCGGCATATCGATTGCGAAACCGAAACCTAGGGTGCGATGGTCGTCTTGAAAGGCGTGAGGCTGTTGTAGGCGATTGCGCGCCCCGCTGCCCCCTGAAGATTCAATGAGGCCACACTGACCTCCGCCGCCGCCCCGGGCCTGATGGGCTTGAAGGTCAGCACCACGAGCTCGGCATCGGATGCCGGCCCCGAGGACTGGTTCGATATGCCGACGAAAATCGACCCATCGGGATTGATGCGGTAGCCGAAGTTTCCGGCGGCATTGCCGAAGTACCGGCCGGGCCGCACCGAAACGGATTCGAGCAAGGCCGGATCGAACTTGAGCTGCATCGGCGCCGAGCGGATCCGCTCGGCCGAAGTCACGCGCAGCGTGACGCTGAAATTGGCGCCGGCCCTGGCGCTCTGCGGCCCCTCCCACCTCAGCTGCGCGGGCTGCGCGACCGTTTTTTCCTGTGGCTGCTCGCCGGCCGCTGTCCCCGATGCGCTTCCTGCGTTCGCGTTTTTCGAAATCGGAGCCATCGGAGCCGCCGGCGAAGCAGGAACGCCCGCGGCAGGCGCCGGCGTATTCGCAACCTGAGATGTGCCGGGGCGCACGACGCCTGCGCTTGCCTTGAGCGGCGGACCGAATTCAAGGGTCTGGCGGACGCCGGAAGGAAGGTGCACGAAGGTTGCTTCTGACAGAGTGAGCGATTCGACCTTGTACTGGCCGTCCAGGGTGTCGCCTTCCTTTACCGGCAGGAATTCGTCGCCGCGCGAGAGAAACACCAGGATTCCGGCGCCCTGAAGGAGCTGCCCGGAGAAGCGAAACGGAAACGGCGGCGCCGAAGGGGCTGGAGGAGCTTCAGGGGCTTTCGGAGCCGGTTTCGCCGAAGGAGCGAACCAGGACTTCGGGGAAAACGGATTCGCGCCTGTCCTGCCCAACGCGGCGCGCGCGGGGAGTTCCGGCGTGGGCGTCGAAGCCGCGGATCCCGCGGTTTCACGCGAGGCCCCATCGGAAGCAATTGGCGGCGAGACCGCGGGATCGGTCCGGGTCTTCGAATCGATCGCGATCCACAGCGCCAGCACGGCGAGAGATCCGATCAACACCGCAGATCTGGATGGCCGACGCATGAGTTCCTCTTGAAATTACCCTGCTGCCGCCTGATGAAACGGGGCCAAAAGCCGCAATAATTTCAAGAATAGCAGATAAGCTCGTGCCTGATATTACAGAGAATCAAGAACGCTGCCCTTCATGCCGTCCATGGTTCCTCCCATAGTGGATCGCCGCTCAGGCCGTCTGCGCAAGCTTCGCGTCAGACCAATATAGGCGGGACGGATTGTCCACGAGAATTTTCCTGCGCAGCGACTCGTCCCCGGCAAACATCGTGAAGAGATCCACCAGCTCGCCGTCGTTGGGCATCACGCTCACGTTGGGATGCGGGAAGTCCGTGCCCCACAGCACGCGGTCGGGCGCCGCCGCTATCAGCGCCGCGGCGAACGGCACCGCGTCGTGAAACGGCTTGCCCGCCGACGAGACACGCTCGGCGCCACTCACCTTCACCCAGGCGAGTTCGTTTTTCATGAGCTCGAGCAGCAGCCGGAACGGCTTCTGCTCGAGCCCGTGCGCGGCGCTCACCCGCCCCATGTGGTCGATGACGAACGGCACCTTGATGCGCTCGATGCGGTCCTTGAAGATCTCGATGTCCTCGGCATCGAAATGCAGCACCACGTGCCAGCCGAGACCGCGTATGCGCCCGATATCACGGTCGAAAGCCTCGAGGTCCGGCGCGCCACCCAGGTGCCGGACGAAATTGAAGCGCACGCCGCGCACCCCGCCTGCGGCCAGCGCCTCGAGCTCTCGGTCCGTCACGTCCTTGCCAACCATCGCGACGCCGCGCCATTTCCCGTTCGACCACGCGATTGCATCCAGCATCGCGCGGTTGTCGGTGCCGTGGCAGCTCGCCTGCACCAGCACCGCGCGCGACAGGCCGAGATGGTCGTGCAGCGCAAGCAGGCTTTCCTTCGGCGCGTCGGGCGGCGTGTAGCGGCGCTCCGGCGCATAGGGGAATTTTGCCCCCGGCCCGAAGATGTGGCAGTGCGCATCGCACGCGCCCGGCGGGGGCGCGTATTTCGGCTTGACCGGATGCGGATCGGGCGCGCTGATCGGTTTGGTCACAGGCGGGGCCGGGTCGCGGGCGTCCTGCTACTGCCTTTCTATTTTCGCGCGCTCGATGACCGCGCCCCACTTGGCGATCTCCGCGACCAGCAGCTCCTTGAGCGCCTCAGGCGTTCCCGCGCGCGCATCCACTCCCAGATTCTGCAGCCGCTCTTTCACTTCGGGCGAGGCGAGCGCGGTATTGATCTCCTTGTTGAGCCGCTCGATCACCGCCTTCGGAGTCTTCGCCGGGGCCGCGACGCCGTTCCACGAGGACGCCTGGTACCCGGGGACGCCCGATTCGCTCACGGTCGGGACATTCGGAAGCGCGGCCGAGCGCCGGGACGAGGCGACGGCAAGGGGCTTCAGCGCGCCGGCCTTGATCTGCGGGAGAACGGGCGCAAGGATCTCGAACGCGACCTGCACGTCGTTGCCCCTCAGCGCCATGATCACGGCTGGGGTGGCCTTGAAGGGCACGACCTGCGCATCGATTCCCGACATGGACTTGAACAACTCCGCGGCGAGGTTCTGGGTGCTGCCGATATTGATCGTGCCGATGTTGAGCTTGCCGGGATTCGATTTGGCGAAGGCGATCAGCTCGCCCACCGAATTGATCTTCGAATCCGCGCTCACCGCCAGCAGCAGGTCGAAAAAGCCGACCGTGGACACGGGTGCGAAATCGTTCACCGTGTCGTAGGGCAGCGACTTGAACAGCGATGCGCTCACGGCGTTTCCATTGGTGATGAAGAGCAGCGTGTAGCCGTCGGGCTCGGCCTTCGCGACCGCCTCCGAAGCGAGGATGCCGCCGGCGCTAGGCCGGTTCTCGACGATTGCCTGCTGACCCAGGGTCTCGCTCATTTTCTGCGCGAGCACCCGGGCCGTGATGTCGGCGACCCCGCCTGCGGCGAAGGGCACCACGATTTTCACCGGACGCGCCGGATAGGCCTGTGCGGATGCGAGGGACGCGGCGGCGGCAAGCGCGAGGACGCAGGCGCAATTCAGGAGAACGTTAAATCGTTTCACGGCTCTTGTCACGTAAAAAACAGCCATCACGACAACTCGGTCATGACCTGAGGAAATATGCGCTGGTAGGCCTCGGCGTACTTGATGTTCTTCATGCCGGAGTTGCGCGCCGCCTGCAGGCCCCGGTTGAGCGCGACGCGCGCGTAGTAATCCCACAGGTATTCCTGCGCCGCCATCAATTCGAAAGCTGCGTGCTTTTTTTCCCATACGGAAGTGATGTCGAGCAGCACCTGCGGCTTGAAATTGCACTGCTCGGTCTGGTGCGGTTCGAACAGGAACACCGGCGGCGCGCCGAGCGCCTTGCCGCCGGGCTTGTGGCCGAGCGCCTGGGCGATGATGAGCGCCTCCTGCGTCACCCGGGCCGCGAGCGGGTGGTCGAAGTTGTACGGGTCCTCGAGCGAGTGCGTGAGGACGAATCCGGGCTGAAGCTCGCGGTAAATGTCCGCCAACCGGTCGATGTCGGCCGCGCGCACGTTCATCGGGTAGTCGCCGCAATCGAACACCTCCAGCTCGCCGCCGAGCACATCGGCCGCCGCCTGCGCCTCCCTGCGCCGCGCGGCCTTGACCTTCTCGAGCGTCATGCCGGGCTCCCTCCAGAGCTTGGCCGATTCGCCGCGCTCGCCGAGCGACAGGCACACGATTCTCACTTTCCAGCCGCGGGCCGCGTGCAGCGCGATCGCGCCGCCAGCGCGCCACACGAAATCCGCCGCATGGGCGCTGACCACAAGACCGGTTTTCTGCAATTCAGCCATCGCTTCCTCTCAGTGGGTTGTCTGCCGCTGCCCGTTAGAGTTGCCGGCCGATTTTGCGGTCAAGCGAGAAGGGGCCGCCGCCGCGCAGCGCGACGGCGAACATGATCAGACCCCACATCAGTGGATACTCGTAGCCGCCACCGCCCCACCCGAAGCCTTTGGCCAGGTGGTGGTACACGATCACGGACATCTCGATGGTGATGGCTGCGGCGAAAAAGCGGGTGAACAGACCCAGGGCCACGCACAGCCCGCCGACGGTTTCAAGGAATATGAGGACCATGGCCAGCGGCTCCGCCGGCTCGATCCCCCGCCTGGTCAGCGCGAACGCGGCGGTCGCCGCGACGCCGGACATCAGCTTGGGCCAGCCGTGCGGAATGATCATGAGCCCGGCTGTAAGACGCACCAATACCCAGGACAGCGGCTCGACAAAATCGTAGAACGGCTTGAGTTGCGGAATCAAGAGTCTCGGTTCGCCCTCGCCTGCATTCATGGCTTGCTCCTCCGTAAATTCGGTCAAATTAAAAGGGCGCTGCTTAGCCCGCTCGATCGAAGCGGCATGCTTTCTCCCGAAGCGAGCATACGCCATCATAGTGTGCCAGACTGGACCCCATCCGTGAAAGCGCCGGTTTGAGGCATACTTTACAGGCTGGAACATGGACCGGAACGTGCAACACCCCGGGTCTTGTTCGAAATCGAGGCACCATGGCAACCATCATCGGCGGCATCGGCACCTCGCACGTGCCCACGATCGGCGGCGCGTACGACCGGAAAAAGCAGAACGACCCGGATTGGATGCCGCTGTTCAAGGGCTACGTGCCGGTCGCGAAATGGCTCGCGGAGCGCAAGCCCGACGTGCTCGTGATCTTCTATAACGACCACGCTACCACGTTCTTTTTCGATCACTACCCGACCTTCGCGCTCGGCGTGAGCGCAGAATACGCAATCGCGGACGAAGGCCTGGGCCCGAGGCCGGTTCCGCCCCTCAAGGGGCATACGGGCCTCGCGCGGCACATGGCCGAATCTCTGGTGACCGAGGAATTCGACATCTCGGTGTTCCAGGATCTCCCGATCGACCACGGCTGCCATTCGCCGATGACGATGTTCTGGCCGCCCGCACCCGACTGGCCCGGAAAAATCGTGCCGATCGAGATAAACGTGCTGCAGCATCCGCTGCCCACGCCGCTGCGTTGCTACAAGCTCGGACAGGCCGTGCGCCGCGCGATCCTGTCCTACCCCGAAGACCTGAAGGTCGTCGTGGTAGGCACGGGCGGCCTGTCGCACCAGATGAACGGCGAGCGCGCCGGCTTCAACAACGAGGAATGGGACATGAAGTTCCTCGACCTGATCGAGCATAACCCGCGCGCGCTGACCGCGATGAAGCATGCGGATTACATCAAGCTGGGCGGCACCGAAGGCGCGGAAGTGATCATGTGGCTGGCGATGCGCGGAGCGCTCTCCGACGCTGCGAAGAAGATCCATCAAAACTACTACCTGCCGATGACGTCCGCCATGGCGGTGGCGCTGTTCGAGGAACCCGCGGCCTCCGGCCGTCCGGATTCCCGCGCGAGCGCGAAAGGTGCGCGCGTTGCCGCCTGACGGAGATGGCATGAATCCGCAGCTCGAGGGCATCGAATCCCTGGCCGGGACCTACGTATTCGATCTGGAACGCAGCGCCAAGGCGCTCCGGCTCAACCGTTTCCTGCGCGGCCTGATGGTCCCGGAGAACCGCGCTCTGTTCCGCGACGATCCGGAGGCGGCGTTCGAGAAGGCCGGCCTCACCGCGGAGGAAAGGACAATGGTCCGCACCCTGGACTGGGCCGGCTTGATCCGCTACGGCGCGAGTTTCTTCACGCTGGAGAAGCTCGGCCGCGTCCGCGGCGTCTCCAATCCGGAGATGGTCGCGGCGTTCCGCGGCGAAACCCTGGAGCAGTTCCTGAAGACGCGGAACGTGCCCGGGGCGCGGTAACGCGGCTTCGTTGGATTGGTCGGGGCGGCGTGATTCGAACACGCGACCACCTGCACCCCATGCAGGTACGCTACCAGGCTGCGCTACGCCCCGAGAGAACGGAGTATATCAAACCACCCTCACCCCCACCCTCTCCCGCAAGCGGGAGAGGGTGACGAGCGTAGCAAGTTGAGAGAGGGAGTCGTCGTCGTGCAACGCGTGCTGCGCTCAGCGCAGCAGATCGAGCACGCTCTTGAGTTCCTTGCGAATGGCGGCGAGATTGGCGCCGCGCTCATCCTGGGCGCGTGTGGCGGATGCGGAGCCGCGCGTTGATGCCGCGCTCAGGCTATCGTCGAGGCGGTTGCGCGCGCCGCTGATGGTGAAACCCTGCTCGTAGAGCAGCTCGCGGATGCGGCGGATGAGCAGCACCTCGTGGTGCTGGTAATAGCGGCGGTTGCCGCGGCGCTTCACCGGCCGCAGCTGCGTGAACTCCTGCTCCCAGTAGCGCAGCACGTGCGGCTTCACGCCGCACAACTCGCTGACCTCGCCAATGGTGAAGTAGCGCTTTGCCGGGATCGGCGGAAGACTATCCTTGGTCGCCTTGCTTTCCATGGACCTGCTCGACCAGCGCTTTCAGTTTCTGGCTGGCGTGGAAAGTGACCACACGCCGGGCCGTAATGGGGATTTCCTCGCCCGTCTTGGGGTTGCGGCCGGGACGCTGGGGCTTGTCGCGCAGCTGAAAATTGCCGAATCCGGACAGCTTGACGCTGTCCCCGTTTTCGAGCGCCAGCCGGATTTCCTCGAAGAACGTCTCCACCATGTCCTTCGCTTCGCGCTTGTTCAGTCCGACCTTCTCAAAAAGCATATCCGCCAGCTCGGCCTTTGTGAGTGTCATTATCGCTCCCCCAAGAGGGGGTGGACCCCCTCCAAAATTCACCTAAGTACGCAATCTCGCTCGGAATTTCGTTGCGAGAAGCTCGGTCAGCTGCGCCATTGCGGCGTCGGCTTCCGCGTCGGTCAATGTTTTTGCAGTATCTTGGATAACTACCCGAAATGCAAGGCTTTTTGTGCCCCCTGCCACCCCTTTACCCCGGTAAACGTCGAACAGACGGATGTCCTGCACCACGGCGGGGCGGGCGCGGGCCATTTCCTCCACAAGACCCCAAGCCGGGGTGTTTTCGTCCACGACCACCGCAAGATCCCGGATCACGGGGGGGAATTTCGAGATTTCCCGGTATTGCGGCATCTCCAACCCGGTGAGGGCGTCCACATCGAGCTCGAACAGGACGGAGGGAAAAGGCAGCTCGTATTTCTGCTGCCAGCGCGGGTGGAGCTCGCCGATCCATCCGATCAACGCGCCGGCCACACTCACGCCGGCCGCCCGACCCGGGTGCAGCCCCGGGTGCGTAATCGGCGCGAAGCGCGCCTGCCGCGGCGCGAGCAGCGCTACGACGTCGCCCTTGACGTCGTAGAAATCCACGCCCCGGGCCGGCGTGCCCCACTGCGCGGACGCTGCCGGGCCGTACGCAAGTCCGCCCAGGCGCAGCGGCTGGTGGACTCCGGCCACCGCCTTCGCCGAGTCGCTCGGGTCTTCCTCTCCGGTTGCGCGCAGAAAACAGCGGCCCGCCTCGAAAACGCGCACGCGCTCGAGCTTGCGCGCGAGATTGAAGCGCAGGTTCGCCACCAGGCTTCCGGCCAGGCTCGAGCGCATCACGTCCATCTGCGCCGCGATCGGGTTTTCCAGCGCGACCGGCTCGGCGTTGCCGCAGAAATCGCGCTCCCATTGCGAATCCACGAAACTGAAATTGACGACTTCGAAATATTCGCGGTCCACCAGGATTCGCTTCAGTTCCGCCACAGTCCTGCGCCGCTCCGGCTCCGGCAGCGTCGCCAGCACGGCTTTCGGCGGCCGGGAAGGAATGTTGTCGTAGCCGTAGAGGCGCGCCAGCTCCTCGACCAGGTCTTCCTCGATCTCCAGGTCGAAGCGGTGCGAGGGCGGCGTCACCGTAAAATCTCCCGGCGAGCGCGTAAAAAGCAGCTTGAGCCGCGAAAGCAGTTCAGCAATCTTTTCCTCCGTGAAGGCAACGCCGATGATTTTTCCGGCGCGCTCGCTGCGCAGCCGGACAGGTTTGCGCTGCGGCAGCGTCGCGACGGCCTCGGCGATCGGCCCGGCCGCGCCTCCGCAGACTTCCAGAATCAGCTGCGTGGCGCGTTCGATCGCTTCAACGGTGATCGCAAAATCGACGCCGCGCTCGAAGCGGTGCGCCGCATCGCTGGAAAGCGCCAGGCGCCGCGCGCGTCCCGCGACCCCGGAGGGATTGAAATACGCCGACTCGAGGAATACCTCGGTGGTCGCCTCGGAAACTGCGCTCGCCTCGCCGCCCATGATGCCGCCTAGCGCGAGCGGTTTTTTCTCGTCGGCGATCAGAAGAATGTCCGGAGCGAGTTTCACATCCTGCCCGTTCAAAAGCTTCAGATGCTCGCCGTTGCGGGCTAAGCGCACCACGATCCCGCCTTCGATCATGCGGTTGTCGAAAGCGTGCAGCGGCTGTCCCGTCTCGAGCATGACGAAATTGGTGACGTCGACGATCGCCGACACGGACCGCAGCCCGCAGCGCTCCAGCCGCCGCAGCATCCACCGCGGTGTCGGCGCCCTGGCGTTGACGCCGCGGATAATGCGCCCGCAGTAGCGCGGGCAGGCAGCCGGGTGCTGTAGCTGTATGCCGCGCTTCTCGTTCAAAGCGGTCTTGACCGCGGCGGCATCGGGCAGCTTGAGCGGCGCGCCGGTCAGGATGGCGACCTCGCGCGCGATGCCGCGCAGGCTCAGGCAGTCGCCGCGGTTGGGCGTGAGCTTGAGCGTGATGAGCCGATCATCGAGATCGAGGACCTGGCGCACGTCCGCGCCGAGCGGCGCATCCTCGGGCAGCGCGAGCAGGCCGGAGTGATCCTGCGAAAGTCCCAGTTCCTTTGCCGAACACAACATGCCGTTCGACTCGACGCCCCGCACTTTTGCCTGCGCGACTGCGAGGCCGGGAAGTTCAGCGCCTACAAGCGCGCACGGCGCTTTCATTCCGTGAACGACGTTTGGCGCACCGCACACGATCGCAAGCGGAGCGCCGCTGCCGACATCCACCTTGCACAGAGTCAGCCGGTCGGCATTCGGGTGCTTTGCGACTGCGATCACCTGCCCCACCACGACCTTGTTGAAGGGCGGTGCAACGGGTTCGACCGATTCGACATCGAGCCCGCCCATGGTCAAAACGTGCGCGAGCTCCTGTGTCGACACCGGTGGATCGACAAACGAGCGCAGCCAGTGTTCGGAGAATTTCATGCGAACTGCGCGAGAAAACGCAGATCCCCGTCGTAGAACAGGCGCAGGTCGTTGATGCCGTAGCGAAGCATCGTCAGCCGGTCGGGCCCCATGCCAAAGGCGAAGCCCATGTATTTTTCGCTATCCAGGCCGCAGGCCCTGAGGACGTTGGGATGCACCTGGCCGCTGCCGGCGATTTCCAGCCATCCGGTCTGGCCGCAGACGCGGCAGCCGCCGCCTGCGCAGAACACGCAGCTCATGTCGACTTCGGCGGACGGTTCCGTAAACGGGAAAAACGAGGGGCGAAAGCGCGTGCGCAGTTTCTCGTCTTCGAAAAACTTGCGCAGGAAATCCGTAAGAACGCCTTTCAGGTCGGCAAAGCTTACGTCTTCTCCGATCCACAGCCCCTCGACCTGGTGGAACATCGGCGTGTGCGTGGCGTCGGAATCGACGCGGTAGACCCGGCCCGGCGCGATGATCCGGATCGGCGGCAGCACCGCCTTGTCGCGGTGGCGCAAAACATGCTGCTGCATGTAGCGGATCTGGATCGGCGAGGTATGTGTGCGCAGCAACAGGTTCTGCCCGGCGCCCTTTACATAGAAGGTGTCGTGCAACGAACGCGCCGGATGGTCCTGAGGCTGATTGAGCGCGGTGAAATTGTAAAAATCGGTCTCGATCTCGGGACCGTCGGCGGCCTCGAATCCGATCGAGCGGAACAGTTGCTCGATGCGCTCGAGCGTTCGCGTCGCGGGATGCAGTCCGCCGCGCGCAAGGCCGCGGCCGGGAAGCGTGACGTCGAGCGCCTCCTCGGCGAGACGCGCGTCGAGCGTGGCCGCGGCGAGCGCTTCGCGCCGGGCGGCGAGCGCGGCCTCGACCCTGTCCTTGGCTGCATTGATGCGCACGCCCGCCTCGCGCCGCGCCTCGGGGGCAAGCTTGGCGAGGCCTTTCATCGCCCCGGCCAGCGCGCCGGACTTTCCGAGATAGCGCGCCTTGATCCTTTCAAGCTCGGCGGCTTCGCTCGTGCCGTTGAATTGCGCGATCGCTTCGGAAACTACGGAATCGAGAGGGTCCAAGGGACTGGCGATCGGCGAAGATTTTTTTTCCAAGTCACATCGCTGAAGCCGATTCCAGCGTTGCACGCGAAGTGCGCAACGCGCTCTCGGGAATTACCGCCCCTAACCCCCGGCCCCTGCCTTCAAGCCCCGAGCCCGGCCTTCACCTGGCCCGCGATTTTCGCGAAGGCAACCTTGTCCGCCACCGCGAGATCGGCGAGCACCTTGCGGTCCACCTCGATCGCCGCCTTTTTCAGGCCGTTCATGAAAGCAGAATAGGTCATTCCATGCTCGCGCACCGCCGCGTTGATGCGCGCGATCCACAGCGATCGGAACTGGCGCTTTCTCTGGCGGCGGTCGCGGTAGGCGTATTGCTCGGCCTTCATCACCGCTTCCTTGGCAATTCGGAACACATTGCCGCGCCGGCCGCGGAACCCCTTGGCCTTGGCGAAGACTTTCTTGTGCTTTGCGCGCGCGGTTACGCCGCGTTTTACTCGTGGCATGTTGGGCTCTCCTTACGCGTAGGGCAGCATCTGGCGCACGTGCTGCTTGTCGGTCGCATGCACTTGCGTCGTGCCGCGCAGGTGGCGCTTGTTCTTGGTGGTCTTCTTGGTGAGGATGTGGCGCTTGAACGCCTGCGAGCGCTTGATGCTGCCGCCCGAACGCACCTTGAAGCGCTTGGCAGCGCTGCGTTTGGTCTTCAACTTGGGCATTGCGTTACTCCTGTTCTGGAATGGCGACGGGTGGCTCCAGCGGAGCGCTTTGGGACCTCGGCACCACTTCCCCCGAAACCGTTCGCCGCTCTAGGGCGAGGCGGCCGGCTTGGGGTCTTTCTTGACTTCCTTTTTCGCTTCCTTCTTCACGTCCTTCTTGACTTCCTTTTTGGCTTTCTTCGGCGACAGCACCATAATCAGCTGGCGACCTTCCATCTTGGGAAACTGCTCGACCACGGCGTAGGGGTCGAGATCCTGCTTGACCCGCTCGATCAGCCGCACCCCGAATTCCTGGTGCGCCATCTCGCGGCCGCGGTAGCGCAGCGTGACCTTGGTCTTGTCGCCTTCTTCGAGAAAGTTGATCAGGTTGCGCAGCTTGATCTTGTAGTCGCCCTCGTCGGTGCTGGGACGGAACTTGACCTCCTTGACATGGATCTGCTTCTGCTTGAGCTTGGCCTCATGGGCTTTTTTCGCCTCGCGGTACTTGAATTTGCCGTAGTCCATCAGCTTGCATACGGGCGGCTTGGCAAGCGGTGCGATTTCCACCAGATCGACTTCGGCTTCTTCGGCCAACTTCTGGGCCTCAGCGATCGGCACGATGCCGACCTGTTCGCCGTTGGCTCCGATCAACCGCACCTCGGGTGCATTGATCTCGATGTTGATACGCTGCGTTCTATCCGTGGCGATGTTTATTCCTCCATAAAATTGAAAAATTAAGCCGCACTACCCGCTTGAGCCTCGCTGCCGAGGCGGGCGATGAATTCGGGCAGGGAAATCTGTCCGAGGTCTTCACCGCTGCGGGTACGCACGGCCACCTTTTCGGCTGCCTTCTCTTTTTCGCCGACGATCAGCTGGTAAGGCAGCTTCTGCAAGCTATGTTCCCGAATTTTATAGGTTATTTTCTCGTTCCTCAAGTCGGCCTCGCAACGGTAGCCGGCCTGCTTAAGGGCGGCCGCGACCCTCGCAGCGTAATCGGCCTGCCCCTGCGAAATATTGAGCACCATCACCTGCACCGGCGCAAGCCACAGCGGCATGGCGCCGGCGTAGTGCTCGATGAGGATACCGATGAAGCGCTCCATGGATCCGACGATGGCCCGGTGCAGCATGACCGGCACCTTGCGCGAATTGTCCTCGGCCACGTACTCGGCGCCGAGCAATTCAGGCATCGAGAAATCCACCTGCATGGTGCCGCACTGCCAGGAGCGTCCGATGCTGTCCTTCAAGTGGTACTCGATTTTCGGCCCATAGAAGGCGCCCTCGCCCGGCAGCGTTTCGTAAGCAAGCCCGCTCGCCTTAAGCGCAGCAGCGAGCGCGCCCTCGGCCTTGTCCCACAGCACGTCCGCGCCGACGCGCTTCTCCGGCCGGGTGGCAAGCTTGTAGATGATTTCGGAAAAGCCGAAGGCGGCATAGACCCGTTGCAGCAAGCGGGTGAAGGCGGTGACTTCCCCGGTAATGTGTTCCTCCGTACAGAAGATGTGGCCGTCGTCCTGGGTAAAGGCGCGGATGCGCATGATCCCGTGCAGCGCCCCCGAAGGTTCGTTGCGGTGACAGGAGCCGAATTCGCCGTAGCGCAAAGGCAACTCGCGATAGCTCCTCAAGCCCCTGTTGTAGATCTGCACGTGCCCCGGGCAGTTCATCGGCTTGATCGCGTAGTCGCGCTTCTCCGACTCGGTGGTGAACATCAACTCCTTGTAGTTTTGCCAATGGCCGGACTTCTCCCACAGGCTGCGGTCGAGGACCAGCGGGCAGCGCACTTCGAGATAGCCGTTATCCTGAAACACGCGGCGAAGGTATTGTTCCACCTGCTGCCAGAGCGTCCAGCCTTTGGGATGCCAGAACACCATGCCGGGCGCCTCTTCCTGCAGGTGAAACAGATCGAGCTGCGCGCCCAGGCGCCGGTGATCGCGCTTCTCGGCCTCCTCGAGCATATGGAGGTGGGCGTCCTGCTCCTCCTTTTTTGCCCAGGCGGTGCCGTAAATCCGCTGCAGCATCTCGTTCTTCGAATCG
>JBGPYQ010000116.1:0-10090 GCA_041493345.1 Gammaproteobacteria bacterium | reverse complement strand
GGCCGTCTGGACATATTCACCCGGCTCATTACCGATTACGGCACGGAATTCGATCGCATCCGCGAGCAGTACAGTGGCCCTCTCTATGCCGAGGTATCGCCCCGAACTTTCAGCGTCCTGGTGCGCAAAGGTTCCAGGTTGAACCAGATTCGCATACGCCGCGGCAATCCGCCGAGCAGCGACATGGCGATGAGGCGTTTGCAGGCGGAGCACCAGGTTGTGACGTCCATCAGCGGGGACGATATCCGCAACGGCGTTCCGGTCACGGTGGATGTGCAGGGTGACAGATCGGGAGGCCTCATCGGCTACAAGGCGAGGAGCCATGCCGGGCTCATCGATATCGACAAGGTGCGGCACTACGACGTGCTGGACTATTGGGAGCCGGTCTACGCGCCTCGCCGCGGCGGATTGGTGCTGGATCCGGCGGACTTCTACATTCTGGCGTCGCGCGAAGCGGTGAAGGTTCCGCCCACGTATGCAGCCGAGATGGTTGCCTACGATACGCTGGTCGGCGAGTTTCGGGTCCACTACGCCGGATTCTTCGATCCCGGTTTCGGTCATCCCGATGCAGGCGGGGAAGGGGCGCGGGCCGTTCTCGAAGTTCGATCCTTTGGAGTCCCGTTCGTGATTGAACACGGCCAGGTGGTCGGCCGGCTGGAATATGAGCCGCTCACCGCAGCGTCGGCACGACTCTACGGCGCCAACGCGAACTCATCGTATCAACGCCAGGGAATCGCACTCAGCAAGCACTTCAAGCCGCTGCCCGCTGCCGACGTGCAGCGTTGATTCGCCCCGGTTCTGGCGCGTGCCGCGCGATGGTGCGGCGTACGGTGAAGCCTGCGCGCGCTGCCCGCGCACGCTCTTCTCCTGCAAGACGCGCTATTTCCGCCCGAGCTGCCACCAGAAGCGCGCGCTTCTGTACGGGGAGCGGGTCGGGGAGAACGTCCTTGCGCCTGTGGCGCACCGGCAGTGCGTATTCACGCCGCCTTCTTCAACTCATAGTAAGACTGCAAAAACTTTCATATGAGATTATCGCGTCCCAAGAGGTTGCTTCGAGCCCGTATCATATAAAAACCCGCTTTAATCGTCGAGCACCCGACCAAGCGGCCTTGTGAAGGGAATGCCGGTCATCTCCATTCCGGGTTTCAGCGACCCCGTGAGCGCCCTGACCCACCTGTTGGGTTCGGGGGTGTTCGCCGTAGCGGAGTTCTTTCTGGTGCGCAAAGGCCGCCAGACGGATGGTCCCGGGTGGAACTGGCGCATGACCGCCCTGGCTGTGTTTGCCTTCGCCGCCGCGGCCCAACTGGGGATCAGCGGCGCTTATCACATCCTTCAGCCCGGCCTCCTCCCCCGGCTGGTGTTGCAGCGCATAGACCACACCGCCATCTTTGTTCTCATCGCGGCTACTTTTGTCCCCGTGCATGTCATTCTGTTCAAAGGCTGGCGGCGCTGGCTGATATTGCTGATTCTGGTTTCATTGGCCGGGGTCGGCATCGCGCTCAATTTTTTGTACTTCGGCGAGTTGCCCGAAATTGCCGGATTGTCGTTTTATATTGCCATGGGGTGGGTGGGCGGATATTCAGGATATGCGCTGTACCGCCGCTACGGATGGGGGTTCATCCGCCCTCTGGTATGGGGAGGAATCGCCTATACGCTTGGGGGGGTGGCAGAGTTTCTGCGCCAGCCGGTTCTGATCGAAAGAGTCCTGGGTCCGCATGAGCTTTTTCACCTGGCAGTGCTGACTGGGTTGGGTTTCCACTTCCGCTTTGCCTTCTCTTTTGCGGGGGAGAAATAAAATTTCTCCGGAGTGCCCGGATTTGAGCGGGTTGGGGAGCCAGGCCCGGAGTCAGCTTCCCCGCCGCGCAAGATAGATTCCGGCGAGCACGATCGCACCGCCGGCCATTTGCACCGCTCCCATGCCTTCCCCGAGGATCGCCCAGGCATAGACCGCCGCGAGCACCGGCTGCAGCAGCAGGCTCACCGAGGAGAATGAAGCCGGGAGACGGGCGAAGCCGAACGCGATGAGGCTTTGTCCCGCCACCTGCGCGATCAAGGCGAGTGCCGCCAGCACCAGCCAGCCGTGCACGCCTTGCGGCAGCATCGCATCGGCGGTGGCGAGGGCGTAGGGCAGCAACACGATCGCGGCAACGGTGGTGTTGATCGCCATGATGCGGGCGGTCGAGGCGGTGCCGGTGGCCGACTTGAGCGCGAGCATGTATCCGGCGTAGAAAATCGCGGTCAGCACCCCCAGTGCGTCGCCGAGCAGGGTGCGGCCGCCAAGCTGGATGTTGGGGCCGATCAGCAGGACCGCGCCGGCCAGCGTGAGCGCGAGGGCCGCGAGAAAAAGCCGCGTGACGCGCGCTCGCCACAGCAGCCAGGCGCCGAGCGTGACGAAGAGGGGCGCGAAATTGGCTTCGAGCGTGGAGTTGGCGACCGAGGTGTAGACGATCGACAGGTGCCATACGCCGAGATCGGCGGCGAAGAACAGCCCCGCGAGCACGAGCGCCTTCCAGGGCAGCGGCGCGCCCGCGGATTCGCGGGGAGTGGCGGCAACCCATAGCCACAGCGGCGCAATCGACAACGCCACGCGCCAGAAGGCGCTCGCGGTGGGACTCGTGTCGGACAGGCGCACGAAGATGGGCGCGAACGCAATCGCCGCCGCGCCCGCGAGCAGGGCAATGAACGCTACGGTTTTCCCCGACGAATCGGAGGTGGCGGACCGGGAACTCATTCCGTGGGCGCAGGCAACAAATCCCGGGTGTAGAATTTCGGTGCAGCAATCCTTGCAACGCCGATGCCGAATCCCGCCTTCGTCCACCTCCGGCTCCACAGCGAGTTTTCCATCACCGACGGCATCGTGCGCATCGACGATGCCGTGGCCAGGGCCGCGTCGGACGGCATGCCTGCGCTTGCGATCACCGACCTGGCCAATGTGTTCGGCATGGTCAAATTCTACAAGGCGGCGCGCGCATCCGGCATAAAACCCGTCATCGGCTGTGATGTCTGGATCACCAATGAATCCGAGCGCGACAAGCCGTACCGTTTGCTGCTGCTGGTTCAGTCGCACACCGGTTACCTCAGGCTGTGCGAGCTGCTCACTCGCGCCTGGTTCGAGAACCCGTACCGCGGGCGGGCCGAGCTGCGCAAGACCTGGTTTGCCGACCCGGGCACCGACGGATTGATCGCGCTCTCGGCTGCCATGCAGGGAGACCTGGGCGCCGCGCTGCTGCAGGACCACCGGCCGCTGGCCGCGCGGCTGGCCGCGGAATGGGCCAGGCTCTTTCCCGGCCGGTTCTACATCGAGCTGCAGCGCGCCGGCGCGCCGCAGACCGAGGCCTATATCGAGGCGGCGCTGCGTCTGGCGGGAGAGCATTCGCTGCCCGTCGTCGCCACGCATCCGGTGCAGTTCCTGCGCCCGGAGGATTTCGCCGCGCACGAGGCGCGCGTGTGCATCGCCGAAGGCTACGTGCTGGGCGACCGGCGCCGCCCGCGCCCGTTCACGGAAAAGAACTATTTCCTGTCGCAGGCCGAGATGGCGGAATCGTTCGCCGATCTGCCCGAGGCGTTGGCCAATTCGGTGGAGATCGCGCGCCGGTGCAATCTCTCGCTCGAGCTGGGCAAGAGCAGATTGCCGAAATTTCCCACGCCCGGAAACGTCGGACTCGACGCCTACCTGGTGCAACTGGCGCAGCAGGGCCTGGAGAGGCGGCTGGCGGCGCTCTTCCCCGATCCCGCGCAAAGGGCGAAGGAAGAGCCGCGCTATCGCGAGCGGCTCGAAGTCGAGGCGAAGACCATCATTCAGATGGGGTTTGCGGGCTACTTCCTGATCGTCGCCGATTTCATCAATTGGGCCAAATCGAACAGCGTCCCGGTCGGCCCGGGGCGCGGCTCGGGCGCCGGCTCGCTGGTCGCCTATTCGCTTGGCATCACCGATCTCGATCCGCTGCGCTACGACCTCTTGTTCGAGCGCTTCCTCAACCCCGAGCGCGTGTCGATGCCGGACTTCGACATCGACTTTTGCGAGCGCGGCCGCGACCGCGTGATCGAGTACGTGAAGCAGAAATACGGCGCGCAGTCGGTCTCTCAGATCGCCACCTTCGGAACGATGGCGGCGCGCGCGGTGGTGCGCGACGTAGGCCGCGTCATGGAATGGGGTTACAACCGCACCGACGAGCTGGCGAAGCTGATCCCCTTCCAGCCCGGCAAGCGCATCACCCTGAAGGACGCGCGCCAGATGGAGCCGCGCCTCGCCGAGCGCGAGAGAACCGAGGAAGAAACGCGCGAGCTGCTCGCGCTCGCCGGGCAGCTGGAAGGCCTCGCGCGCAACGTCGGCATGCACGCGGGGGGCGTGCTGATCGCCCCCGGCAAGCTGACCGACTTCTGTCCCTTGTACGCGGCGCAGGGGACGGAGAGCGCGATCTCCCAGTTCGACATGAAAGACATCGAGCAGATCGGGCTGGTGAAGTTCGACTTTCTCGGCCTCACCACGCTCACCGTTCTCGATTGGGCGGTGCAGCACATACGCGAGATGGGTGAGCAGGATTTTTCCCTGGAGAAAATCCCGCTCGACGATCCCGCGGCCTACGCCGTGTTCGCGCGCGCAAATACGACCGCCATCTTCCAGTTTGAATCGCGCGGCATGCGCGATCTCGTGAAGCGCGCGCGGCCCGACCGCTTCGAGGACATCATCGCGCTCGTGGCGCTGTACCGGCCGGGCCCGATGGAGCTCATACCGGAATACGTGGAGCGCAAGAACGGCAAGCGGGTCGAGTACCTCGATCCGCGCCTGGAGACCATCCTCAAGCCGACCTACGGCATCATGGTGTACCAGGAGCAAGTGATGCAGATCGCGCAGCTGATGGGCGGCTATTCGCTCGGCGCCGCCGACCTGCTGCGCCGCGCGATGGGCAAGAAGGACGCGAAGGAAATGGCGAAGCACCGCGACGTGTTCGTCGCCGGCGCCGAGAAAAACCGCCTGCCGCGCGCCAAGGCGATCCTTCTCTTCGATCTCATGGAGAAATTCGCGGGCTACGGTTTCAATAAATCACATGCCGCCGCCTACGCGCTCATCGCCTACCAGACCGCGTACCTCAAGGCGCACACTCCGGCCGCGTTCATGGCGGCCAACCTTTCCGCGGTCATGGACGGCACCGACAAGGTGCACCAGTTCCACGAGGACGCGCTCGCCAACGGCCTGAAGGTGCTCGCGCCCGACATCAACGCGGGCGAATACCGCTTCGTTCCGGTGGATGCGAAAACGATCCGCTACGGCCTGGGCGCGGTGAAGGGCACGGGCGAATCGGCGATTGCCGCGATCCTCAAGGCGCGCAGGGAGGGCGGCGAGTTCCGCGACCTCTTCGATTTCTGCGCGCGCGTGGACAAGCGCATTGTCAACCGCCGCGTGGTCGAGGCGCTGGTGCGGGCGGGCGCATTCGATTGCCTGGACGCGAACGGCCATGCGCAGCGCGCGAGCCTGCTCGCTTCGGTGGGCGTCGCGCTGGAGGCGGCCGAGCAGGCCGAGCGCAACGCAAAGCAGGTGAGCCTGTTCGGCGCGGGCGAAGGCGGATCGCAGCAGAAGCTCGACCTAGTCGCCGCGCCGCGCTGGGAAGAGGCGCAGCGCCTGCGCGAGGAAAAAACGAGCCTCGGCTTCTATCTTTCCGGCCACCCGTTCACCGCGCACCGCGCCGAGATCGGACGTTTCGTCCGGACCAACCTGCGCAGCCTCGCGCCTTCGGCGGAGAGCGAAGGCGGGACGCGCACGCAGTTGATCGCAGGGGTGGTGGAATCGGTGCGCTTCCAGAAGACCCAGGCCGGCCGCATGGTGGTCGTGAACCTGTCGGACGGCACCGCGACCCAGGAGGTCACTGTATACAACGAGGTGTTCGACCAGTACCACGACCTCGTCAAGGAGGACGCCGTGGTCGTGATCGAAGCCAAGGTGCGCAACGTGCGCCGTTCAGTGGGCGAGGAGGGCGAAGCCGTGTTCATGCGCATCGCCGCCGACCGCATCTACGACGTCGCCGGCGCGCGCAGCCGCTTCGCGCGGGCGGTGCGCCTGTCGATGAATGGGGAGGCCTCCAGCGCCGGCGCGGCAACATCGGCGAAACTCAAGACGCTGCTCGAGCCTTACCGAAACGGCACCTGCCCGGTGGAAGTCCGCTATCGCAACGGTGGCGCGAGCGTCGAGATGCAGCTCGGCGACAAGTGGCGCGTCAATTTGGATGATGCACTGATGAAGTCGCTGAACGAGTGGCTAAGGCCGGAGAATGTGGAGGTGCTGTATCCGTAGGGTCTCAGGGAGTCAGGTTGGTCTGCGGGGTGCAATGCTCGGCTTCAGTAGTGAGAGCACATCTCACGCGAATCACCGTGCAAGGCTCGACCAGCGCCCCCGCGGAGTGGCTGCGGCTGACGATCGATCCGCGCAAGCCCGAGGTGTTCAGCTGGGAAAACGTCGTGTATTGCGCGAATCCGCTTTTGACTCGTCCCTGAAGCTTGCTGGCAAGCCTTCGGGGCTTTTTGGGGGACGGTGGCATGCCGATACGACAGTGTGGTATACCTAGACCCTTATAGGGAGGAGCCGTGGGCAAACGGGAAGAACTTGAAGCCGCCCTCGCCAAAGCGGAGGCCGAGCTCGCCAGGGCAGTCGTCGGCCGGGGCGGGGTGGCCGCCGACGTGGTCGAGGCAGACACCAACATCGAGAAGGCGCGCACGCACTGCCGCCACGCATGCGCCGCCCTCGCCGAATCGAATCGCGAGCGTTCGACGCAATCCAGCGAGCCCCAAGTCGCCGACGTGGAAACACCATCCGGGGAGCAATCCAGAGCACGGAAATCGATTCAGGAGCTAGTCAGCAGTTTCTCGGCGCAAGCACTTGATGCGCCCGACTGGCGACTGCTCGCAAGGCGGTCCGTGATGCTGCTTGCTCTGGTACTTGCATACTTTCAATACTATTTCTTGGATGTTCAGCTTCAAGTTGTGCGCCTGCCAACGATCACGGTGCTGTTGTTCAGCTGATAGTCAAGGAATCGAAACGGCCCGGAGGCTTTCGGGGCCTTTTCCCGCTCCCGGAGGAGAAGACCACATGCCGGGCAAGAACGTCAAAGTCCGATCGAGCGAGGGCGGCGAGTTCGATTGCTACCTCGCAATGCCGCAAGCCGGCGCAAAGGTTCCGGCGATCGTGCTCGCTTCCGCCGTGCACGGCGTCAACGCGGACCTTCGCGCGATCGCCGACGAGTTCGCCTCGCACGGCACTATCGCGGCGGCGCCCGATCTGTTCTGGCGCTCGATCCCGGGGCCGCTTGCGCGCGACGACGATCGCACGAAGCAGCGCTCGCAGCCGCGCCTCGAAAAAATCAGGACGGGCGAAGCCGACCTCGCCGACGCGCTCGCCGGGCTGCGCAGGCTGCCGCAATCGAACGGGCGCGCCGCGGTGATGGGCTTATGCTACGGCGGCCCGTATGCGATCGTCGGGCCCAAGCGCCTCGGCTACGACGCGGGCATCTCCTGCCACGGGTCGCAGATGCTGGATTTCATCAAGGAACTCGAGGGGCTCGAGCGGCCGGTCTGCATCATCTGGGGCGATGAGGACCACCAGGCGCCCGCCGAGGTGCTCGCTGCCTATCGCGGCGCGGCCGCGCGCTTGAAGAACCTGGAGCTGCACGTTTTCCCGGGCGTGCTTCACGGCTACATGATGCCGGAGAACGCCAAGGCGTTCGATCGGAAGACCCGGGAATTTTCCATGGCGCGCGCGCTCGCGATTCTCGACGGGCTGCGTGACGGGGAAGCGGGACGGACGCTTGCGCAAGGCGGGGTGATCGCGCCGGGGGCTCCCTCATCCCCGTCCCTTCTCCCTCCGGGAGAAGGGTGATTCCTCCTTCTCCCCTCGGGAGAGGGATCGAGGGTGAGGGGATGCAGCAGCCGGCTCCTTATTCAGTAGGCCGCATCTCGAAGCGCTCGAAGCTTCCCGGAACTTCGGAAACCTGAACTTCGGTCACTTGCGCCGCGCGCGGCCCGTGGCGCGCCCAGGCGATGATCGCGGTCACGGCATCCGCTGCACCGTCCACCGTCGCCTCCACAGTGCCGTCGCGGCGGTTTCTCACCCAGCCCGTAACGCCGAGCCGCTTGGCTTCTTCCGCCATGGAGTAGCGGAAACCCACGTCCTGGACGCGGCCCATGATCTTCAGGTGTTTCGCCATTCGCTGATTTTCCAATTTGGGCCTGTTCGCGTAAAGTAAGCGGAATCATCCGTAACCAGAAACAAGGAGCATGCCGTGAAATTCGTGATGAAACTGATTGCAGCCTCGATGCTGTTTTTCGCCATGGGCGTCTGGGCGCAGGAAAAAGTCGTCTATCATTTCGACAACGGCCTGGAGCAGGCGACCAAGGGCCTGCGCAACATCAGCAACCATCTCGAAGTCGATCCCAAGGCGAAGATCGTCGCGGTGACGCACGCGGGCGGCGTTGATTTTCTCATGGACGGCGCCAAGGACAAGCTCGGCCCCTTTGACGCCCGGGTCCAGGATCTCATGTCAAGGGGCGTCAGGTTCGAGGTTTGCGAAATCACGCTGCGCAACCGCAAGCTGAAGAAGGACCAGTTCATTCTCGGTGTCGAGTACGTACCCTCCGGCGTGGTGCAGATCACGCATCTGCAACAAAAAGAGGGCTACGCATACCTCAAGCCGTAGCGCGCGCCGTGCGCACGTGCCGGCGCGAACGATCGTCGTGCGCGTGGCGCACGCTACGATGTGTATCGTTGCGTATGGTTTTCTGAAAACGCCTTCAGCGCCTCCGGGCTGCGCAAGGTGACGATGGTGGCGGCGCAGAGCGCGACGATGGGGATCAGGATCAGCGTGACACCGCCGATCGCGCCGACCCAGTTTACCGGCGGGGCATCGGGCTGCCTTATCGCGTAGAGCCGCGACGTGGCCGAAAGCAGGGCGAGCACGATCAGGGCCCAGCAGAACAATTCGAGCAAGTATCGTCCCCAGGGCTCAAGCCGCAATACGCCGATCCCGCCGGCGACACCCAGCACCCAGATTCCGATCAGCACAATATCGTTCCACATGCTGTAGCTCAGGTAGCGCCGTTCCAGCTCGCCCGCGCGCGCGAGCGTCGCGATCAGCAAGGCGCCCAGGACGAGCGCCGCGGCCGATGCCAGGGTGAAGAACCAGCCGATTACAGCCAGAGGAAGTTCCATCGCGCTACTTGCGCTTGCCTGATGCGATGGCTGTAAGTATCCCCTGCATGATGGCAGTGGGTGTGGGCGGGCAGCCCGGCACGGCCACGTCCACCGGGATGACGTTCGAGACGCGGCCGCAGCTCGCGTAATTCTCGCCGAATATCCCGCCGGTGCAGCCGCAGTCGCCGATGGCGACCACCAGCTTCGGATCGGGCGTGGCCTCCCAGGTGCGCTTGAGCGCGGTCTCCATGTGGCGCGACACGGGGCCGGTGACGAGCAGCAAGTCGGCGTGGCGGGGGCTGGCGACGAACTTGATGCCGAGCCGCTCCAGGTTGTAGTGGGCGCCGTTCATGGCGTGGATCTCGAGCTCGCAGCCGTTGCACGAGCCCGCGTCCACATGGCGAATGGCGAGCGCGCGGCCGAAGTGCGCGAGGATGACATTGCCGAGCCGCTGCTCGATCCGGCGCAGCGCCTCGTCGGAGTGCGGCGCCGGCTCGGTGACGATGCCGGTGGTGACGATTTGTTTTAGGAGTTGGTACATCAGAGATCCTGCCCGCTGTAGCTCAGGTTGAAAGACTTGTTGATGAGCGGAAAATCCGGAACGATGTTTCCCATCACGGCGCGCTCGAGCAGCGGCCAGTTCTGCCAGGAGGGATCATGCGGGTGCAGCCGGTGGACGCGATTCGCCCCGGCCGCATCCAGCGCGATCAGGACGTCGCCGCGCCAGCCCTCGACCCAGCCCAGGCCGCGGTCGCCGTCATGGCTTTCCGCGACCGGGACCCGGCACTCTCCCGGCGGCAGCCGGGAAGCCAGCGCCTGCACCAGACGCACCGACTCGAACAACTCGTCGAAGCGCACCGAAACGCGCGCGGCGACATCGCCGCGCGTGTGGGTAGCCATGCGCGGCTCGAG
>JBGPYQ010000063.1:0-15089 GCA_041493345.1 Gammaproteobacteria bacterium | reverse complement strand
GACTTCCATTCGTTCCAGCCGGAGCGCCGCGCGGCCGCTTCTATCACGGCGCGGGCACGCAGGTCCTTGAGATGGCGCAGCCGGAATGAAACGGGATCGAGGCCGGCGGCGCTCGCAAGCTCGTCCATGAACGACTCGATCGCAAACACGTTGGCATAGGCTCCAAGCGAGCGCAGCGCCGACGTGCGCACGGGCATGTCGCGCACATAGTGGTTGACGATGCGCTGGTTCGGAAAATCGTAGAGCGGGATGGCATTACGGTCCGCGGCGCCTGCGGGAAGCGGCATGTTGATCGCGCTGGTCCGCTCAAACGGTCTGGAAAGGTGCCACGCGGCGGTAAGCGCCGGGCTGTCCGAGCGTCCCGGGCGATGACTGTGGCCGTTGCTCCACAATTCGTGTTGCCAATCGACAATGTTGCCGTCTGAATCGAGCGCGGCGCGAAGCGTCAGCGCCATCGCCGGTCCGCATGGAGCCCAGGCGAACTCGTCCTCGCGCGTCCACTGCACTTGCACCGGTCTTCCTCCCGCGGCGCGGGCGAGCAGCGCCGCGTCGAGCGCAACATCGTCGGCGCCGTTGTGCCCGTAGCAGCCCGCGCCCTCGACGTGCCTGACGACGATTGCATCCTCGCGAAGCCCGAGCGCCATGGCGAGGTCGCGGCGCAGATTGAAGATTCCCTGGCTGTGACTCCATACGTCCAGCGTGTCGCCCCGCCAATGCGCGATGGCGCAGGAGGGGCCGATCGGGGCGTGCGAAATATAGGGCTTGGTATACGAGGCTTCGAGCGTCCTTGCCGTGCGGGACTTCGCCGAGGCGTCCGTTTTTTCGCTGATGACGCTATGTTCAGCGGCGTGCCCCCTGAGCCAGGCGTGAATATCCCGGGGCAAGGCCCTGGTTTCTTCCCAGTTGCAGGTCTGGAGTAGCGCGCCCCGGGCGGAAATCGCCACCTCTTCCCGGTCGGCGAGCACGCCGACGAAGCTGCCGTCGTTCACGACGGCGACCAATCCCGGCGTCGATGTCACCTTGGCGTCGTCAAGTGAGGCGAGTTTCGTGAATCCGTACGGCGGGCGGACCACACGGCCGTAGAGCATGCCCGGCAGGACCCTATCCTGAATGAAGCGAGGCCGGCCGGCGATCTTGTCCGGTAAATCGAGCCGCGGTGCGGATTTCCCGACCACGCGATAGTCGCGCGGCGACTTCAACTCCACGGATTCCCCGATTTCGCAGTCGAACAGCGCGTCCTCCGCGCATTCCCAATAGGTGGTACTGAGGCTCGTGCGGCGGCCGGCGGCGAAGATCGAGCCGTCGTCGACGCGCAACTCGCGAAGCGGCGCGCCCAGGCGCAGCGCCGCGCGCTCAAGAAGAAGCTCGCGCGCCTGGGCGCAGGCGCGGCGCAGCGCAGCGCCCGAATCCTGTATTGAAAGACTCCCCGAAGTTACCCCTTCGTCAGCGCTGAGTGCCGTGTCGGCCGCGACCATGCGGATGCGCTCAGGCGCGATCCCGAGCTCCTCTGCCGCAATCTGCGCGAGCGCGGTGAGAATGCCCTGTCCGAGTTCGACCTTGCCGCTGAAGATCGAAATCGTGCCGTTGCGATGCACCCTGAGCCACCTGGAAAGGCGCGGATTCTTCTCCAGGCTTCCCGGACGCCTGAGTTTGGCTTCCGCTACCGTATTCACGCCGTGACCTCCGCCGCGGCGCGCAACACCGCGCGCACCACGCGGTTATGCGAGCCGCAGCGGCACAAGTTGCGGTCAAGCGCGGAGCGAACCTCGGTTTCGGTCGGCCGCGGATTCGTCTTGAGGAGAGCTGCGGCTCTGATGAGAATTCCGCTCGTACAATAGCCGCACTGCGCTGCTTGCTCGGCGATGAAAGCTTGCTGGAGCACATGCAGTGTGTCGCCCGCGCCTAGGCCTTCCACGGTCGTGATGGTCTTTCCGGCGGCGGACCACAGGGGCGTGTCGCAGGCGGGCGTGGCGTGCCCGTCGATCAGCACAAAGCAGGCGCCGCACTGGCCGCTGCCGCAGCCAAAGCGCGTGCCTTTCAGCTGTAGATCGTTGCGCAGGGCGTATAGAAGCGGCGTATCCGCGCCCGCCTCGATTTCAACTGCGGCGCCGTTGACGGTGAGTCGGTATCGCTTTGTCACTGTCCCAATGCCCTGCGGAATCGGCGTATCGGCAAGCGCACACGTCCCCGCGTCACTAATCGACCTTGGCCCCGGAGACCTTCACCACCTTCGCCCACTTCTGGATGTCCTGCTCCATGAACTTGCCGAATTCGGCCGACGTCATGTGCATCGGAATGGCGCCCTGCATGGCCCAGGCTTCCTTGACGTCGGGCAGGTTGGTGATTTTCTGGATTTCCGAGTTGAGCTTTTCAATGATGGGTTTCGGTGTCGCGGCAGGGGCCATCATCCCCAGCCAGATGACCGCGTCGTAGCCGGGAACGCCGGCTTCGTTCAGCGTCGGCACATCGGGCATGATGGAAGAACGCGTCGTGCCGGAGGTGGCGATGGCGCGCACCCTGCCCGCGCGCACGATCGGCGCCATCGTGGTGATCGCGTCGAACATCATTTGCACGTTGCCGGCAATGACGCTGGTGCGCGCTTCGGCGCTTCCCTTGTGCGGTATGTGCACGACGTCGATTCCGGCCATCGCCTTGAACAGCTCGCCGGCCATGTGGTAGGGCGTCCCCGGACCCGAGGAGGCGTAGTTGAGCACACCGGGCTTGGCTTTGGCGAGCGCGATCAGCTCCTTCAGATTCTTCGCCGGGACCGACGGGTTTACCACCAGCAGCAGATCGGAGTAGTTGATGGGCGAGATCGGCGCAAGGTCCTGCATCAGGCTATAGGGTTTTTTCGAAATCAGCGACTCGTTCACGGTGTGCGTGTTCGACATCGTGAGCAGCGTATAGCCGTCCGGAGCCGATTTCGCCACCGCATCGGTGCCGATAATCGCACCGGCACCCGGCCGGTTCTCGATCACGAACGGTTGTCCGAGGACCTTCTCCATCCGGTCGCCAACAATACGTGCGTAGATGTCGGCCGGGCCGCCGGGCGAGTAGGGCACGATGATTCTTACCGCCTTCGTGGGGTAGGCGCCCTGCGCGAGAACGAGGGGCGCGAGCGATGCGGCGACAACGGCGCCTGCGAGCAGACAAAGGGTTCTTGCTTTATTCACGGTTCTTCCTTCCGGGGTGGTCAATTGTCCAAATCGGCGATCACCGGTGCGTGGTCCGACGGGCGCTCCAGTCTTCGCGGCTCGACATCAATTGTACATGCCCGGCATCGCGACGCGAGATCGCGGCTGAGCAGTACGTGGTCGATGCGCAAACCGAGGTTGCGCCTGAATGCGTTCGTGCGGTAGTCCCACCAGGTGAACGATTTCTCCGGCTGAGTAAACAGTCTGAAGCTGTCTTTCAATCCCAACGCGAGGATGTCGCGGAAGGCCTCCCGCTCGCGCGGGCTGCACAGCACTTGTCCTTCCCAGGCTTTCGGGTCGTGAACGTCTTCGTCGGCCGGCGCGATGTTGTAGTCGCCGAGCACCGCAAGCCGTGGACTTCGCTTCAGTTCCGCGCTGAGCCAGTCGCGAAAGGCGGCGAGCCACCCGAGCTTGTACCGGTATTTGTCGGAATCGACTGCCTGGCCGTTGGGCACGTAGGCGCATACGATGCGCAGGCTGCCGGCGCCTTCTCCCGCCGTCGCGGCGATCACGCGCTTCTGTTCGTCGGGGAATCCGGGAATGCCGGTGGCGACATCGGCAAGCGGGCCGCGCGATAGAATGGCGACGCCGTTGTAGGTCTTCTGGCCTGACCAGGCGCAGCGGTACCCGGACGCCTCGATTTCCTTTATCGGGAACTTGGCGTCTTCGAGTTTGATCTCCTGCAGGCAGACCACGTCCGGCGCATGCTTTGCCAGCCAGTCAAGCAGGTGCGGCTGGCGCACCCTGAGCGAATTGACGTTCCACGTTGCAAGCTTCATCCCTGGTTTCCCGTTCCGGCCCGGTCCCGCGTTCGGCAAAGTTTCGACTTGTCGCGCGCAAGTCCGCCAGGGTGGCTATCTTGCCGCGGCGTCCGAAGCAGGCACTCCAGTCCTGGGATAACCCGCGGTGTCGAGGGCTCTGCCCCAGGTGCCTTCGTCGTAGCCCTGCTGTACGTCACCTCCCACGATCAGGACCGGCACCCTGTTCGCGCCGGTGAGCCTGATCAGATCGTCGATTTGTTCCCGGCTGGCCACGATCTTCTCCGTAAAGGGCACACCGCGCTTGTTGAGGTAGTCGCGCCCGTTCTTGCACAGATCTCCACATTCTTCTGAAACGTAGAGACTGACCGGTGCAGTCCTGACCGCTTCCTGCAGGGCGTAGGGCATCGGTGCCGGCGACGGCGTATCGCCGCTTCGCACGGATTTTTTTTGCACGCCCTTTGCCGAAGGCGGCGGGGGTGTGTCGGTGTAGTGCGTACCGCCCTGCTCGTCGGTCCACCGGTACATCTGTGCGTACGCGGTGAGCGAGCAGACGAGCAAACCGATTGCTGCGGCGAAATGCACGCGCATGGCCTATTTCTCCTTGCCAAGTATCGACGGCAAAATCATACCAGACGCCGGACATTGGCCCTATTGCCTGCATGGCGCGGTTGCGGCACTAGGCGTTTGATGGAGAAGAATGTTTTTGCGCGGTTTCCGACCAAGAAATACCGCCGTCCGTGCCGCCGCAACGACGAACAGTTCCGCGCCTTATGGAATGGCGCTCATTCCGGTATGGCGCAGCAGCGCGTCGATTTTCGGCTCGCGGCCGCGGAAAGCCTTGAACGATTCGATCGCGGGCCGGCTGCCGCCGACAGCGAGAATCTCGTCGCGAAAACGCGCCCCGGTCCCGGCGTCGAGCACGCCATTCTCTTCAAACAGGCTGTAGGCGTCGGCAGACAGCACCTCGGCCCACTTGTAGCTGTAGTACCCGCCTGCGTAGCCGCCGGCGAATATATGGGAGAAATTGTTCGGGAAGCGGTTGTAGTCGGGCGGGATCACAACCGCCACGCGCTTGCGGATCTCGTCGAGAAGCTGCAGCGGGGTCGTGCCCGCATCCGGATCGAAGTCGTGGTGCAGATGCATGTCGAAGAGTGAGAACTCGATCTGCCGCACGGTCTGCATGCCGCTCTGGAAGTTTTTCGCCGCGACCATCTTGTCGAACAGCGCCCGCGGCAGCGGCTTGCCGGTATCGACATGCGCGGTCATGTGGCGCAGCACGTCCCACTCCCAGCAAAAATTCTCCATGAACTGCGAGGGGAGCTCGATCGCGTCCCACTCCACGCCGCGGATGCCGGACACGCCGAGATAGTCGACCCGTGACAGCAAGTGGTGCAGCCCGTGTCCGAACTCGTGGAACAGGGTGAGCACCTCGTCGTGGGTGAAAAGCGCGGGCTTGTCCCCGACCGGCGCCGAAAAATTGCAGATGAGGTAAGCAACCGGCGTTTGCAACGCGCCGCGAACGCGCCGCCGGGTGATGGCTTCATCCATCCAGGCTCCCCCGCGCTTGGTCTGGCGCGAGTACAGGTCGACGTAGAACTGTCCGAGCAGCTCTCCCGAGGCATCGGCGATCCGGTAGAAACGCACGTCGGGATGCCAGACCTCGCCCGAGTCGGGAGAGACGCGCACGCCGTAGAGGGTCTCCACCACCCGGAACATGCCTTCGAGGACACGGGGCTCGGGAAAATACTGCTTTACCTCCTGATCGGAGAAGTCGTAGCGCTTCGCGCGCAGCTTTTCCGATGCGAAGGTGATGTCCTGGGCCTGGAGCGGGTCAAGTCCGAGCTCGCCGCGCGCAAACGCCTGCAGCTCGGCGTAGTCGGCGCGCGCGAAGGGGAGTGCCCGCTTCGCGAGATCATCGAGGAAATCGAGCACTTGCTTCGGGGATTCCGCCATCTTCGGGACCAGCGACAGATCGGCGAACGATGGGTAGCCGAGCAGACAGGCCTTTTCCCTGCGCAGCCGCAATTCACCCGCGATAAGGGGGGTGTTGTCGAGTTCGGGTCTGCCCGACTCGCTCGCCCGCGTGACGTATGCACGGTACAGGGTTTCACGAATGTTCCGGTTCTCGCAATACTGCATCGCCGGGAGACAGGACGGCGCATGCAAGGTGAATTTCCAGCCGTCGCGGCCGTCCTTGCGCGCCGCCTCGCTTGCGGTTTGCAGCACGTCTTCGGGAATTCCTTTCGTTTCCGCCTTGTTTTCTATGAACAGCGAGAATGCATTGGTCGCGTCGAGCAGATTTTCGGAGAACCTCGCCTCGAGTGCCGCGAGTTCCTCCTGGATTGCGGCGAACCGCCGTTTTTTTTCCTGCGCAAGCTCGGCCCCGCCCAGACGGAAGTCGCGCAACTCGTTTTCGACGATCTTGCGTTGTGCCTGCGACAGCGCCGTGAATTCGGCCGAGCCGCGCAGCGCCTTGAACTTTTCGTAGAGTCCGACGTTCTGCGCGAGTTCGGTCCCGTACGCGACGACTTTGGGCAGGTTCGCGTTGTAGGCATCCCGAATCGCCGGGTTGTCGTCCACCGCATGCAGGTGGCCGACGGCTCCCCAGGTGCGCGACAATCGCTCATTGGCGTCATCGAGCGGCTCGGCGAATGCGTTCCACGTCGGCAGTACGTTCGTGCCGGTGAGGCGGGCAATGAGAGCACGGTTTTCGGCGAGCAGCCGGTCGATCGCGGGTGCAACGTGGTCCGGCCGGATCGAATCGTAACGCGGCAGCCCTGAAAAATCGAGTAGTGGATTAACGTTCATCTCGGTACCCAACACGCACGTTTCCCTGCAGAGGATGCCGGGGTCGCAGGGGGATTTTCATATCGTTTTGTTTTCCTCCGCGTCCTCCGCGTCCTTTGCGTCCTCTGCGGTCAGGCTTCTCGACTGGCTGCGGCAAACCGCTCGGCGGCGAGCACCGTGTTTTCAAGCAGCATGGCGATGGTCATCGGGCCGACCCCGCCCGGCACGGGTGTAATCAGTGAAGCCGTTCCCAGCACGCCCTGAAAATCGACATCCCCTGCCAGCCTGCCGTCCGGCAGGCGGTTGATGCCGACGTCGATAACGACGGCGCCAGGCTTGACCATGTCGCGCGAAACAAGATTCGGCCGGCCCGTCGCCACGACGAGAATGTCGCCTTGCCGGGTCATTGCGCCCAGATCGGGGGTCTTCGAATTGCAGATGGTGACCGTCGCGCCTTCCTGCAACAGCAGGAGTGCCATGGGTTTGCCGACAATATTGCTGCGTCCGACGACGACGGCGTGGCGTCCCTCGGGATCGATGCCCTCGTGCTCGAACAGTCTCATCACTCCCAGGGGGGTACAGGGAACAAAACGCGGGTGGCCGGAGACGAGCAGGCCCATGTTGACGGGATGAAAGCCGTCCACGTCCTTCTCGGGCGCGATGGCCTGAAGCACTCGGGCGCCGGAAATCTCACGCGGAAGCGGCAACTGCACCAGGATGCCATGAATGCGCGCGTCGCCGTTGAGAACTCCGATCCGCTCGAGCAGCGCCGACTCGCTCGCGTTCCCCGGCAATTCGATATTTTCGGAGTGCAACCCAAGCTCGCTGCAGGCGTTGATCTTGCGGTCCACATAGACCTTCGATGCCGGGTGTGTTCCCACCCGCACCACGGAAAGGCCGGGGCGTACACCGGCTGAGGCGAGCGCCGCAATGCGCGGGCGCAGACCTTCCCGAACCTCGCGCGCAACGCCGTTGCCATCGAATATGCGGGTCTGCACGGTAAAAAAATGGGGCGACGAAGAAGGCAGGCGCGCATTCTAGCATTGGGCCGTCTGTCGTCTCCGCGAAGCGGCAAATGGGTGAAATTCCATTGATAACGCAGGGCTCGTGTTTGTATAATTCAAGACCTGATTCAGGAACATGCAAGGAACCACGATTGATCCGGGTCGGCGGGCAGGGTAAGCTTCCGGTCATCCTCCGCAGGCCCCGAAAACCTTTTCACGCATTTGCACCTAGAGGGAACCATCATGTCCGCGCTGCCTGAAATCTCCGCTGCCAGCGATCCGGACAGTCTGGAGACGCAGGAATGGCTGGATGCGCTGGACGCGGTGCTCGATCGTGAAGGCCCGGAGCGAGCCCATTACCTGCTGGAGAAACTGATCGACAAGGCACGCCGCTCCGGCACCTATTTGCCGTTCTCCGCCAACACCGCGTACCTGAACACGATTCCACCGCACCTGGAGGAGCATTCGCCCGGCGACTATGCTCTGGAAGAGCGCATCCGTTCCTTCTGCCGCTGGAACGCCATGGTGATGGTGGCCAAGGCGAACAAGAACGACGACGAGCTTGGCGGTCATATCGCCAGTTTCGCCTCGGTGGGCACCTTGTTCGGCATTGGCTTCAACCACTTCTGGCGCGCGCCGCACGCAGGCCATGGCGGAGACCTCATTTACCTCCAGGGCCATTCGGCGCCCGGCGTGTACGCGCGCGCTTTCCTGGAAGGGCGGCTCACCGAGGAGCAACTGCTTAACTTTCGCCGCGAAGTCGACGGCAAGGGCATTTCGTCCTATCCCCACCCGTGGCTCATGCCCGATTTCTGGCAGTTCCCCACGGTGTCGATGGGGCTGGGGCCCATCCAGGCAATCTATCAGGCGAGGTTTCTCAGGTATCTGCACGCGCGCGGCCTCGCCAATACGGAGAACCGCAAGGTGTGGTGCTTCTGCGGGGACGGCGAGATGGACGAGCCGGAGTCGATGAGTGCAATCGGTCTGGCGGCGCGCGAGAAGCTCGATAACCTCATTTTCATCGTTAACTGCAATCTGCAACGCCTGGACGGCCCGGTGCGCGGCAACGGCAAGATCATCCAGGAGCTCGAAGCGGATTTCCGCGGCACAGGCTGGAACGTGATCAAGCTGATCTGGGGCTCGTACTGGGATCCGTTGTTTGCCCGCGACAAGGAAGGCATCCTGCTGCGCGTGATGGAAGAGACTGTCGACGGCGAGTATCAGAACTTCAAGGCGAACGATGGCGCCTTCGTGCGCAAGCATTTCTTCGGCAAGCACCCGAAGCTCCTGGAGATGGTCTCGCGCATGACCGACGAGGACATCTGGCGCTTGAACCGCGGCGGCCACGACCCGCACAAGATCTACGCCGCGTACGCCGCGGCGGACAGGCACAAGGACCAGCCCACCGTGATCCTCGCCAAGACCATCAAGGGATACGGCCTGGGCAAGCAGGGCCAGGCAAAGAATCCGACCCACCAGCTGAAGAAGATGGACCTCGCAACCATCCGCGAGATGCGCGACCGCTTCAACGTGCCGATCCCGGACGACAGGCTCGAGGAGATGCCTTTCTACAAACCCAAGGACGACGATCCGGTGATGGTCTACCTGCACGGGCGCCGCAAGGCGCTGGGCGGCTATCTGCCACAGCGGCGCCGCAGGGCCGAGACCGCGCCGGCCGTGCCGCCTCTTTCTGCGTTCGAGCCATTGCTGAAAGGCTCGGAGGGCCGCGAAATCTCCACAACCATGGCGTTCATGCGCATTCTCACGGCGCTGGTGCGCGACAAGAACATCGGCAAGCACGTAGTGCCCATCGTCCCCGACGAGGCGCGTACCTTCGGCATGGAGGGCATGTTCCGCCAGCTCGGCATTTATTCCTCGGAGGGGCAGAAGTACGAACCGGTGGACAAGGACCAGGTGATGTACTACCGCGAGGACAAGGCCGGACAGATCCTCGAAGAAGGAATCAACGAGGCCGGCGCGTTCTCCTCCTGGATCGCCGCGGCCACTTCCTACAGCACCAACAACCTCGCCATGGTGCCGTTCTATATTTTCTATTCGATGTTCGGGCCGCAGCGCGTGGGCGACCTCGCCTGGGCGGCGGGGGATCAGCGTGCAAGAGGATTTCTCCTGGGCGCCACGGCGGGCCGCACCACGCTGAACGGCGAGGGGCTGCAGCACCAGGACGGCCACAGCCATGTCCTCTGCTCGGTGATCCCGAATTGCGTCTCCTACGACCCGACCTTCGGCTACGAGCTCGCCGTCATCATTCACGACGGCCTGCGCCGGATGGTGTCGAACCAGGAGGACGTCTACTACTACATCACTCTGATGAACGAAAACTACGAACACCCGCCGATGAAGGCGGGTATTGAGGAAGGGATCCTGAAGGGCATGTACCTGCTCAAAGAGGGCTCGAAAAAGAAGAAACACCGCGCGCAGCTGATGGGCTCCGGAACGATCCTGCGCGAAGTGATTTCCGCTGCCGGGTTGCTGGAGTCCGAATGGGACGTCGCCGCCGACGTGTGGAGCGCAACGAGCTTCAATGAGCTGCGCCGCGAGGGCTTGGACGCCGACCGCTGGAACATGCTGCATCCCGAGGCGAAGCCGCGGGCATCCTATGTCGAGCAGTGCCTTTCGAAACACGCGGGCCCGGTAGTGGCGGCGACCGACTACATCAGGGTTTTTGCCGATCAGATCCGGTCGTTCGTCCCGAAGGACCGCGTCTTCCGCGTTCTCGGCACCGACGGTTTCGGGCGCTCGGATTCGCGCGCCAAATTGCGGCACCACTTCGAAGTCAACCGCTACTACGTGACGGTCGCGGCGCTCAAGGCGCTTGCCGATCAAGGCGAGGTCAAACCTTCGGTCGTTGGGCAGGCAATCAAGAAGTACGGCATCGATCCGGGCAAGCCGAATCCCGTGGCAGTGTGACGGGAGCGCGAGTGGCGTTCAGAGAGTCCAGGGGAAAGGAAAAGCCGGCTCAATCCTGAGTCCGTCGCCCGGGCGCCACCCGCCCCCGACGCCTACTCTATACGCCGGCGCAACGACCATGGGTACACTCCAGGAAGTCCTTGTTCCCGACATCGGCGACTTCAAGGATGTCGATGTCGTTGAAGTGCTCGTCAAGACCGGCGACGCAATTCAACCAGAGCAATCGCTGATTTCAGTCGAGTCGGACAAGGCGACGATGGAAATTCCTTCGCCCGCCGCCGGCGCGGTGAAGGAACTGCGGGTCAAGGTTGGAGACAAGGTCTCCAAGGGCAGCCTCATTCTGGTGCTTGAGGTAGCCGAGGGAACAGTCACGTCCGCAGTAAAGCCGATGCCCACCCCGGCACCCGCGTCCGTGAGTGCGCAGGCGCCCGCGAGTGCATCGGTACCGGCGCAGGTCGCGCCGCCGCCTGCGGTGCCGCAGGCCGGCAAGTCCGATCCGGTCCCGTACGAGCCCGCGCCGGCCCCCGGTCTCACGCCGCACGCGAGCCCGTCGGTGCGCAAGTTCGCGCGCGAGCTGGGCGTCGACCTCGCCAAAGTGAAGGGCTCCGGCCCGAAGGGCCGCATCACCCAGGAAGACGTGCAAATGTTCGTCAAGGGCGTGATGAAGGGCGCGCAAGCGGCACCGGCGCCCATCGCGCGAGGGGGCTTCGGCTTCAACCTGCCCGAGTGGCCGCAGGTGGATTTCGCGAAATTCGGTCCGGTCGAGACGAAGCCGCTGTCGCGCATCAGGAAGCTCTCGGGCGGGATTCTGCATCGCAACTGGGTCTCCATCCCGCACGTCACCCAGCACGACGAAGCCGACATCACCGAGCTCGAGGCTTTCCGCAAGGAAAACGCGCTGGTCGCAGAAAAAGAGGGCTTCAAACTCACCATGCTCGCCTTCCTGGTGAAGGCTTCCGTGAACGCCTTGAAACAGTTTCCGGATTTCAACGCTTCGCTCGACAGGACCGGCGAGAACCTGATCGTCAAGAAGTACTATCACATCGGCGTCGCGGTGGACACGCCCGATGGACTGGTGGTGCCCGTGATCCGCGACGCGGATCGCAAGGGCGTCTTCGATCTTGCCCGCGAGCTGGCGGAAATCTCCAAGCTTGCGCGGGAGAAGAAGCTCAAGCCCGACAGCATGCGCGGCGGCACCTTCAGCATCTCCAGCCTCGGCGGCATCGGCGGCACGGCGTTCACGCCGATCATCAACGCGCCCGAAGTCGCGATCCTCGGGGTGGCGAGATCGCAGATGCGCCCGGTGTACAAGGACGGCGCGTTCGTCCCGCGGCTGATGCTGCCGCTGTCGCTTGCCTACGACCACCGCGTTATCGACGGCGCCGCCGGGGCGCGCTTCACGACCTATCTGGCCTCGGTCCTCTCCGACATCCGCCGGACCCTTTTGTGAGGCCGGCGTGGCGCAGATGATCGAAGTCAAGGTGCCGGACATCGGCGATTTCAAGGACGTCGAGATCATCGAAGTCCTGGTGAAGCCCGGCGACCGGGTGGAAAAAGAGGCCTCCCTCATCACGCTCGAGTCCGACAAGGCGACGATAGAGATTCCGTCACCGCACGCGGGAATCGTGAAGGAGCTGCGAGTCAAGCTTGGCGACAAGGTCTCGCAAGGATCGCCGATTCTCCTGCTCGAAGAGAGCGCAGGCGCTGCCGCGGCTCCGCCTTCCAAACCGGCTCCCGCTCCGGCTGCTGCGGCGACACCCGCACCCGCACCTACACCCGCACCCGCACCCGCACCCGCACCTACACCCGCACCTACACCCGCACCCGCACCTACACCCGCACCTACACCCGCACCCACGAAACCCGCCGCACCGGTGCCTGCGACAGCGGATTTCAAGGGCACGGCCGACGTGACTTGCGACATGCTGGTGCTGGGTTCCGGCCCCGGCGGTTATTCGGCCGCCTTCCGCGCCGCGGACCTCGGCCTCGCCACGGTGCTCATCGAGCGCTACCCGGCGCTGGGCGGCGTGTGCCTCAATGTCGGCTGCATCCCCTCGAAGTCGCTCCTGCACACCGCGGCCATCATGGACGAGGCGCGCGCCATGGCGGCGCACGGCGTCACTTTCGCCGAGCCCTCGATCGACATGGACAAGCTGCGCGACTTCAAGAACAAAGTCGTCGGCAAGCTCAGCAGCGGCATTGCCGGCATGGCGAAAATGCGAAAGGTGACGGTGCTCACCGGCGTCGGCAGTTTCGTCGGTCCCAACCACATGGCGGTGGAGACCCGGGAAGGCAGCAAGATCGTCGTCTTCAAGAACGCCATCATCGCCGCCGGCTCGCAGCCGGCGACACTGCGCCTGAACGGAAATGAGTTGCCCGATGACCCGCGCATCGTCGATTCCACCGGCGCGCTGGAGCTGCGCTCGAAACCCAATCGCCTGCTGGTGATCGGCGGCGGCATCATCGGCCTGGAAATGGGCACGGTGTACTCGACGCTGGGCGCGAGGCTCGATGTGGTCGAGATGCTGGACGGCCTGATGGCCGGGGCCGACCGCGACTTGGTCAAGGTATGGCAGACCTTCAACACCCGCCGTTTCGATAACATCATGCTGAAGACCAAAACCACCAAGGTCGAGGCCGTAAAGGAAGGGCTGAGGGTGTCGTTCGAAGGCGAGGGTGCGCCGCAGAAGCCGCAGCTCTACGACATGATCCTGGTTTCGGTCGGTCGCACGCCCAACGGCAGGAATATCGGAGCCGATACCGCGGGCGTCGCGATCAACGAGCGCGGCTTCGTCCCGGTCGACTCGCAAATGCGAACCAATGTTCCGCACATCTACGCCATCGGCGACATCGCCGGCCCGCCCATGCTCGCGCACAAGGCGGTGCACGAGGGGCATGTCGCCGCCGAAGCCGCCGCGGGGCAGAAGTCCCACTTCGACGCCCGCGTCATACCGTCAGTGGCGTACACGGATCCCGAGGTCGCCTGGGCTGGGCTGACCGAGGATGAAGCGAAGAAACAGGGCGTGAAGTTCGGGGTTGCCAAGTTCCCCTGGGCAGCCTCGGGACGCGCCATCGCCAACGGCCGCGATGAGGGTTTCACCAAGCTGATCTTCTCCGAGGAAACGCACCGCGTGATCGGCGGGGGCATCGTCGGCGCCGGAGCGGGCGACCTCATCAGCGAGATCGCTCTTGCCATCGAGATGGGCGCCGACGCGGTCGACATCGGCAAGACAATCCATCCGCATCCGACCACGAGCGAATCGGTCGGGATGGCGGCGGAACTGTATGAGGGCGTGTGCACGGACCTGCCTCCGTCGAAACGGCGATGACCCAGGACGAGCTCAAGCAGGCGGTCGCCCGCGAGGCGATCAAGCACGTGGTGGAGGACGCCGTGATCGGCGTCGGCACCGGTTCGACCGCCAATTTCTTCATCGACGAGCTGGCGAAGATCAAAAGCCGGATCGCCGGCGCGGTAGCGAGCTCGGAGAAATCCGCTGAACGGTTGAAAGATCATGGCATCCGGCTGCTCGACCTCAACAGCGTCAACGAGCTGCCGGTCTACGTCGATGGCGCGGACGAGATCACCGAGCATCTCGCCATGATCAAGGGCGGGGGCGGCGCGCTCACGCGCGAGAAAATCGTCGCCGCGGTGGCGAAAAAGTTCGTTTGCATCGCCGACGAATCGAAGCTCGTGCCGGTGCTCGGAAAATTTCCGCTGCCGGTCGAAGTGATTCCGATGGCGCGTGCCTATGTCGCGCGCCAGATGGTGAAGCTCGGCGGCCAGCCCAAGCTGCGCGAAGGATTCTCCACGGACAATGGCAACATCGTCCTCGACGTGTGGGGCCTGTCCATCCTCAACCCGGTCGAGCTGGAAACGGCGGTCAACAACATCACCGGCGTCGTTACCAACGGATTGTTCGCCCGGCGCGGAGCGGATGTGCTTTTACTCGGGACCAAGACGGGCGTGAGGACGATCGCCCGGAAGTAGAGCGCCTATTTGTCCGGCGGCACATAGCCGGAAGCCATGTCGGCTCCGGATCCGAAGAAATGCTTCTCCATCTGCTCGGCGAGATATTTCCGCGCGCGCGAGTCGGCAAGGCTCAGCTTGTTCTCGTTGATAAGCATGGTCTGGTGCTTGATCCAGGCCTGCCAGGCTTCCTTGGAGACGTTCTCGTAGATGCGCTTGCCGAGTTCGCCCGGGTAGGGCGGGGAGTCGAGCCCTTCCGCGTCGCGGCCGAGCTTGATGCATTTCACCATCCTTGCCATTTTCGCAACCTCGATTCTGGTATCAAGTCGATTTTAAATCAGCTTCACTAAAATCTTCGAGCGCCGCTGATAGTTGTACAGCGCTTTCTTTTCGCTCGGCAACACGGCGACTTTCGCTTCGGCGAACCCGCGCTCTATGAACCAATGGG
>JBGPYQ010000273.1:0-3073 GCA_041493345.1 Gammaproteobacteria bacterium | reverse complement strand
CTCCAGCTTACCTATGCCGACGGCAAGAAGGAAACCGTAGTCCGAAAGGCTGGCGAGCCCTATATGCTCGAACCGGGTCCAGCCTACACTACCAAGAACATCGGCAAGACCGTGGTCCAGCTGTACATCGTCCAGTTGAAGTGATGCACGCGAATTAGCACGCGCATCCAATACTAGCGAACAGCCCTAACCCCTCTTCGGAGGGGTTTCTTTTTTGAAGCGCGCGCAGATCGTTCAGCCTAGCACTCTCGCCAGGAGGCACTTATTCGAGCGGTACCCTTAAAATCCAGATGCCAGATTTGCCCTGGTCAGAGAGCCCAGCAGGGCTCGAACCTCTACGGCAATTCAACTGATATGACCTCTCGCCAGTGTCCGCTTCTGGCCGGTTGCCGCCACCCCTGAACCGAAGTGCGCATAAGAATACGTGGCAGGAGCGTCATCACACGAGCGGCACGGCTGATTCTCCGGAAGTACCCGGTTTTGTCGTGGTTGGGGACCCAGGGACTTCAAGTCACTGGATTCCCGCTTGCGCGGGAATGACAGTGGCGATCACCGCTCGTAGAATGATGGATTATCGGAATCGGATGGGGAGAGCAGGGATGAGGCAGCTACGCGTATTCGTGCTTGCGACATTTGCCCTGGGGTTCGCCCCCGCTGCGCTCGCGCAGTCCCATTCGACAAGCTCAGGGCAGGCCTGGCCCTCGAAGCCGATCAAGATCATCATCCCGTTCCCGCCCGGCAATACCACCGACATCATGACGCGCCTGATCGCACCCAGGCTGACCGAACGCATGGGTCAGCCAATCGTCGTCGAGAACCGTCCCGGGGCGAGCGGCATGCTGGGTCTGGATTTCGTCGCCAAGGCGCCGCCGGACGGTTACATCATCGCCGCCGGGCAGGGCGGAAATCTCGTCGTCCTGCCGCATACGAGCAAAAACATTCCCTACGATTCGCTGAAGGACTTTGTGCCGATCGCGGTTTCGACGACGAATTATCTCGGCATCGTCGCCAACCCCGAGGTGCCGTTCAGGACCGTGGGCGAGATGATCGCCTGGGCCAAGGCCAATCCCGGGAAGCTGACCGTCGCCACCAACGGCGAAGGCGGCTTTCCGCATCTGGCCTTCGAGCAGCTGCGCGTGATGGCGGGATTCACCTTTACGCACATTCCGTACAAGGGCTCGGCGCAGATCGTCACCGACGTGATCGGCGGCCAGGTGCAGGTGGGTATCGACGGCATCACGGCACTCGCTCCTCACGCGCGCTCGGGCCGGCTGCGACTGCTCGCGATCACGAACAGGACGCGCGTGCCGCTCTGGCCCGGCATTCCCGCGGCGGCGGAGGACGTTCCCGGCTACGAGTCCGGCGGCTGGTTCGGCTACGTTGCGCCGGCGGGAACGGCGCGCGATATCATTCTGAGGCTGAATGACGAGATCAACCGCGCGATGAAGCTGCCCGACGTGAGCGACAAGCTCGTGTCTGCCGGACTGATCGTCGTCGCCGAGTCGCCCGAGTACTTTGGCGATATCATCAGGAGCGATTACGCCAAGTACGGCAAGCTCATGCGTGATATCGGCTTTCAGCCGCAGTAAGCGTGCTTGAGACGAACCGGGCGCTCAATATCGCTTTCCGGCGCTGAACTCGGCCTTGAGGCGCGCGACCTGCTTTCTCATGGCTTCGAGCTCGGCGTGGGCCGCCTCCGCCTTGAGCCTGCTTTCCTCGCCCGTCGCGCCGCTGCCGGGCGACAGATTCTGACGCGAGACTTCCGCCTGGGCATCCCGATACCGCTCCGATGCCGCATTCCAACGCTCGACCAGCTGCTGCTCCTGCTCCCTCCATGCCTTACGCTTGTCCATGGGTTTTCCTTGAATGGTCCGTGAGTGCAATTGCATAATCGCTGCAACGAGGATATCACCATGCCGGCCCGCCGGGCGGATTGCGGAGAAAGACTGACGCGCCGCGCATCGATGCCCGGCGCTTCGTGCCTGGTTGCGTTCATGCTGGGCTTGTGCTTGCCGGCGCAGACCGCTCTTGCCTGGGGCGAGGAAGGTCACCGCATGGTAGGGGAGATCGCAAGCCGATACCTCGCCCCGGAGACGGCCAGGGAAATCGCCGAATTGCTTGCGCACGACCGTCTGGCCGATGGGGAGCGGTCCCACAGGCGCGCTCTCGGCGAAGTCGCGTCCTGGGCCGATGAGATCAAGGATTATCCCTGGGGCAGGGCGCGAGGCTCCTGGCATTTCGACGACATTCCGGTGTGCGGCGTCGCCGACCGTCCGCGGTACTGCAAGGGAGATAAATGCGCCTCCGCGCAGCTTGCCCGGCACATCGAAATGCTCGGTGACAGGATGGCGCCGATTCGCCGCAGAAATGAGGCCCTGAAATGGGTGGTGCATCTGGCCGGCGACATCCACCAGCCCCTGCACGCGGCCAACCATCGCGATCGGGGCGGAAACCGGGTGGAAGTGTCGTTCTTCGGGCGGCGCGACAACCCGCCTTACGGGACCATCAAGCTGCACACGATCTGGGACATCCACCTGGTGCAGCGGCGGGTCTCGGAGAAAGGCGGAGAAAGTGCGATCATTTCCGCGCCTATCGGCAATGCGGAAAAGGCAGGATGGGAACGGGGTTCGATATCGGACTGGATGGAGGAAAGCAACCACATCGCCCGGACCTTCGTTTATCCGGCGCTTCCCGCGGGATTTTCGTGTAGCCGCAAAATAAGCGGGATTGTGCAAATCGACGAAGCGTACTACTCGAAGGCGGCCCCTATCGTCGAGGCGCAAATCCGCAAGGCGGGCATGCGGCTCGCCTGGATCCTGAACGAAGCCCTGGCGCGGCAGTCCGGCGCGGGCGGAGGCAGGCAAGGATGGAAATGAACCCGCCGCTTAGCGTCGAGCCCGTGTCTTGCATCTCCCGGCGTTTGGCTTTACAAGACGGGGTGGAAACACCGCTCGATCTCCACCGGCGCGGCCCATGCGCGTAGTCGTACTGGGCGGCTACGGAAACTTCGGCGCCCGCATCTGCCGGGCGCTGGCCGGCCATCCCGGAATCGAGGTGGTCGCCGCCGGTCGCG
>JBGPYQ010000060.1:0-15990 GCA_041493345.1 Gammaproteobacteria bacterium | reverse complement strand
CTCGGTGATCGGGATCGCAGTCGCGTTCCTCATCATCCGCTTCGAGTTTCCCTGCCGGAATCTCTTTTCCTATCTCACGATGCTGCCGATGATCCTGCCGCCGCTGGTCGGCGTGCTCGGCTTCGTCTTCATTCTCGGCCGCGCCGGCACGGTCAACGTTCTGCTGATGGACTGGTTCGGCCAGCAGACGCCGATCAACTTCATGTACGGTACGCAGGGAGTACTGCTCGTCGAAACCCTGCACCTGTTCCCGTTCATGACGCTCAGCATCCTCGACTCGCTTTCCAAGGTGGATCCGTCGCTGGAGGAAGCCGCGCAGGTGATGGGCGCGAACGGCTGGCGGCGCTTCCGGGACGTGACGCTGCCCCTGACCACTCCCGGCTACGTTTCCGGAGCGCTGCTCGTCTTCATCTGGACTTTCGCCGATTTCGTCACGCCCCTGGTCGTGGGCGTGCAGGACCTGCTCGCCGTGCAGGCCTACCTCAACATTACGCAGTTTGTCGACCGGCGCATCTTCCGCATGGGTATCGTGATATCGGCGCTGCTCGTCGTGCTTGCCATCGTGTTCGTGCTGGTGGCGCGGCACTACGTAGCGCTCAAGGACTACAGCTCTCTCGCCTACTCGAGGGTGGAGCGCCGGCAGCTGGGGCCGGTCGCTCGCTGGCTTGCCGTGGGTTTTCTCGTGCTGCTCATGTTCGTATCGCTCCTCCCGCAAGCCGGCGTCGTGCTCGCCGCGGTCGGCAAGGGCTGGTCGCTCACGGCGTTGCCGGAGCATTACACCCTCGACCACTTCAGGCAGGTCAGCGTCGAGACGCCCAGGTTCATCGTCAATTCGTTGCTGTATTCCGGGCTGGCCGTGCTGATCTGCCTGGTCGTCGGGGTTCCGATGGCGTGGATCATGGCGCGGACCCGGACGCCGGGGCGGGGCGCGATGGACGCGCTCACCACGCTGATCCTCGCGATTCCGGGCACCGCCATCGGCATCGCGTACATCCGCGCATTCCATTTCCCCTTGCCGGGGATTGACGTGGCGCTCACCAGCATGTGGATCATCCTTCCGCTGGTGCTCGCCGTCCGCCGTCTTCCGTACACCGTGCGCAGCAGCTATTCGTCGCTGCTCCTGGTGCACAAGTCGATGGAAGAAGCGGCCGAGAATGTCGGCGCAAGCAAGCTCGTGACGTTCAGGGACATCACTGCGCCGCTCGTGTGGAAGGGCATCCTCGTGGGCGCTATTTTTTCCTTCATCATGTCGATCCAGGAGGCATCCGCCACGCTGTTCCTCACGCTGGGCGGCTGGGAGATGATCCCCTTCGGGATTTTCACCTACTACATCGCCGGTTCCCACAGCCAGGCGGCCGCGCTCGGCGTGATCCTGATCGTGCTCTGTGCGGCGAGTCTCTACGTGGTCAATCGCGTCGCGGGAGCGCGCGTCGGCGGGCTGTTCGGGTGAGATGAGGGCGCTTGCCGAGCTCGACGCGCGCGGCGTGAGGGCCGTGCTCGTCGACATCGATGAGACCCTGACCACTGCGGGCAAGCTGACCGGCGACGCATACACGGCGCTGGAGCGCCTGCACGCCGCGGGCAGGATCGTCGTTCCGGTGACCGGGCGCCCGGCCGGATGGTGCGACCACATCGCGCGCATGTGGCCGGTGGACGCGGTAGTGGGCGAGAACGGCGCCTTCTACTTTTTCTCGTCCGAAGGCAAGCTGCACAAGCGATTTCTGGAAGACGCGCCGACCCGCGCGCAAAAGCGCGCGCGCCTGGACGACATGGCCCGGCGGATCCTTGCCGAGGTGCCCGGGTGCGCGCTCGCCGCCGATCAGCCGTACCGCGAGACCGACCTCGCGATCGACTACTGTGAAGACGTGCCGCCGCTGCCGCTAGCCGCGGCGGAGCGGATCGCGATGCTCATGCGAGAGGCGGGACTCAACGCCAAGATCAGCTCGATTCACGTCAACGGCTGGTTCGGCGGCTATGACAAGCTCGCGACCAGCCGCGTTTTGTTTTCGGAGCGTTTCGACCTCGATCTCGACATCGCAAACAAAGAGTTCGTGTTCGCGGGCGACTCGGCGAACGATGCTCCGATGTTCGGCTTCTTCGAGAAGTCCGTGGGCGTGGCGAACGTGCGCCGCTTCGAGGGGCGGCTCGCTGCGTCGCCGAAATACGTGACCCGCGGGGCCTCGGGCGCCTGTTTCGTCGAGCTTGCAGAGTATCTCCTGCAGAGCTGACCGGCCCATGGCGCGGCGAATGCCGGCGGCTTGACGCGGGTCAATGAGCCTCCGCGCTGCATGCGGTGATGATTGCGGCTACCATTCAGGACGCGAAGAAATGAAAATCCACGAATACCAGGCGAAAGAAATCCTGCGCAAGTATGGCGTCGCCACGCCGCGCAGCGTTCCTTGCTTCTCGGTCGACGAAGCGGTGAAGGCGACACAGCAGCTGGGCGGCAAGGTGTGGGTGGTGAAGGCGCAGATCCACGCCGGCGGCCGCGGCAAGGGCGGCGGCGTGAAGGTAGTGAAATCGGTGGACGAGGTGCGCGAGTGGGCCGGGAAGATCCTCGGCATGATGCTGAAGACGCACCAGACCGGGCCCGAAGGGCAGAAAGTGCGACGGCTTTTGATCGAAGAAGGCGCCGATATCAGAAAGGAGCTCTACGTCGGCATGGTCGTGGACCGCGGCACGCAGCGCGTGGCGCTGATGGCCTCGAGCGAAGGCGGCATGGACATCGAGGAAGTCGCCGCGCATACGCCCGAGAAGATCCACAAGGTGTTCATCGATCCGGGCTCGGGGCTAAAGGACGCCGAGGCGGATGACATTGCGGCGAAGATCGGAATTCCCGCGGCGAGCGTGCCGCAGGCGCGCACGATACTGAAGGGGCTGTACAAGGCCTTCGACGAGACCGATTCCAGCCTCGCCGAGATCAACCCGCTCATACTCACCGGCGACGGCAAGGTCGTTGCGCTCGACGCCAAGATCAACTTCGACGACAACGCGCTCTTCCGCCACCCGGAGCTCCAGGCGCTGCGCGACCTCGACGAGGAGGACCCCGCCGAGGTCGAGGCCTCGAAGTACGACCTCAACTACATTCAGCTCGACGGGGACATCGGCTGTCTCGTGAACGGCGCGGGCCTCGCCATGGCGACCATGGACATCATCAAGCTCTACGGCGGAGCGCCGGCGAACTTCCTCGACGTGGGCGGCGGCGCCACCACCGAGAAAGTGACCGAGGCCTTCAAGATCATGCTGCGCAACCCGCAGCTGAAGGCGATCCTTGTGAACATATTCGGCGGCATCATGAAATGCGATGTGATTGCCGCGGGCGTCGTTGCCGCCGCGAGAGAGGTGAGCCTCAAGGTGCCGCTGGTTGTGCGGCTCGAGGGCACCAACGTCGAGCTCGGAAAAAAGATTCTCGCGGAATCCGGATTGCCGATCATCTCGGGCAGCAACATGGCCGACGCCGCGCAGAAGGTCGTCGCTGCGTCGAAGGGGAAAAACTGATGTCCATCCTCATCAACAAGAACACCCGGGTGATGACGCAGGGCATCACCGGCAAGACCGGGCAATTCCACACCAAGATGGGCAAAGAATATGCCAACGGCAGGCACTGCTACGTCGCCGGCGTGAATCCGAAGAAGCCGGGGGAGTCCTGCGAAGGCATCCCTATCTTCGCCACGGTGAAAGAGGCCAAGGCGAAGACCGGCGCCAATGTGTCGGTGATTTACGTGCCGCCGCCTTTCGCCGCCGCCGCGATCGACGAGGCGGTGGAGGCGGATCTCGACCTGGTCATCTGCATCACGGAAGGGATTCCGGTGCGCGACATGGTCTGGACCAAGTACAAGATGCAGGGCAAGCGGACGATACTTGTCGGACCCAATTGCCCGGGCGTCATTACTCCCGACGAGATAAAGATCGGCATCATGCCGGGGCACATCCACAAGAAGGGCCGCGTGGGCGTGGTGTCGCGCTCGGGCACGCTCACCTACGAGGCGGTCGGGCAGCTGATGGAGTTGGGCCTCGGGCAGTCGACCTGCGTCGGCATCGGCGGCGACCCGGTGAACGGCCTGAAACACATCGATGTGCTGAAGATGTTCAACGACGATGCCGGGACCGATGCCGTGATCATGGTCGGCGAGATCGGCGGCTCGGACGAGGAAAACGCCGCGCACTGGGTGAAAGCGAACATGAAAAAACCGGTGGTCGGTTTCATCGCCGGCGTCACCGCGCCGCCGGGCAAGCGCATGGGGCACGCGGGCGCAATCATCTCCGGCGGCAAGGGCACCGCGCAGGAGAAGCTCGCCGTGATGGAGGAATGCGGCATCAAGGTGACGAAAAACCCCGCCGAGATGGGCAGGCTTCTGAAATCGGTGCTGCGCTAGAGAACACGACGAGGCGCGGCTTCGCCTCATCGCAGTGATCGCGCCCGCTATGATTGAACGGCATCAAGGAATTCAAAGCCCCCGGCCGGTGATTCTGGAATTTCCCCTCTGGCTCGCGTAAGCTGCTGATGGAATACCGGGAAACTTCCGGTCTTACCGAGCGAGGGCCGCAACGAGGAAATGTGAGAAGCCAAACGAAAAACGATACGCCCGGCGTGATCCCCATCCGCGCGTCGAAACTGCGCTCGACGCCCAAGGGTCGCCAGGTCGATCCGAAAGCGTTGGAGGAAGTGCGCGCGTTGCTCGAGAATGCGCCGCGCCGGCGCGACTTGCTGATCGAGCATCTGCACAAGATCCAGGACCATTGCGGCCATCTCTCGGCGCCGCATCTGGTCGCGCTCGCCGCCGAGATGAATCTCTCGATGACCGAGGTCTACGAGGTCGCTACTTTCTATCATCATTTCGACGTGGTGAAGGAGGGCGACGCGGTCCCGCCTGCGATCACGGTGCGCGTGTGCGACTCGATCGCGTGCGACATCGCCGGCGCGCACGAGCTGCTCGAGAAGCTGCCTGCGATCCTCGGCAAGGACGTGCGCGTGCTGCATGCCCCCTGCCTGGGCCGCTGCGAGGCGGCGCCGGTCGCGGTCATCGGGCAGAACCCGCTGCCGAATGCGAATGCCGAAGGGATTGCCGCGCTGGTAAAAGCCAAGGCGGTGAAGCACCCCGCGCCCGGCTCGGGTGGAAAGCACCCGCATAGGGATATCGTCAGCCCCGCCTACGTCGACTACGCTGCTTATCGCGCCAAAGGCGGTTACGGGCTTGCCAAATCGTGCGTGGACGGCGCGAAGAAGCGCGAGGACGTTATCGCTGTCATGGAGAATTCGGGTCTGCGAGGCTTGGGCGGTGCGGGCTTTCCGGCGGGGCGCAAATGGAAATCCGTCGCCGCGGAGGCGGCGCCGCGCCTGATGGCGATCAACATCGACGAGGGAGAGCCGGGCACCTTCAAGGACCGCTGGTATCTGGAGCGCGATCCGCACCGGTTCATCGAAGGCGCGCTCGTCGCCGCCTGGGCGGTCGCTATCGACGAGATCTATATCTACCTGCGCGACGAATACCACGGCTGCCGAGCGATCCTGGAAAGGGAAATCGCCGCGCTGCAGGCCCATCCGCCGTGCAAGCTCCCGGCTATCCATCTTCGCCGCGGCGCGGGCGCTTATATCTGCGGCGAGGAATCGGCGATGATCGAATCGATCGAGGGCAAGCGCGGCATGCCCAGGCTTCGCCCGCCTTACGTCGCGCAGGTGGGCCTTTTCAACCGCCCCACGCTCGAGCACAACATGGAAACGCTGCACTGGGTGCGCGAGATCCTGGAAAAGGGCGCGGACTGGTTCGCTTCCCACGGCCGCAACGGGCGCAAGGGCCTGCGCTCGTTCTCGGTGAGCGGGCGGGTAAAGAAGCCCGGCGTGCATCTCGCGCCTGCCGGCATCACGGTGAAGGAGCTGATCGCCGAATACTGCGGCGGGATGCTCGACGGGCACACGTTCTACGGCTATCTGCCGGGCGGCGCCTCGGGCGGGATTCTTCCCTCATCGATGGGCGATATCCCGCTCGACTTCGACACCCTGAACCAGTACGGCTGCTTCATCGGCTCGGCGGCGGTGGTAATTCTCTCGGACAAGGACCGCGCCACCACCGCCGCGCGCAACCTGACCAAGTTCTTCTCCGAGGAATCCTGCGGGCAGTGCACGCCCTGCCGCGTCGGCACCGCCAAGACGCTGAAGCTGCTGGAAAAGCCCAAGTGGGACCAGGCGCTGCTGAAAGAGCTGTCGCAGGCTATGATGGACGCCTCGATCTGCGGGCTGGGGCAGGCCGCGCCCAATCCGGTGCTGTCCGTGATGAAATATTTTCCGCACGAGATTCAGTGAATGAGTTTTCCTTCACCCGATGTTGAGAGGTGACCGATGGACCGAATAAGCACCGCGCAGGCGGCAACCATGCCGGTCGAGTTCCAGCTCAACGGCAAAACAGTGATCGGCCGCTCGGATGAAACCCTCATCCAGACCGCCAAGCACTACGGCATCGACATCCCGCACCTTTGCTACCAGGAAGGCATGCGCCCCGACGGCAACTGCCGCGCCTGCGTGGTCGAGGTCAAAGGCGAGCGCGTGCTCGCGCCTTCGTGCTGCCGCTATCCCGAGGACGGGATGGAAGTGACGACCGACAACGCCCGCTCGCTCGCCAGCCAGAAAATGGTGCTCGAGCTCCTGCTCTCGGACATCCCGGAGAAATCCTACACGCTCGACTCGGAGCTCGATCATTGGGCAAAGGAGCTGAAAGTCGGCAAGCCGCGCTTCGAGTCGCGGCACCAGCCGGCGGCCGACCTCTCGCACGCGGCGATCGCCGTCAACCTCGATGCCTGCATTCAGTGCACGCGCTGCCTGCGCGCCTGCCGCGAGGAACAGGTGAACGACGTCATCGGCTACGCCTTCCGCGGCGAGCATTCCAAGATCGTGTTCGACCTCGACGATCCCATGGGCGAGTCCACCTGCGTCGCCTGCGGCGAATGCGTTCAGGCCTGCCCGACGGGCGCGCTCATGCCGGCGCGCGAGGTCGGAAAAATACAGGCCGACAAGACCGTGAATTCCGTCTGCCCTTACTGCGGCGTCGGCTGCCAGCTCACCTACAACATCAAAGGCAACAAGATTCTCTGGGTGCAGGGCCGCGACGGTCCGGCCAACAGCGACCGGCTGTGCGTGAAAGGGCGCTACGGCTTCGATTATGTGCATCACAAACAGCGGCTGACGAAGCCGCTCATCCGCAAGCCGGGCGTGAAAAAGCACAAGGATTTCACCGTCGACCCGGACAACTGGTCCGAAGTCTTCCGCGAGGCGACCTGGGACGAGGCGCTCGATCTCGCCGCGAAAAGCCTGCGCGACATACGCGAAACGCACGGAAAGAAGGCGCTCGCCGGCTTCGGCTCGGCGAAAGGCACCAATGAAGAGGCGTATCTCTTCCAGAAACTGGTGCGCACCGGCTTCGGCTCGAACAACGTCGATCACTGCACGCGGCTGTGCCATGCATCGAGCGTGGCCGCGCTCATGGAAGGCATCAACTCGGGCGCGGTCTCGAACCAGGTGCGCGACGTGATGAAGGCGGAGGTCTTGTTCCTGATCGGCGCGAATCCCACCGTGAACCATCCGGTCGCGGCGACCTGGATGAAGAACGCGGCGAAGGCGGGAGTAAAATTGATCGTCGCCGACCCGCGCCGCGGCGAGCTTGCGCGCTACGCGACGCATTATCTGCAGTTCAAGGCCGACACCGACGTCGCGCTGCTGAACGCGATGCTCCACACCATCGTCGAGGAAGGTCTCGTCAACGAAGCGTTCATCCGCGACCGCACCTCGGGCTACGAGGCGCTCGCCGAGAACGTCAAGAAATACTCGCCCGAGGCGATGGCGCCGGTGTGCGGCATCGACGCGAAGACGATCCGCGAGGTGGCGCGCCTGTACGCGACTTCGAAGGGCTCGATGATCATGTGGGGCATGGGCATCTCCCAGCACATTCACGGCACCGACAATGCCAGATGCCTGATTGCGCTCGCGCTCGCCACCGGGCAGATCGGCCGGCCGGGAACGGGCCTGCATCCCTTGCGCGGCCAGAACAATGTGCAGGGCGCCTCCGACTCGGGGCTGATCCCGATGTTCTATCCCGACTACCAGCGCGTCGCCACGCCCGAGGCGAAACAGCGCTTCGAGAGACTATGGGGCGTGGAACTCGATCCCAAGCCCGGCCTCACCGTGGTCGAGATCATGCACGCGGCGAAGAAAAAGGAAATCCGCGGCATGTACATCATGGGCGAGAACCCGGCGATGTCGGACCCCGACGCCGATCACGCGCGCGAGGCGCTTGCCGCGCTCGATCATATGGTGGTGCAGGACATCTTCCTCACCGAGACCGCCTATCTCGCCGACGTCATTCTTCCGGCAACCGCCTGGCCCGAGAAGGTCGGTACAGTCACCAACACCGACCGCATGGTGCAGCTCGGGCGCAAGGCGATCGAGCCGCCGGGCGAGGCGAAAGAAGACCTCTGGATCATCAACGAGCTTGCGCGGCGCATCGGCCTTCCCTGGAACTACTCCCATCCGCGCGAGGTGTTCAACGAGATGCGCCAATGCATGGACTCGATCGCGGGCATCACCTGGGAGCGCCTGGAGATCGAATCCTCGGTCACTTACCCGTGCGAAAAGGAAGGCGACCCGGGCGAGCCGGTCGTGTTTACCACGCACTTCCCGACGGCGACGGGACGCGGCAAGTTCGTGCCCGCGGACATCATTGCGGCGGCGGAGCAACCCGACGCGCAGTATCCGCTGGTGCTCATCACCGGGCGGCAGCTCGAGCACTGGCACACCGGCGCGATCACGCGCCGGGCGTCCATTCTCGATTACATCGAGCCCGAGCCGATGGCCTCGTTCCATTCGTTCGAACTGACGAAGCTCGGGGTGAAACCGGGCGAGGTCGTCACAGTCGAATCCCGGCGCGGGAAAATTTCGCTTTATGCGCGCGCCGACGACGGCACGCCGGCGGGCGTGGTGTTCATCCCGTTCTGCTACTACGAGGCGGCGGCGAACATGCTCACCAATCCGGTGCTCGATCCGGTCGGCAAGATCCCGGAGTTCAAGTACTGCGCGGTGAAGGTTGCGAAGGGCGGGCCGACGCCGGTGCACGCGAGCTTCGGCGGCGGGACGCTGCTCGCCGTCGCGCAGGAGGAAGCATCGAACGCGTAGTCCCAGCAAGACCCGCAACAGCCGAACAAGCCCCGGGCGACCGGGGGTTTCAGAAAGCGTGTCGTTACAGCGGCAGCCGCATGCCCGGGATGTGCAGGCGCTGGTCCATGCAGGAAATCTTGCCTTGCTTGTTGGTTCCGGGCGCGATTTCTCCGGCAGTATTGGGCGCATTGTCGCGCCGGTTGCCGTCCGAGTTGGCGGTGCAGAACTTGTGCCCGAGCAGGAACGGGCTGGTCGGGGTCTCCAGAGGCCCGCCGTTGCGCAGGTTTGCGGCATCGGGCGCGTTGCGGAAGACTTCGGTGACGTTGCCCTTGCGAGTGACCACTACGACCGCGTTTCGCTCGTTGGCGTCAACCCAGATATTTCCCGCGGCATCCAAGGCGATGCCGTCCGCGCCATCGAGATACGGATGCGCGACGAGGATATTGTCGAGGCACAGGGTGTTCGCGGTGAAAGTGGTGTCGCAGTTCATGGGGCTGCGGATGCTGCCGTCGCGGCCCATCTCCACCTTCCAGATGGCCCCGCGCGCGGTATCCGCGATCAACATGTCGCCTTCGTGGTTGAAGGCGATGCCGTTCGCCACCAGCGGCTGCGAGTTCCCCGTCGGTGAGGTGCGGACATCGCGGCCCACCGGGAAGTTGGTGGGGACGCCGCCAATGACGACCGTGGCGGTCGCCGTGTTGACCATCGGCTGGACGCGGAACACTTCGGGTCCTGCAGAAACGGCTCCGGTGTGTGGCGGGATCTTCCATACGCGCCCGAGCCCGGTAACGCCGTCTCCCGTCCAGAGATTTCCACCGCGGTCGAAAGCCAATCCGTTCGTGCCCGTCACGCCGCTTGCGTACACCGTGGCGGTAGGCTTGGTGACCGAGTCCGGCGTCAGGGTCCAGACCTTGTCGGCGTCGGAAATGAACAAATCGCCCTTGGCGTCGAAGGTGATGCCGGACGGGCTGCACGGCGCCGGCACGAACCCCACTACAGGGATCGGTTCAGGCGTCGGATCGTTCGCCGCAATGCGCCACACGGGACAGGGCTGGCCGCTGGGGCGACCCGTGGTATAGAGATTTCCTCGATCGTCGCCGGTCAGACCTTCTATCGTGAACTGGGTTGTGATCAGCGTCTTAAAGGTCACATCTTGCGGCAAGCGCGCGTGGTGGTCGTCGTCGGCCCATGCAGGACACAGGAAGAACGGCAGGCTGAGCAAAGCAAGGCTTTTTTTCAACACCTCACACCTCCTTGAGCAAGATAAAGATCGTCTTTTGCAGACGGCTGTCGTACGGATCGAGCTGTCGAATACGAGCGATATTGGAGGAAGGCTCGGATTTTCATCATACCTGATCGTAGCGAACACGGATGCACCGAACATTGATCCACTGGCGCTTCGCCGCGGGTCCACGCGGCCTGTATCTTGATTTCCGTCAATGTTCGGCCAAACGCGCAGCCCTTATAGTGTCTCGACCACAAAATCAAACACAATGCTGTCCCGCAGCAGAAGGAGCAGTCGATGGCCTCCGACATCGAAATCGCACAGAAAGCCAGGCTCGAGCGCATCTCCAAGATCGCTCTTGCGAAGCTCGGTATTCCCGAAGAGCACCTCGAGCCCTACGGGCATTACAAGGCGAAGGTGTCGCTCGAATACCTGGACGGTCTCAAGGCGCGCCCGAACGCGAAGCTCGTCCTGGTTACGGCAATGACGCCTACTCCTGCGGGCGAGGGCAAGACGACCACCACGGTGGGCCTGGGCGATGCGCTCAACCACATCGGCAAGAAGGCGATGATCTGCCTGCGCGAGCCCTCGCTCGGGCCGGTGTTCGGCATGAAGGGCGGCGCCGCGGGCGGCGGCTACGCCCAGGTCGTGCCGATGGAAGACATCAATCTGCATTTCACCGGCGACTTCAACGCCATCGCGCTTGCCAACAACCTGCTCGCGGCGATGCTCGACAACCACATCCATCACGGCAACGAGCTGGGGCTCGACGTTCGCCGCATCGCCTGGAGGCGTGTGGTGGACATGAACGACCGCGCGCTGCGCGACATCACGGTGAGCCTCGGGGGGCCGAGCAACGGCTACCCGCGCCAGGACGGCTTCGACATCGTGGTGGCCTCCGAGGTGATGGCGATCTTCTGCCTTTCGACCTCGCTCAAGGACCTGAAGGAGCGCCTGGGCAAGATCGTGGTCGGCTACACCCGCGACCAGAAGCCGGTGCTCGCGCGCGACCTCGCCACTCACGGCGCGATGACCGTGCTGTTGAAGGACGCGCTCAAGCCCAACCTGGTGCAGACCCTCGAGAACAACCCCGCCTTCATTCACGGCGGCCCGTTCGCCAACATCGCACATGGCTGCAATTCGGTGATCGCCACGAGCGCGGCGATGAAGCTGGTCGATTACGTGGTCACTGAAGCCGGATTTGGCGCCGACCTGGGCGCGGAGAAATTCATCGACATCAAATGCCGCAAATCGGGCCTGCGGCCTTCCGCCGCGGTTATTGTCGCAACGGTGCGCGCGATGAAATATCACGGCGGGGTCGATCTCAAGACCATAACACAGGAAAACCTCGCTGCGTTGGAGAAGGGTGTTGCCAATTTGGAGCGCCATGTGGAAAACGTGCAGATGCACTACGGCATTCCCTGCGTGGTGTCGATCAATCGATTCAATCACGATACGCAGGCGGAGCTGGACCTGCTCAAATCGCGCATCGGCAAGCTGGGCGCCAAGGTGGTGCTTGCGACGCACTGGGGCGACGGCGGCAAGGGCGCTGCGGAATTGGCCAGGATCGTGGTCGAGCTGTGCGATCAAAAGAGCCGCTTCCAGTTCATCTATGACGAGCAGGACACGCTCTGGGAAAAGATGAACAAGATCGCCAAGAAAATCTACCGCGCGTCCGAGGTGACCGCCGACGGCAAGGTGAGGGCGCAGATCAAGAAACTCCAGGATGACGGCTACGGCCATTACCCCGTATGCGTCGCCAAGACGCAATATTCGTTCTCGACCGATCCTCAGCTGCGCGCCGCCCCGGCGAACCACGTGGTTAACGTACGCGAAGTCCGGCTTGCCGCGGGCGCCGAGTTCGTGGTAATGATCTGCGGCGACATCATGACCATGCCGGGGCTGCCCAAGGTCCCGTCGGCGACCAAGATCGACCTCGACGACGAAGGCAAGGTCGTTGGGTTGTTCTGAACGGGCGCAACAGGCGCGCCCCGGGTAATATATGCGCCCCTTCCCCACTTCCGGAATCCCGCCTTCATGGAAATGATCCTCTCGCGCGAGTTCTGGGTCGGCCTTTTTGCGATCATCTGGATCAATATTCTGCTCTCGGGGGACAATGCCGTGGTGATCGCGATGGCGGCGCGCTCGCTGCCCCCGAAGCAGCAGAAGCAGGCGATCATCTGGGGCTCGGTCGCCGCTATCGTCATGCGGGTGATCTTGACGATCGTTGCGGTGGAAATGCTGAAGCTGGCGTATCTTAAGATCGTCGGCTCGCTGCTCCTGTTGTGGATTGCCATCCAGTTGCTCGTGCCCGAAGACGGCGACGACGACAAGGGGGAGAAGACCTACGGCAGCATGTTCGCGGCGATCCGCACCATCATGATCGCCGACCTCGTCATGAGCCTGGACAACGTGATCGGCGTTGCGGCGGCGGCCAAGGGCAATATCGTCCTGCTGGTGCTGGGACTCGCCATCAGCATCCCGCTGATCGTGTTCGGCAGCACGCTCATCCTCAAGGTAATGGACCGGTTTCCGATCATCATTACCGGCGGTGCTGCGCTGCTCGGCTGGATCGCGGGCGACATGCTGGTGACCGATCCGGCCATTGTGGATTGGGTCCGGGCAAGTGCTAATTGGCTTGAATCGCTGCGCATCGCGCCGATTATGGGTGCGGTGCTGGTTGTAATCATAGGAACGTGGATTGCCAGGCGCAAACCGCCGGTCCTTGAGGACGGAAAAGCTTGACGCGGCGACGCGGGACTTGACTTCAATCAAGGCCGCACCCGGGGGAATCTGGCAATAATTCACGCGCGATTTTCCGATTGATTTTTTTCTTGTCCGGCGCGAGGCCCGCTTTCGGGCCGGCGCGGGCAACAACCGGCAAAGCGCATAGAATGTTAGGAAGTGACGTCAGACAGCGACAGTCGGTCCTGCCAATTGCTCAGTCAAAGGAGGAAAGCTATGCGCGACTCTAGTCAAAGGATGTGGCACGGCATTGCGCTTTGCGCGTCTGCGGCGGCGGTGGTCGTTCCGTTACAGGCATCCGCGGCCTGGGAACCCACGAAGACCGTGGAATTCATCATCCCCGCCGGGACCGGCGGCGGCGCCGACCAGATGGCGCGCATCATCCAGGGCATCATCGCAAAGAACAGACTGATGAAGCAGCCGATGGTCGTCATCAACAAGGCCGGGGGGGCGGGCGCCGAAGGCTTCCTCGACGTCAAGGAGGCGAAGGGCGACCCCCACAAGATCATCATCACCCTGTCGAACCTGTTCACCACGCCGCTCGCAACCAATACGCCGTTCAACTGGCGCGACCTGACCCCGGTGCAGATGATGGCGCTCGACAACTTTGTTCTCTGGGTCAATGCGGAGACGCCCTACAAGACGCCCAAGGAGTACATCGCCGCGGTCAAGGCGGCCGGCGGCAAGTTCAAAATGGGCGGAACGGGTTCGAAGCAGGAGGACCAGATCATCACCGTCGCCATCGAGAAGCAGACCGGGGCCAAGTTCATCTACATTTCGTACCGCGGCGGCGGCGAAGTGGCGGTGCAACTGGTGGGCAAGCACGTCGACTCGACCGTCAACAATCCGATCGAGGCGGTGGCGCAGTGGCGCGCCGGGACGCTGCGTCCCCTGTGCGTGTTCGACGCGAAGCGCATGCCCTACAAGGCCAAGATCACCAAGACGATGTCGTGGTACGACATTCCGACGTGCAGGGACTCCGGCCTCGACGTCGAGTACCTGATGCTGCGCGGCATCTTCATGCCTGGCGGCGTTACCGAGGAGCAGCGACAGTACTACGTCGAGCTGCTCCAGAAAGTGCGCGAGACCCCGGACTGGAAGACTTTCATCGAGACGGGCGCGTTCAACCAGACGACATTGACGGGCAAGGAGTACGCGGAGTGGGTGGCACGCGAGGAATCGCGCCATTTCGAGCTCATGAAGGACGCCGGGTTTCTCGCCAAGTAATCTCCACCGGATGCACCTATGCGCTTGAGGCGGCCCTGATTCCCGGGTCCGCGCAGGCGCTCATCCGGGGGATGAGACGATAAGAATGGAAAACGAGAAAGAGCGCTCGGCTGCTTCAGTCCGGTCCGTGGAAATCTGGGTGGCGGCCATCGTGTTTATTTTTGGCGCGGTGGTTGTTATCGACAGCTACCGCCTGGGCGCAAGATGGGGGGAGGATGGCCCGCAGGCCGGCTATTTCCCGTTTTACGTCGGGCTGCTGGTGTGCGTATCCGGCGCATTCGTTCTTGCGGCGGCCCTGCGCAACGCGGAACTTGCTTCCGAATCGTTCGTGACGCGCGCGCAACTGAAGATGATCCTGACGGTCCTGATCCCGACCGTCGTCTATGTTTCCCTAATTGCGTATCTGGGCTTCTATGTGGCTTCGACGCTCTTTATCGCCTATTTCATGCGGCAGTTGGGCAAGTATTCCTGGATCAAGATCGCGCCGGTCTCGGTGGGCGTCAGCGTTGCGTTTTTCCTCACCTTCGAAATGTGGTTCCAGGTGCCCTTACCCAAGGGCCCGCTGGAAGCAGCGCTGGGATTGAATTGATGAATGAACTTTTCGGGGCCCTTGGGTTGCAGAAACCGGCCCAAGGGGCCGCCCGAGGCGGCGCGCTGCCTCGGTTGAGCGCTCTGTGGTCCCGCTCTGTGGTCCAATTGACTCGCTAGGCACGTTCCCGCCGGGGAAAAGAGAGGACAAGTGGAAGAAATCAATGCCCTGATGCAGGGGTTCGGGGTCGCGCTGTCGCCTTTCAACCTGCTGCTGATGTTCGTCGGCGTGATTCTGGGCATCATCATCGGCGTGCTGCCGGGCCTGGGAGGCGCGAACGGCGTCGCCATTCTGCTGCCGCTGACGTTCTCGATGGCGCAGCAGCCGGGCGGAACCACTTCGGCGATCATTCTGCTGTCCTGCATTTACTGGGGCGCGCTGTTCGGCGGCGCCATCACCTCGATTCTGTTCAACATCCCGGGCGAGCCCTGGTCGGTGGCGACGACATTCGACGGCCACCCGCTGGCGCAGAAGGGGCGCGCGGGCAGCGCGCTGACCGCGGCGTTCACATCCTCGTTCTTCGGGGCGCTGATCGCGGTGATCATGATCACGTTTCTCTCCCCGGTTGTGGCGGGCTTCGCGCTTCAATTCGGCCCGCCGGAGTACTTTTCGGTGTATCTCCTTACTTTCTGCGCGTTCGTCGGCATGAGCGGGGGCAACGCCTTCAAGACCATCGCTTCGATGATGATCGGGTTCGCCCTGGCGGCGGTCGGCCTTGACGGTATCACCGGGACGCTGCGGCTCACGTTCGGATTCACCGTGCTGCTGAAGGGATTCGACTTCTTGATCGCGGTGATCGGCCTGTTCGGCATCGGGGAGATCCTCGAGACGCTGGAGGAGGGCCTCGCGTTCAAAGGCGCGAACGCCCGAATCAACATGAAAGTCGTCCTGGAAACCTGGAAAGAGTTGCCGCGTTACTGGGCCACGTCGTTGCGCAGCGCGGCGGTCGGGTGTTTCATGGGCATTGTTCCGGGCGGCGCGACCCCGGCGTCGTTCATGAGCTACGGCGTGGCGCGGCGCTTTTCGAAGGACGGCAAGGACTTCGGCAGCGGCATAGTCGAG
>JBGPYQ010000130.1:0-9111 GCA_041493345.1 Gammaproteobacteria bacterium | reverse complement strand
CCGTAGCGCGCGAAGGTGTCCATGGTCGAGGCGTCAGGCCGCCCCGGCAGCTGCAGGTCGAATACCGGCGTGGAGGGGACCGAGGAGCCGTGCACGAAAAGAATCGTGCCTTTATCGCCGCCGGCCGGAGTTTCGCGCAGCCGCTTGCGCCAAAGAAAGAGCCGCACGCTTTCGGCGCCCACGCGTTTGATCGCGTAGTGCTCGGCGCCCACGACGACGGCGCTGCCCGCGGTCGGCCGACTCGGCGCCTGCGCAAGCGAATTTTCAGCAAGCAGCGTCGCGGCGATCCCCGCGGCGCCTGACACCACGAACCGACGGCGCGAGCTGCCGTCCGCCGCGGGCACAGTTTGATCATCGTTCATGTTTTCCTCCGTTCAATTTGACTACAGGGTTCCGGTGCCGCTCAGGCGTCCAAGCCGAGAAACCGGCGCGCGTTGCCTTCGCGCAGCGCCGCGGCAAGCGCGGCGTCGGGCGAGATCGCGTCGATCGAAGCGTGCGGATCGGTATCACGGATGGCGAAAGGATAGTCCGTACCGATCATGACGCGGTCGTCGCCGAAAGTCCGCAGCACGTGGCGCAGCGAGTGCGGATCGTAGACCAGGGTATCGCACCAGAGGCGGCGTGCGTATTCCGAAGGCGCGCGCGGGATCGCCTCCCTGATCGCCGGCGCCGCCTTCCAGCCGTGCTCAAGGCGCGGCAGCATCATCGCGAAAGCACCGCCGCCGTGCGACAGCGCGACGCGAAGTTTCGGGTGGCGCTCGAGCATGCCGCCGGTCACCAGCGACGCGGCGGCGAGCCCGATGTCGCCCGGGAATGCGACCACCTGCTCGAGCTGAGCCGGCCCGATCAGACGGTCCTTGCCCGCGGGCCGAAGCGCATGCACGAACACCGCCGCGCCCCAGGTTTCCACGGCCGAGAAGAACGGATCGAACCGGGGATCGCCGATCGAGACGCCGCTGACGTGGGACCCGATCTCCACGCCGGACAGCTTCAATTCCATGACGATGAATTCGAGTTCCGCCACGGCCGCATCGACGTCCTGAAGCGGCACGGCGCCGAGACCGGAAAATCGCGCCGGCGCCGCGGCAATCATCCCGGCGATCGTGTCGTTGAGGTGGCGGCACATGACCTGGGCGTCGGCGAGCGGCAACCAGTAGGAAAGCAGCTCCGGCATGGGCGACAGCGTCTGCCGCGCGATATGCATGCCGTCCATGTCCTTGACGCGCTCGGCCGTGCTCCAGCTGGCAAAAGAAACGGTGCGGTAGTTCTTTCCGGAAATCATCACCTGCGCGTGGCCGCAGCCGTCGTGCGCCATGCTCGGCCAGGGAACATTGCGGCCGCTGCCGGCATACGCGGGGAACCGCTCGGGAACGATGTGGGTGTGGATGTCGATGCCGTGGATCATGGTTCGGGCGTCGGGTTCTGGCGCGGTCAACGCTGAATTGTAATCTCAAAAAAAACGCGGCGGTCAAGCCGCCGCGCTCCGATGGGAAAAAACCTTATGCGGACTTGTTGACGCAGCCCTGGGCGATGTTGGTGCGGAAAGCCCTGACTCGCCGAGCCTCGCCAGGGCCCGCCAGAAATTCTACGTTTTCTTCACTTCACTTCGAGATCGTGACCAGGGTCACCGCATTGACCAGGCTGTTGGCCAGCACGAAGTTGCCGTCTGTCGTGACCGAGGTGTTGCGCACGATGTTGCCGCCGCCCGGGATGGCCCAACTCTGGAATTTCGCGGTCTTGGGATCGAAGCGCACAACCATGTTCGGCTTCGATTCGGACTCGCTGTACCAGATGATGTCGTTGATCGTCGAGATGCCGTAGGGCGCGGATTTTGGCCCGCTTGGAGACGGCCATTCGGTCACCTTGCCGGTCGCGGGGTCGAGACGGCCCAGGTATCCGCGCGAATAGTCGGAGTACCAGATGATGTCGTCGCTCGTGATCGTCAGGCGCCGCGGGCGGGATGCCGGATCCGGCAAGGTGTACTCGCGAATTTGCAGCGTCTTCGGATCGACCCTCGCGACCTTGTTGGTGCCGAACTGGACGACGAACAAGGTGCCCTTGGAGTCCAGCGCCATGCCATAGGGGCGCGATTTCGGCGTCGGCGGCGTGAGCAGCTTGATCTCGCCCGACTTCGGGTCGAGCCGTCCGATTCGGTTGGCGTTTTGCACCGTAAACCACAGAATCCCGCTCTTGTCGAAGATCAGCGTGTGCGGGTCCTTCGCGTTCGGGTCCGGCATCGGGTACTCGGTGACCGCGCCCGTCTTGGGGTCGAGCTTGCCGATCAACGCCCCGGTGTTTCCGGTGTACCAGATGTTGCCGCCCGTGTCCTCGACCAGACCGTGCGGCCCGGAGTGAGGCGTCTTGAGGGGGTATTCCCTGATCTTGCCGGTCTTCGGATCGACCCGGCCGAGCACGTTGGCCATCTGGCCCGTGTACCAGAGCGATCCGTCCCGGGTTGCCAGCGGATCGTGCGGCCGCGACCCGGGCGTGGGCGCTTGCCACTCCTTCATCGACACCTTGACGGGCCCCGGAAGCACCACGCCGGCGGGCTTGGATTTTTCCGGGAAATTCTTGATCAGGTACTCCGTGATCGGGGCAATCTGATCCTTCGGAATCGGCGCACCGTGATTCACCATCATTCGCATGACCGTGTTCCAGCCCTGTGACGTGTATCCGGAACCGGCGCGGAACTGATGGCAGCTGGTGCACTGCGCAACGACCCATTCCTTTCCCTTTCCCTCGGGCAACTCCTGTCCGCGGGCAAAGAGCGCAGGGTACAACAGGGCGGCCGCCATCAGGAACAGAGGTGATTTTGTCGACATCGCTGCTCCTGATCCGCGCACCTCAACTCGGGCGAGATGGCACCTTGCCCGCCATCCAGGTGCCGGATTTACCGCCATTCATGCGGATTTTTTGAGAGCGTACCCGTAAGCAAGGTTGGTGCGCCCGGCGCCGTGCTTTTCGTAGAGCTCCTTGTAGAAGGCGAGCTTGTCGTTCTCGATTTCGGCGCGCTGCTGCGGCTTGTAGTTGTACAGGCGCGCGCTGTTGCCGCCGAAGATCGCGGTCTTGACCGGACCGTCGGCGGGCCCGAGCGGCTTGAAGCCGTACTTCTTTTGCATGTCTTCCGGGATCTCCAACCTGCGCAGCGCCTCGATCTGCCATTGCGGCGCGCCGGTCCAGATGGCATCGGTGCCCCAGTTCACGTGATCCGCGCCCAGTCCCTTGATCAGTATGCCCATCATCGCCGCCGACAGGCGCGGCTCGGCAATCGTGGTCTGCGCGAAAAGCTGACCGACATCGGCATAGACATTCTTGACGCCGTACTTCGCCGGGATATCGGCGAGATCGGAAACCCATTCGACGCGCCCGGTCTGCTCGAAACCGGCCAAGGCATCCTTGACCGGCCCGAGGCGATAGGCGCCGTGGTAGATGATGAAATTGAGCTGCGGCCAGTCCTTGGCCGCCTTGCCCACGTCGCCCACCATCGCATGCCGCAACAGATGGGGGAACTGCTTTTCCAGCGCCGGGTTGAACAGGCCCTTGTGGATGCAGACGTTTTTCAGTCCCGCCTTGAGGAATTTTTCATAGGCGGGATAAACCAATTTGTCGTCGTCGAGCAGCCAGGGGTGGATCGACAGGTCCTTGTTGGTGTTGTCGCCTATGCAGTAGCCCTTCATCGAATCGGGCTTGAGCGTGGCGATGTCGCGGTCGATCGCCTCCATCCAGCCGTCGTAGCCCGGCGTGAAGATGGCGTGGGCGAACATGCGTCTGGAACCGGCAATGGCATTGACGCTGGCGCGCGTATCGGCCTTCATCTTGTTGGTGAGGAACCAGTCTTCCAGTTTTTCCGAGGGCGCACCGCTGATGCAGGCGACCTTGGTGTCTGAATCGAGGTAGATTTCCTTGATGTAGTTCTGGAACATCAGGTCATCGATGGTCTGCTCTTTTTCCCCGAGCGAGGCGTTCCAGCCGGCCTTGCCCACGGCGTTCCTCTGGTTCACGAAGGTCATGATTTTCGTGCCCGGGCGCAGGAAGTGCGTGTGCATGTCCATGATGAACTGCCCGGACAGCTTCTTCGCGCGATCATTGGCGCGCTCGGGCTCCGTGGCTTCGGCCCTGGACACGCCGAAAATCGGGCCGTAGGTGTCGTTCATGGCGAGGAACGCGGTGGCCATGCCCGCCGCGGACTGGAAGAACCGCCTGCGGCTCACGCCCAGGCGCCTGGCCATTTTCGCGCCCAGCTCCTTTACGCGCGCCTCGAATTCATGCTGCTTGCGCGTCTGCGGCTCGGGTATGAACTCGTCGCTCGACACCGACTGCACCGGAATCGGCGACGGGAAAAGCGATTCTGCGGACGACAATTGCACCAGCTCTTCAGAGGGAAGCATGCTCATTGGGTTGTCTCCCGGTGGTTGGGGCGCGGCTGCGCTATCGTTCTGCTGCGGCCAAATTACTGCGATTCGAAGCGCAAGTCCAGCCGCTCATGGGAAAGACACGATGTTGCACTGCCGCGTGGAAGCGGCATCTCAGCATTGTGCCGCCAAGGCTCAGACGTGGCCGTACTTCCTGAGCACGTGCTCCAGGCTCGCGCCCCGGCCGAGGTCGCGGCGGATCCGGATCTCTCTGGCCGTGAGGCGCTCGGCCTGGGCGAGCACCTTTGCTGCGGCCCGGGCCGGTACCACGATGACGCCGTCCGTGTCCGCCAGCACGAAATCTCCGGGGCGTACGCTGACGCGCCTTGCCGTCGCTCCCGGCATGTCAACCGGCACCTGCCACGCCGTCACCTTCCAGCGGCCGATCGACTGCACCGGCGTGCGGTAACGGGCGTACACGGGAAATCGCTGCCGCCTGATCCATTCGATGTCGCGGATGCCGCCGTCCACGAGCGCGCCGGCGCAGCCGCGGCGCTTCATGCCGAGCGCGATCAGTTCGCCGAAAAAGCACACGCCTTTGCCTTCTCCGGCCCACACCGTGATGTCACCCTTGCCTGCACCGTCCACCGCCTTCATTTTCCGCGGATCGCCGCTTCCCGCGTAGCGCCGCATTTTTCCCAGGATCGTGTAGGCCCAGCCCGCCATCTTGCCGGCGGACGCGGGGTAAGGCGCGAACCCGGGCGCGAGCCCCTGGTCGGGCAGCCCGAGCGCATCGAGCACGTCGGCCACCGTCGCCGTGTCCACTTTGAGATAGCGCCTGCGCAGAAGCTCGCGGGCGAGGGTGTAGGAGGAGCGCTTCACCGCTCAGGTTCCGTAGCGCACCAGCGAGCCGAACTGGCGGATCGCGGCGAGCGCGCTGTAGCAGGCGAGCATCGCGGTCCTGGGATTGTCGGGCGAGGGCACGCTCTCGAAGCGCAGGTCGATCGTCCCGGTCTTGCCGCGGATCGTGATGAAATGCGTGTTGAATTTCAGCGCCGGGTCGGCGACCACCTTCAGGCGCGTGCGATCGAAGCCGATGCCGGCGAGCGCGAGCACCGCGGCGATGTTCACATTGGCGGGAAAGTGCGGCACGCCCTCGCGCGCCGTGCCCTCGAACAGAGTCACCGGCCCTGTGAGCCGGTCAAGATCGACCTTTAGCTTCTCTACGTACGGAATGTCTTTCCACGCCGCGGGCGGCTTGGTGACGGCGATGCTCACTTCATCGACGCCGGCCGCGCACGCCGCCTTCAGGGCGTCGAGCCCTCCGATTCCGCCCGAAGGCACATACAAAAGCGCGCGATGCTTCGCCGCGGTGCGCTCGAGGCGCTTGCGCAGCTTGTCGTCGCAGAGCGCGCCGCTCGAGAGCACGATGACGGCGATACCCTTCGCGAGCAGCGCCCCGGCGTACTCGCGCACCGCGTCGTGGGACGCGGCCTCGATCACCACCTCCGGACGGGCCGCGATCAGCTTCTTCGCCCCGACGACGAACGGCACGTGAAACTCGCGCGCGAGCGCCTTACCGCGCGAAGCGACGCTACGGCCCGTGACTGCCACCACCCGCGCATCGCCCATCTTGCCGCGGCGTACATGCTCGAGGAAAAGCCTCGCGATGACGCCGCCGCCGAGGATGCCGATGCGCATGTCAGCTCCGCTGCGCCTTTTTCTTCAGCAGCCGCTCGCGCACTTTCTGCACGTCAACGACAAAGCGCTCGTGCGTGCCGCGCGCGACGGGGTCGGCGCCCTCGTTGACGGCCGCCTCGAAAGTCACACGCCGCCTATCCACGCCGGTCAGCTTGATGGAGATCGTGATCTCGGCGCCGAGCAGCGCTGGGCTCACGTGCTCCCAGTTCACTTTGGTGCCGACCGTGTCCTCGCCCGGGTCGAGGTGCTCGAGGAGAAAGTTGCGGCAGGCGTACTCGACGTCGCTGATGATGCGCGGCGTCGCATAGACGCGGCAGTCCTCGCCCATGAAATTGATGACGCGAAACTCATCGACCGTGATTTTCTTCGTGTGGACGAGTCCGGGTTTCAGGCTGGGTTTCATCGAAAGTTCCCTGTAGTGTTCCCTTACGGCGCTATTATGCATGCTGGAGAATCCGGTGAACGCGGCAGCAAACCTGAAACCCGGCCTGAAGGGCACCGCGGAGCTCGTGGTGGGCGAGGAACACACCGCGCCGCGCGTGGGCAGCGGCCGCGTGCACGTGCTTGCGACGCCGGTGATGATCAATGTGATCGAAGCGGCCGCGCTCGCCGCCATCGAGCACCTGCTTCCGCAGGGCCATCAGTCGCTCGGCACGCGCCTCGACATCCGCCACTTCGCCGCGACGCCGGTAGGCATGCGCGTGCGCGCGGAAGTCGAAATCGTGAAGCTGGAAGGCCGCACGGTCACCTTCCGCGTAGCGGTGAATGATGAAAAAGAACCGATCGGCGACGGCACGCACGAGCGCATGGTGGTCAACGTCGCGCGCTTCGACGTGCGCGTGCAGGACAAGGTCGCGATGGTGCGCGGGCGCAGCGGCTAGGCCAGCGCCCGAGTCGCGATCTCGAGCACGCCCTTCGAGACGCCCTTCGCGTCGCGAATGCGCTCTAGCGCCGCGCGCGCGCGCCCCTGGCGCTGCTCGTCGAACTTTCTCCAGCGGTCGAACCCCCGCGCCATGCGCGCCGCGACCTGCGGATTGATTGCGTCGAGCGCGACGACCTGGTCGGCGAGAAAGGCGTAGCCCGCGCCGTCCGCGGCGTGGAAGCGCACCTGGTTGCCGCGGAAGCCGCCGATCAGCGCATAGATCTTGTTCGGATTCCTGAGGTTGAACGCCGGATGCGCCATCAGGCGCTTCACATCGGCAAGCGCCGAAGGCAGGCGCGCCGTCGATTGCACCGCCAGCCACTTGTCCACCACCAGCGGCTCGTTCTTCCAGCGGTTGTAGAAGGCATCCAGCGCCCGCATCCGCTCGGGGCAGTCGCAATTGGCGAGCATGGAAAGCGCCGCGAGCGCATCGGTCATGTTGTCCGCGGCCTCGAATTGCTTCATGCATAGCGCGCGCAGGCTGGCGTCGTCGAGCTCCATGAGGAGCCCGAGCGCGGCGTTCTTGAGCGCGCGCTTGCCGGCCGACACTGCATCGGGCGAATAGGGACCCGCGACCCGCTGCGCGCGGCAGGCCGCGAGCAGTTCCTTGCGCAGCGCTGCGGCCAGGCGCCGCCGGATCTCGTCCCGCGCGGAATGGATCGCGTCCGGATCGACGATCGTCATCTGCTCCGCGACGTAGCTTTCGGAAGGAAGCGCGATCGCCTCGGCCGCGAAAGCGGGATCTCCGGATGCGTCGGCGAGCAGACGTGCGACCGCCTCCACAAAAGCTTTCGGCACTTCGATCTCGCGTCCGGACCGGGTCGCTTCGATTGCGCACAGCATGATGCCGAGCGCAAGCCGCTGGCCGGCCTCCCAGCGGTTGAAGGCGTTGGAATCGCAGGCCATGAGATGCGTGAGCTCGGCTTCGGTGTAGCCGTGCCTGACGATCACCGGCGCGGAGAAATCGCGCAGCAGCGACGGCACCGGCCTTGCCGGGATGCTTTCAAAGACGAAGCGTTCTTCAGGCAGCTTCACGGACAGCACCCGCGTGCCTTCGGCGAGCATGTCGCCGCCGTCCGGGCCGATGAGCCCGATCGCGAGCGGAATGTGAAACGGCAGCTTCACTTCCTGTCCCGGAGTCGGGGGACAGGACTGCTGCACTGTCAGCGTATAGCGCCCGGCCGCGGCGTCGTACTCGCCCGCGACTTGCAGCACCGGGGTCCCCGCCTGGTCATACCAGCGCCTGAATTGCGATAGATCGGCGCCCGAAGCGTCCGCCATGGCCTGCGCGAAATCGTCGCAGGTCACCGCCTGCCCGTCGTGGCGCCTGAAATAGAGGTCCATGCCCTCGCGGAACTTGCGCTCGCCGATCAGCGTGTGAATCATGCGCACCACCTCGGCCCCTTTCTCGTACACCGTGGTGGTGTAGAAGTTGCCGATTTCCATGTAGGACGCGGGCCGCACAGGGTGCGCCATCGGCCCCGCGTCCTCCGCGAACTGCGCGGCGCGCAGGCCGCGCACCTCGCGGATGCGCTCGACCGCCCGCGAGTACATGTCCGCGCCGAACTCCTGGTCGCGGAATACGGTCAGGCCTTCCTTCAGCGAGAGCTGGAACCAGTCGCGGCAGGTGACGCGGTTGCCGGTCCAGTTGTGGAAATACTCGTGTGCCACCACGCGGTCGATATTGAGGAAGTCCGAGTCCGTCGCCGTGTCGGGACGGGCAAGCACATACTTCGTATTGAAAAGATTGAGGCCCTTGTTTTCCATCGCCCCGGAGTTGAAGTCGTCCACCGCGACGATAGCGTAATCGTCCAGATCGACCTCGAGCCCGAAGACGTCTTCGTCCCATTTCATGGCCTTCTTGAGCGCCTGCATGGCGAAGCCGCACTGGTCGAGCTTTCCGGGTTCGACGTAGATCGCGAGGCGCACGCGCCGGCCCGAGCGCGTCACGAACACATCCTCCAGCCTGTCGAGCCTGGCCGCGACCATCGCGAACAGGTAGCAGGGCTTGGGAAAAGGGTCGTTCCACTTCGCCCAGTGGCGTGCGCCGGGCTCGTGTCCCTGCGCGAGGAGATTTCCGTTCGAGAGCAGCACCGGATATTTCTCGCGGTCCGCGTGGATCGTCACCGTGTAGGT
>JBGPYQ010000049.1:0-17691 GCA_041493345.1 Gammaproteobacteria bacterium | reverse complement strand
GAGGGGACGCGCAAGTCGATGCAGAAGATGGCCGATCTCCTCGAAAAGGAAAAGGCGCAGCTGTGGATCAACCACGACAAGGCGCAGCGCGACGGGCTGAAGATGGCGCCGGGGTATTACGAGTAGCACCGCGAAAACAACCCCCGGCACGCGGGAGGTGCGAGCGGCGGGGCGGCGCGCTGTCCGGGAAGGCTGCCGTGCGGTGAGGCGCTTCCACGCCCGACGCCGAGTGCGTATGATTCACAGGAGGACAGGGCGCCAAGGAGGTGAACGATGGAAGTTTTCCCGGGAATTTCGGTGGACGCCGGGGTGCGGTTCGGAAAGCCATGTATCGCCGGCACCCGCATGGACGTCGCAACGGTGGTCGGGGCGCTTGGAGCCGGTGAGAGCTTCGCGGACGTGGAGCGTGATTACCACCTGACCCGCGAACAGGTTCTGACCGCGCTGCGCTATGCCGCCCATGTGGCCGCGCACCTGCCCCCAGCGGTGAAGGCCGCGTGAAGGTATTGCTCGACGAGAACTTCCCGCTTCCCCTCTACCACCGGCTCCGTGCAGCCGGGCATGACGCCGAGCACATCATCGTCCTCGGCCAACGCGGGATTCCGGACTCGGTTATCCGGTAACGGTTGATGGTGGAAGAACTCGTGTTCCTCACCAACGACACCGAGTTCGAGGACCTGCCCGCCGACTATCGCGCGCAGGTGGTCATCTCCCGCGTTCCGCAGCGGCTTCCTACGGCGAGACGCGTCGAGATATGGTTTGGCGCGCTCGAAGGATTCCTCAAGGCGAAACCCGCGGGACGGCTTTTCGATCTGTACGAGACGGGCCAGATCATCGAGTGGACGATTCACGAGGGGCGATAGGCCGGGGGGCGGCGTTGGCGTTGACGGTGTTCGGCAAGAATGAAAAGGCCAACCTGAGCAAGGCCGAGCGCAACGACCTGGCGAAGCTGGCCGGAAAGCTCAAGACGAGCGTGGAGCGCAACGGATGAACAACCCCCGGCACGCGGGAGGTGCGAGCGGCGGGGCGGCGCGCTAGAATCCGCGTCCATGGATGAAATCATCTTCGTGGTGGAAGACGCTCCGGACGGGGGCCTGGCCGCGCGCGCGGTCGGCGAGTCGATCTTCACGCAGGCCGCCACCATGCCCGAGCTTCACGATCGGGTGCGCGACGCGGTGCGCTGCCACTTCGAGGAAGAGACTCAGCCCCGGCTGATCCGTCTGCAATCTCTGTTTCCCGAGTGAGGTGGGAACGCCTGGATTCGACCGTCCGCGCTGCATTGTCATTGCAGGTCCGAACGGTGCGGGCAAGACGACCTTTGCAAGAGAGTTCCTGCCCAAGGACGCGGGCGTCATGCATTTCGTGAACGCGGATCTGATAGCGAGCGGGCTTTCCCCCTTGCGCCCGGAAAGCGCCGCAATCGCAGCAAGCAAGCTGTTTCTCGTCGAGCTGGATCGCCTCGCCCGTTCAAGAAGCAGTTTCGCGTTCGAGAGCACTTTGAGCGGGCTCGCGTATGCCTCGCGCCTCAGGAAATGGAAGGCGGAAGGCTATCGACTCGAAATTGTCTATCTCAAGATCGACTCGCCGCAACTCGCGCTGCGGCGCATCGCCGCGCGCGTCAAGCAGGGCGGCCACAATGTGCCGCGCGAGGATGTGTTAAGGCGGTTCGTCCGGAGTTGGACCAACTTTGTTGGAATCTATCGTGCACTGGCCGACGCGTGGTCAGTGTATGATAATTCTCAAGCCACGCCATTATTGATTGAACAGTCGCCATGACATCGAGGATACATCCGCTGAAGCCGAACGAACTGTCGCGCGCGGCGGGGCGCGCGCTGAAACGCGCCGCTCTGCGCGCCCGCGAGACCGCGCGCATGCACGGCACTCCTGTTTATTTCTGCAAGAACGGCAAAGTAGTGGCGCTGAAACCCTAGCGGCCGCTCTCCTCCCGCCGCCTCGCGCTCAAGATGTGGACCGGCTGGCCCACGTTTCCCATGGTGTTCGTGAAGGGCGTGCATTAACGCAGCGAACACATGGCCACTCCATCCCCCTCCACCGAAACCGCCGTCCTCCTTCCCCGCGAAGGTCTGATCACTCTCACCCACGTGATCTACGGCCCGCACGCGTTCAGCGCCCTCACCGGCCTGCTGAGCCCGGCGCTGGTCCTCACGGCCTTTCTTACCGGCTGGCCGTCGATCATCGCGGTGATCCTGAATTACGCGAAGCGCCCGGAGGTGCGCGGCACTTTCCTCGATTCGCACTTCGGCTGGCAGATCCGCACTTTCTGGTACGCGCTCCTGTGGCTGGTGCTGGGCGGGGTGGCGTTCGTCACGGTGATCGGCATTCTGGTCGCGGTGATCGTCTGGGTGCTGACCGGCTTGTGGGTGCTCTACCGCATCGCGCGCGGCTGGATGACGCTTTCCGCGCAGAAGCCGATGCCTCCCCCGGTCTGACGGGCGGGCTTCAGATTCCGGTGATGACCAGGTCCAGTGCCGCGATGATCGAATCGCGCCGGTTGGCAAGATTCGCGATCTTTTCGCCGAGCGCTTTTCTGGACACGCCCGCGAGTTCGGGCGCCAGCAGTACCATCTTGCGGCCTTCGACGTCGAACACCGGGTTGAGCCTCTCGGCCAGCTTCCCCCTGAGAATGTCGGGTTTACACAGCGGAACGACAACCCGGGTCGCCAGGGTGTCGAGCAGGTCCGACTGGACATCGAGCAGGTAGGGAACGCGCGCGCGGGTGGCGGGATGGGCGTTGCGATAGACGTCGAACTGCGCCATCAGAAGGAGCGCAATCCGTCGCTGAATACACCGTGCTTTTCCACATGGTCGTTGTAGGCGTCGAGCGCGGCGCGATTTTTCTCGAGCCACTGCGCGCGTTCGTGCCGGCGGATGGCCTCGACCAGGCCGGTCTCGACCGCCTGGGACAGGTTGAGCTTGAGGCGCTTGGCCCGGTCAAGCAAGTCGTTATCGATACTGAGGTTGGTGGCTTTTTTGCGCCTGCGCGGGGCATTCGTATCGGTCAGCATGGCGGTCTCGTAAGAAATGATGCGCATAGTGTATGCGCATATCGGATGGGGCGCAACGAGGTCATGGCATCCGGTTCGGATGGAGGGCCGGCACAGGTGCCTTCGCCCGCAGCAGTCCCGGGCTCTGGAATCGCAGGAACATTTCGCGGCAGGCCCAGGCATCCGTGGCGGCGCAGCCGATCTGCGCGGCGGACAACTGCGGCGCTGCCCTGCGCCCTGGTTGCGTTCTTCGACGCGCTGCGCTCGGGCGGGGCGCTGTTGCATAAATACACGAAGTCCGTGTAATATTATTTCCCGCCGAAAAGCCGGGAAGCGCCGATGAAGAACGTCACCATCACCCTCGACCAGGAAACCGCCGCGTGGACGCGCGTGCATGCGGCGCAGCGCAACCTGAGCGTGTCGCGCTTCGTCGGCGAGGTGCTGCGAGAGCACATGCGCGAGTCGCGCGAGTACGACGCGGCGATGAAGCGCTTTTTCGCCCTGAAGCCGTTCCCGCTCACGGGTCCGCCGCAACGTTATCCGAAGCGGGAGGAGCTGTATGACCGGCCCGTGTTTCGTCGACGCTAACGTCTTCGTCTACACGCGCGATACCCGGGATGCGTCCAGGCAGGCGCGCGCGCTGCAGTGGATCTCTCACCTGTGGCAGGAACGCCTCGGACGCACCAGCATCCAGGTTCTCTCCGAGTACTATGCCGTCGCGACGCGCAAGCTGAATCCGCGCGTCCCCTCCGACCATGCATGGGACTACGTTCAGGAACTGCTCGCCTGGCAGCCGCACCCGGTCGACGCGGCGCTCCTGAAGCGCGCGCACGAGATCGAGCAGCGCTGGCGCCTTTCCTGGTGGGACAGCATGGTGGTCGGCGCGGCGCAGCTGCAGGACTGCGCGCTGCTGCTGACCGAGGATCTCCACGATGGCGCGGTGTTCGGCGGCGTGACCGTGCGCAGCCCGTTCAAGCTCGCGGCCGAAGAGGCGTCGGCGGCGTATGCGGTGACGCCCAAGGCGCGAAGCCGCCACCGCCCGCGCGGCCGGCCGAAGCGCTGACGGGATACTCCGGAGACCGCGTTTTTCTCATGCACCCGGGGCGGCGTTGTTCTCGGTGAGTGCCGGCGCCTTTGCCCGCAGCATTCCCAGGCTCTCGAACCGCAGGAACAATTCGCGGCAGGCCCAGGCATCCGTGGCGGCGTAGGTGATCTGCGCCGCGGACAGCTGTTGCGCGGCCCAGTTCGAGGTCTTGGTGCCTTTGGGAATCCGGAATCCCAGGAGAATCCCGGCGAGATTGCGCACGCCGCTCTGGCCAAGGCCGCTGGAGCGCGCGACGGCGCCCAGGTCGAGCATGTTCTTCTCCGCGAACGGAAACACGAGCTTGAGCGTGCGCAGATCGTCCGCCAGCCCCACGCCGGCCTTGACGATGCGGGCTTCGGAGAGGAGCTCCGCGAGAAGCGGGATGACCTCCACGCGGCGAAGCTGGAACAAGTACACCGCGCGCGCCGTGGCCGCCTGCACGAGGCAGGGCAGGTGGCTCTCGCCTTTTTTGAACGCGGGCCGCGTCTCGGTATCGAATCCGACGACGTTCTCCTGGCGGAGGTCCGCCTGCGCCTCTTCCAGATCCTGCGGCGTCGCCACCAGGCACACCCTGCCCTCGTAGCGGCGGATGGACAGCTTCGCCATGTCCTCGCGGGAAATCGAGCGGGCGATGTCGTCTTGCAAATTGGCGGGTGGCGCGGGATTCATGCAGCCGTGCAGGGTAGCGCATTTTCCCTCATCCCCGGCCCTTCTCCCGAAGGGAGAAGGGTGATTCTCCTTATTTCTCCGGAGAGGAAAAAGGTGATTCTCCCTCTCCCGGAGGGAGAGGGTTGGGGTGAGGGAGAGGTCTCCGGGCCGGACTCGACCGATAGTTGCGAGAACCCATATTGGGAGTTATCATTCCCAATATGGGAACGAAGTCTTCGGCGTTATCCGATGCGCTGTTCTCGAAAGCGCAGCGCCGCGTGCTGGGGTTGTTGTTCGGCCATCCGGAGCGCAGCTTCTACGCGAACGAGATCGTGCGCGCCGCGCGCGCGGGCGTGGGCGCGGTGCAGCGCGAGCTCGAGGGCCTTGCAGCGGCAGGGCTGGTGACGGTCAGCCGGCTCGGCAATCAGAAGCACTATCAGGCCAATCGCGGCTCGCCCATCTTCGAAGAGCTGCGCGGCATCGTCGCGAAGGTCCTAGTGACTGCTCGCCCGGCCGCGGCGGTGCTGCAACAGCCGCGGGCGGAATACGCCGTCAGCGCACGGCCGACCCGGCTGCGCATCCCGAAGAAAAAAATCGCGGCGCTGTGCCGCAAGTACGGCGTCAGGAAGCTGAGCCTCTTCGGCTCGGCCGCGCGCGGCGAGATGAATCCGGAAAGCGACGTCGATCTGATGGTGGAGTTCGATCCGGCGAGCAAGACGTCCCTCTGGGATTATCCGGCGATGCAGGACGACTTCTCCGCATTGTTCGATCACCGCAAGGTCGATATCGCCAGCCCGGAGATCCTCCGCAATCCTTTCCGCCGGAAAACAATACTTCCCGACCTGAAGACCCTGTATGAAGCCCGGTGACAGGGACGCCGCGAATCTCCGGGACATGCTCGAGGCCGCCCGGGAAGCCCGCGAACTTGTCTCCGATATCCGGGCGGAAGCGTTCCTGCAAGACAGGGTGCACCGGCGCGCACTGGAGCGGATGCTCGAGCTCGTTGGCAAGGCCGCCAGACGGATTACACCGGAATTTCGGACAGCACATCCCCAGATCGAGTGGCGCAGGATCGTCGGACAGCGCAACATCCTCGCCCATGAGTATGGACGTATCAAACCCGAGCTCCTGTACCGGACTGCGAGGGAGGACATGCCAAGCCTGATCGCGGCACTGGAACACGTTCTTCCCCGGGTATGATTCCTTCGTGTCATCGTTTCTCGGGCTTCAGACCACCGCAACTCGATAAGGAGATCGTATGCCCCGCACCATTTTCGCTGAATCGCAAATCCATCCCGCCGTGCGCGAGAAGATCGCGAATTACCGAACCGACATCGTGAAGGAGGTCCAGACGGCCGTCGCGGCGAACGGCATCGTCGTCGTGGGCATGCGGCAGAATCCGTTTCCGAAGAAGGCCAGGAAGCTCCTCGATGCCGCCGGGCTCGCCTGCAAGTATCTGGAATACGGCAGCTACTTCGGCCAGTGGCGCCCGCGCCTCGCGCTCAAGATGTGGACCGGCTGGCCCACGTTTCCCATGGTGTTCGTGAAGGGCGTGCTGGTCGGCGGCGCGGACGATCTCGCGAGGCTCATCGAGAGCGGGGAGCTGGCTCGCAAGAAGTAGCGCCGAATGCGTGCTGCTACGCCCGAGCTGATCGCCGCCTACGAAAAGGCGCTGTACGTCGTCTTCGGCATACCCCAGCTCGAGCTGCGCATCGGCGAGCCGAATCCGGACCTGGACGAGCTGCTCGAAGCCGACGGCGCGAAGACGGCGGCGTATATCACCGCGGCCAACCCGCGCGGCGAGCCGGGGACCGAAGCGGAGAACGAGATGGCCGCCGCCGCGCTCCACGAATCGCAGACCGCCGCGGGATTGGTCTGCTACGCGGGCGAGGGGCGCGATCCGGAAGGACGCTGGACGCCCGAGCCGAGCCTGCTGGTGCTCGGGATCTCGCGGGCGCAGGCCGAGGCGGTGGGGCGCTCGTTCGAGCAGAACGCGATCGTGTTCGTGGAGAAGGGCCGGGCGCCGGAGCTGGTCGTAATTCGCGACCCTTGACGAGGGGTCGGGCGGGCTTCCCCGCGGTTACCTGCGCCCTGAAAGTAGCGCAGGCACGACTGTTATTTTAGATTTGGCACAAAAAGCATGTTGCGAAATTGGATGCGTAGCGCGCGCCGTGCGCACGAATTGTGCCGCATCGCGCCTTTTCGCATCCTGACGCCTGAGGCGTTTTCGAGCTTCTGCGAGACTGGAACTTATCTCGAAACTCTCCCTCACCCCAACCCCCCCGGCCCCGGCCAATCGCGATACAGCGCGATTGGCGTTCAGCGGCAGCAGACGTGCGCGGGCACGTCTGCTGAAACCCCGCTTCACCCCGGAGGGAGAGGGAGAATCACCTTTCTCCTCTCGGGAGAAAGAGGGAGAATCACCCTTCTCCCCTCGGGAGAAGGGCCGGGGATGAGGGGAGCCGCCTCCTATTTTTGACATAGCTTTTAAGCGACCACCAGCAGTTCCACCTCGAACACCAACGTAGCGTTCGGCGGAATAGCGCCGCCGGCGCCGCGCGCGCCGTAGCCGAGTGCGGGCGGGATGGTGAGCTTCCTCTTGCCGCCGATTTTCATGCCTTGCACGCCTTCGTCCCAGCCGCGGATGACGCGCCCCGCGCCGAGCTTGAACTCGAAGGGGTCGCTGCGGTCCTTGCTCGAATCGAATTTCTCTCCGTCGGTGAGCCATCCGGTGTAGTGGACGGTGACCATCTGCCCGGCGGCGGCAGCCTCGCCTGCGCCGACGCTGAGCTCTTCGATGATGAGGCCGCTTGCGGTGGTGATAGTGGACATGGCGCTCCCCGGTGGAATGAAAACAGGATTGTAGCCGCCGGGCGGCAGGAACCGGCGCGCGCGAAAGTGAAACTACGGGTGAAATCAAGTAAGGTGTCGGTCTCACCTCTCGCCGTTTCCCATGTCTCAGATCGCTGAAATCTTCAAAACTATTCCGCGCGTGCTCCTGACCGCCGGCCTTTTGGCGGCAGGCCTGATTGCGTTGTTCGTGGCGTGGTGGATCGCCCTCGCACTGATTCTCGGTTTCGCTCTCTACGTCGCGGTGCGGCGCCTGCTGCCGCGCAAGCCACCGGCATCGGGCGGCGGATCGGAGATCATCGAAGGCGAATACAGGGTTGAGGGCGAAAGGAGGATCGAGCACGAGGACTCGCCGCCCCGGGATCGTTCTCGATGACGAAACACATCCGTGCCGCTCACGTTCACGATGAATCCGGCGAGCGCTCCTTTCATTTACTGAATACGGTCTTCGGCCACCCGGCCTTTCGCGGCGCGCAAGCCGACATCGTCTCCCACGTCGCGGCCGGCGGCGACGCGCTGGTGCTCATGCCCACGGGCGGCGGCAAGTCGTTGTGCTACCAGTTGCCGGCGCTCTTGCGCGAGGGCACGGCGCTGGTCGTGTCGCCCTTGATCGCGCTGATGCAGGACCAGGTCGAGGCGCTCAAGCAGCTGGGCGTGCGCGCGGCATTCCTGAATTCCACGCTCGATGCGAGCGAGGCGCATGCGACCGAGCGCGCGCTGCGCGCGGGGGAGCTCGATCTCCTGTACGTCGCGCCGGAGCGCCTGGTCATGCCGCGCATGCTGGATGCCCTGGAGAACACGAAGCTCGCGCTTTTCGCCATCGACGAGGCGCATTGCGTGTCGCAGTGGGGGCACGATTTCCGGCCGGAATATCTGCAGCTCTCGCTCCTGCACGAGCGCTTTCCCGAGGTGCCGCGCATCGCGCTCACCGCCACCGCCGATCCGCAGACGCGCGATGAAATCATCCGGCGCCTGGCGCTCGGCAACGCGCGCGTTTTCATCTCGAGCTTCGACCGGCCCAACATCCGCTACACCATCGTCGACAAGCAGGACGCGCGCGCGCAACTGCTTCGCTTCATCCGCGAGGAACACGCGGGCGAGGCGGGCATCGTCTATTGCCTGTCGCGCAAGAAGGTCGATGAAACGGCGTCGTGGCTCGCGGCGCAGGGCGTGCGCGCGCTGGCGTATCACGCGGGGATGGACGCGAGCGCTCGCGCCGGGCACCAGGCGCGCTTTCAGCGCGAGGACGGCATCGTGATTGTCGCGACGATCGCTTTCGGCATGGGCATCGACAAGCCCGACGTGCGCTTCGTCGCACATCTCGATTTGCCGAAAAGCATCGAGGGCTATTACCAGGAAACGGGCCGCGCGGGCCGCGACGGCGAGCCGGCGGACGCGTGGATGACGTACGGTCTGGGCGACGTGGTGCAGCTGCGCCGCATGATCGAACAATCCCGCTTGTCAGATTCGGGCAGCGAAGAATTCCGGCGCATCTCGTTCGCCAAGCTCGACGCGCTGCTGGGCCTGTGCGAAACCGCCGGCTGCCGGCGCGTGCGCCTGCTCGATTATTTCGGCGAATATCTGAATGGAAAACCCGGCACGCCCTGCGGCAACTGCGACACCTGCCTGGCACCGCCGCAGACCTGGGATGCGACCGATGCGGCGAGGAAGGCGCTCTCCTGCATCTATCGCACCGGGCAACGCTTCGGTGCGGTACATCTGATCGACGTGCTGCGCGGCCGCGCCACCGAGCGCGTGGCGCAATGGAACCACGACAAGCTCGCTGTCTTCGGCATCGGCAGCGATGTGGATCAGGCGGCGTGGCGCGGCGTCTTTCGCCAGTTGGTGGCGCAAGGCTATGCGCGGCCCGATCACGATTCTTTCGGCGCGCTGCGCCTCACCGCGGCGAGCCGCCTGGTGCTGAAAGGGGAGCAGAGCGTGGAGATGCGGCGCGCCGCCCCGCACAAGGGGAAGGCCGCCAAGGCGAAGGCGCCGCGCCGGGGATTCGGCTATGACCCACCGGTCGACGCGCCCTGGAGTGCGAGCGCGCCGTCCGATGCGCAGGTCGGTTCGAATGCCGGCGCGATGCCCGAGGTGAGCGAGCGCCTGCTCACTCGCCTCAAGGCCTGGCGCACCGAGCAGGCGCGCGAGCAGTCGGTGCCCGCCTACGTGATCTTTCACAACAGCACGCTCTCGGCGATTGCCGCGGCGCAGCCGCGGGACCTGATCGCGCTCTCCACCATCCCCGGCATCGGCGCGAAGAAGCTGGACCGCTACGGCCCGGCCTTGCTGGAAGTGCTGCGCTTGCCCTCACCCTGACCTCCGGCCCCGCCTCACCCGGCAAGCGGGAGAGGGAATCAACCCGTACATCCGGCCTCACCGGCCGCGTAACCGTCACCGGAACGTGTGCCGGCCCCGGAGAGGCTGGCCCGGAGCGCTGCGAGAGGCCTGGAACGTCGCAACCTCGACAGGTGCGACAGAATTCCCGCACTCGAGTCAGCGCGGCTTGGCGAAATCGAGTACTTTGCCCGGCGCCTCGGATTTCGCGGGGCCCGTTGATCCCTCGGGCCGGCGCTCGAAAAAACCGGCCCTGAAGCCCAGACAGTACTCGTCGATGCCGTTCAAAGCGAACACCGAGGGGGTCTGATGGCGCTTGCGAGTGGTTTCGCCATCGACAAAGCCCCTCGCATGCTCGAGTGACCATCCGTTCAGATCCGCCAGTACCTTGAACTTCTCTCTGGTTATGACGTTCATGTTGCCTCCTTTTTCCTTCAGCATGAGAAGAGGAAGCAACTCCTGGGCCAGGTCTTCGCGGCCGGGGTTTTCCCGTTGGAAAGGGGGCAGGAAGCCTAAGCGCGAAGCGATTGGTGTGACAGGTACTGTTGGCGGTACGTCTCGAAGGGGACCTTGTCCCCCGCCTCGATTTCCCGCTGTTCCGCATGCGATGCTTCTGCTATCCGCGCAAAGCGCGCTTCCACTTCAGCGGGAAGCGGCTCGCTTTGCAGTGCGCGCCGGTGCGCAAGCGACTGCGCGAGGACGAAGCGGCCGTATGAGTTGTCGTAGCGCTCGCTCATCTCGCTGAGCAGGCGCGCGGAAGGCAGCGACGAGGGATTGTCCAGGGCGGCGACGGCGGCCGAGAGCGCATCGCGGTGCGCGCTGCCGCCGCAGGCGGCGTCGAGCGCCACGGCGATCGGCTCGCACTCGGCCAGCACCTGCCCGCCCCATTCGCTCATCTCCACCATCTGGCCGTGCCGGTCCAGGCGCAGGCCCGGCTCGCGGCCGCGCGCGGCGACGCTCTGCTTGTTGCGGCCGATGGCTTCGATCTCCTGCGGCGTGTCCGGCGGGCTTTGGGTGAGCAGGCAGTGCAGGAGGAAGATGTCGAGAAATCGGACCGTGTCCGCCGCGATGCCGATGGGCGAGAACGGATCGAGGTCCATGGCGCGCACTTCGACGTACTCGACGCCGCGCTCGCGCAGCGCGTGCAGCGGCCGCTCGGCCGGCCGGATGACGCGCTTGGGGCGGATGGCGCTGTAGAACTCGTTTTCGATTTGCAGCAGGCTCGTGGCGAGCTGGCGGTAGTTGTCAACGACGTCACCCGTGACGTGGTCATCCCGCAGGCCGATGGCTTCGTACGGCGGATAGGATTGGGTGAGCGCGTCGTAGAGCGAAGCGGTGTAGCTCTCGAGGTCGTTGTAGCTCACCGCGAGCGAGTCTTGCGCCTCGCTCAGGTAGCCCAGGCGCCCCATGCGCAGCGAGGTCGCGTGGGGCAGGTAGCGCGTGCCGGGCGCGAGCTCCTCGAGTGCATGCGCGCGGCCCTCGACGAAGTTCGCGCACACCGCGGGCGATGCGCCGAAGAGAGTGAGCAGCAGCCATGCATGCCGCCGGAAATTGCGGATCAGCGCGAAGTACGTCTCGTTCGAATCGCCGAGCCCGGCCAGCGGCCAGGCGGCTTCCGGCAGGGAGAAGTTGTAGTGCACGCCCGAGATCGTCTGCATGCGCCGGCCGTAGCGGTGCGCGAGGCCGATGCGGTACACGGTCTTCGCCCGGCCGACGTTCGAGCGGCCGAAGCGCCCGATCGGGATGGCTTTCTCATCGGGGAGGTTGCAGGGCATGCTTGCGCACCACAGCACTTCGTCAACGATATGTCGATAGACGAACTGGTGGATGCGCTCGAGCTCCTCGAGGCACGCGTCCACGCTCGTGTGCACTCCGGTGACGAGCTCGATCTGCGCTTCGCTGAAATCGGTGGTGATGTGCGGGTGGGTGAGGGCGGAGCCGAGAGCTTTGGGGTGCGGTGTCAGGGCAAGCGCGCCGTCCGGCCGCACGCGCAGGCTTTCCTTCTCGATGCCGCGCCGCAGGCCCGTGAGGACGGCGGGCGTGAGCGAGCGGAGGCGTTCCTGGAAAGGGCTCAAGCGGCGCTCCATTGAGTTTGGAGTGCGAGAGGGTACCAGATCAAACCTCTCATCCGCCCTCACCCTGGTCCTCTGCCGCAAGCGGGAGAGGGGATAATACTGCAGCTCGCCACGAGGAAACCGGAAATGAGAGCCCCGAAGTTCTATCGGGCAGCACGCATGCTGCTCTGCGCCGCGCTCGCGCTGGCCGGCACACAGGCCGTCGCGCAATCCGCTTCGACAAGCTCAGGACAGGCGTATCCGGTGAAGCCGATCCGGGTGCTGCTGCCGTTCTCCGGCGCCACCGACGCCATGGCGCGCTTGCTCGCATTCAAACTCTCGCCTGCCCTCGGCCAGCAGGTTTTGCCCGAGCAGCGCCTGGGCGCGGGCGGCAACATCGCCCACGAGGCGGCCGCGAAGGCTGCGCCGGACGGTTACACGCTGCTGCTGGCGGCACCCCCCCTGGTCATCAATCCGCACCTGAATCCCAAAGTCGGCTTCGATCCGCTGCGCGATTTTGCGCCGGTGGCGCTGATCGCCAACATTCCCAATGTGCTGGTGGTGCATCCGTCGGCTCAGGCGAAGAGTGTCGCGGAACTGGTGCAGCTCGCGCGCAACTCTCCGGGCAAGCTCACCTACGGGTCGGGCGGCGTGGGCTCGGCGAACCATCTCGCGGCCGAGCTGCTGAAGTCGATCACGAAGACCGACATCCTGCACGTGCCGTACAAGAGCGCGACTGTCGCGCTGACCGGATTGCTGGGCGGCGAGGTCGACATCGTGATCGTCGCCGCCTCGAGTGCCGCGTCCTACGTGAAGGAGGGCAGGTTGCGCGCGCTCGCGGTGCTCGACACGAAGCGCTTGAGCGCGATGCCCGAGGTGCCGACCGCGGTGGACGCCGGGATGCCGCAGCTTATTGTCGTCAACTGGTCCGCGCTGCTTGCGCCCGCGGGCACGCCGCGCGCCATCATCGATCGCCTGAACGCGGAAACCGTGAAGACGATGAGCGCGCCCGACACGCGCGAGCGCCTGGCCGGCCTGGGCGGCGAGCCGCTCTCGGCCACCCCGGATGAAGCGGCCGAGTTCCTGCGCAGGGAATACGAGCGGTGGGGCAGGGTGATTCGCGAGGCGGGGATCAAGGCGGACTAAGAGCGTGTTGCGGCGAAAAACAGTCCTCTTCTGAACTTGGATCGCTACGACATCCTCATCATCGGCGGCGGCATCAACGGCGCCGGCATCGCGCGCGACGCCGCGGGCCGCGGCCTGAAGGTGCTGCTGGTCGAGCAGGACGATCTTGCCTCGGCGACTTCGTCGGCCTCGACCAAGCTCATCCACGGCGGCCTGCGCTATCTCGAGTACTTCGAATTCCGCCTGGTCGCGGAGTCGCTCGCCGAGCGCGAAACGCTGCTGCGCATCGCCCCGCACATCGTCTGGCCGCTGGAATTCGTGCTGCCGCACGAGAAGCACCTGCGGCCGGCGTGGATGATCCGCGCCGGGCTCTTTCTCTACGACCATCTGGGCCACCGCGTGTTCGGGCCCGGAAGCACGAGCTCGCTGCCGAAGTCGCGCGGCGTGCGGCTTTCGCCCCAGGGCTACGGCGCGGGGCTCAAGCCCGAGTTCACCCGCGGGTTTGCCTACCATGACTGCTGGGTCGACGACGCGCGGCTGGTGGTGCTCAACGCGCGCTCGGCGGCCCAGCGCGGCGCAGAGATCCTCACGCGCACGCGGCTCGTCTCCGCGCGGCGCAGAGGCGAGGAATGGGTGGCGAGGATCGAGGGCCGCGCCGAAGGCGCGCGCGAGGTGCGGGCCGCCGCGCTGGTGAACGCCGCCGGGCCCTGGGTGAAGAAGGTGCTCGACGACGCGCTGGCGATAAGCATTCCGGCCAAGGTGCGGCTGGTGAAGGGCAGCCACATCGTGGTGCCGTGGATTCACGCGAAGCGCCACGCCTTCATCCTGCAGAACCCGGACCGGCGCGTGATCTTTCTGATTCCCTACGAGCGCCAGTTCACGCTGATCGGAACGACCGATATTGCGCTCGCCGAAGACGATCACCGGCCGCAAATCTCGCGGGAGGAGATCGAGTATCTGTGCGCGGCGGCGAGCCGCTACACCGCGGGGAGGATCACGCCCGAGGCGGTGGTGTGGAGCTATGCGGGCGTGCGAGCGCTCTACGACGACGGCAGCGAAAATCCTTCGGCGGTGACGCGCGACTATCACCTGCTGCTCGACACCGGTACGCAAATGAGCGGGCCGCCGCTAGTGTCGGTCTTCGGCGGCAAGATCACCACCTACCGCAGGCTGGCCGAGCACGTGCTGGAGAAGCTCGGCGGGCGATTCCCCGGCACGCGTGCCTGGACGCACAGCGAGCCGCTCCCCGGCGGGGATTTCGGCGGGCGGGGTTTCTACGCGCTGCTGACCGAGCTGCGCAGGCGTCGTCCCGGCCTTCACCGGCATTGGCTGGCCCGCCTCGCGCGCCGCCACGGCACGCTCTGCGACGAGGTGCTGGGCGAGGCGAAGATCATCGCCGATCTGGGAGAGGATTTCGGCGGCGGGCTGTACGAGTGCGAGCTGCGCTACCTCCTCAGGAACGAATGGGCGCGCGAGGCCGGGGACGTGCTGTGGCGGCGCACGAAATGCGGCCTGCACATGACCAAGGCGCAGCGAGCCAGGGTGCGCGAGTACATGGCGGCAAGGACGTAATGCAGCCCAATAACATCCCCTCTCCCCCGGACTCGGGGGAGAGGGTGAGGGTGAGGGGGCGCGACGGAACCCCGCCCTCACCCCTAGCCCCTCTCCCGGAAGGAGAGGGGAACTTCGAGAGGTCGCGCTTCGCGCGACCTGTTTAATCGTGGAATGGTGGCTCGGCTATCTCGCCATCGGCGCGGCGGTGGGCTTTTTCGCAGGGATGCTCGGCATCGGCGGCGGCGCGATCATGGTGCCGCTGCTGGTGATGCTGTTCGAGGCGCAGGGGCTGCCACGAACGCATATCCTGCACCTCGCCGTGGGCACGGGGATGGCGACCATCCTGTTCACCTCGGTATCGAGCGTGCGCGCGCACGCCTCGCGCGGCGTGATCCGCTGGGACATCGCGAAGAACATGACGCCCGGAATCCTGGCGGGCGGCCTGGCCGGGTCCTGGATCGCCGCCTACATTCCCACGCTGTGGTTTGCCGCGATATTCACCGCCGTGATTTACGTCGCCGCGACGAATCTGCTGCTCGACCGCAAGCCCAGGGCGACTCGCCAGCCGCCCGGCGCCGCGGGCATGTTCATCACGGGATTTCTGGTGAGCGCGCTCTCGGCCTTCACCGCGATCGGCGGCGCGTTCATGACGGTGCCGTTCATGCTCTGGTGCAACGTGCCGTTGCTCTCCGCGATCGGCACCGCGGCGGTGATCGGTTTTCCCATCGCGCTCGCCGGGAGCGCAGGCTTCGTGGTCACGGGCATGCAGGCGAGCGGACTGCCGCAGTACAGCTTCGGCTACGTGTTCCTGCCGGCGCTGGGCGGGATCGTGGTGGCGAGCATGCTGATGGCGCCGGTCGGCGCGGCGACCGCGCACCGGCTGCCGACGAAGTGGCTCAAGCGCATCTTCGCCGCGCTGTTCTATGTGATGGCGACGAAGATGCTGATCGGCTTCTGGTAGGGATTCAGCGTCAGGCGACGTACCAGAGGTAATAAGTGGCGAAACCGAGCAGCGCGGTCAGCCAGTAACCGGCGAGCGCCGCGCGCATCAGGTTTCTCCACCATCTCACGTGCCAGTGCGCCGGCAGCATGTTGCCCATCTGCAGAACGATCCACAGGCCGGCGAGCGCGGTAAGCGTGCCCACAATCGCGTGCAGCCAGGTCGCGCCGATGCGCGCCCGAGAGAAATCGGAGAAATTCGACGGCTTCACGTCCTGCATCGACCCGGCCATGATGAGTGCGATCAGCCCGATGTTGAGCATGACCCAGATCGTCTGGTTGACCTGGTGCGCGGCGATATTGCCGCGCCGCACCAGGAAAAACCCGTAGGTGAGCCCCACGACGAGCAGGACTTCGAGAAAAAGATTGACGTCCGCGATCAGCGGGCCGGGACCGAAAAATCCTGGCGCGCCTGCGCGTCCCAGCATGCCGATGCCAATGACCCAGGTGAGCGCGGCCGCGACGATGGCGGCACCGGTGACGATGGCGCGACGATTACTGCCTGGCGTGGCCATTGCTCCCCCTCACCCTCACAAATGACCTGTCATTCCGAGGGCCCTTCGCGGAGTTCACCCTGAGCGAAGTCGAAGGGCTCAGGATGACAACCTGGCCTCCTAGATTACGCTGTCCGCGCGCAGCCGGGCGATCTCAGCTTCACCGAGCTTGAGAACCCCGCGCAAAATCTCGTCGGTGTGCTGGCCCAGCGTCGGCGGGGCCAGCTTGTGCTCGACCTGCGTCTCGGAGAAGCGCATCGGGCTGCGTATCAGCGATACCTTGCCGGCGCTCGGGTGCTTCAATTCCATCTTGAGGCCGCGCGCCACGGCCTGCGGCTCCTCGAACACCTGCTCGAGCGTATTGATCGGCCCGTTCGGAACACCCGCCGCGTCCAGCGCCTCGACCCAGTGGCGCGTCGGTTGCCCGGCGATGATGCCGGCGAGCGTCTTCGTGAGCGTGGCGCGGTTCTCCACGCGCTTGCCGTTGGTGGCGTAGCGCGGATCGGCGGCAAGTTGCCCGCACCTCGCCACTTCGCAGAGCTTGCGGAACTGGCTGTCGTTGCCGCAGGCGACGATCATGTCGCCGTCCGCCGTCCTGAAGGTCTGGTACGGGACGATATTGGGATGCGCGTTGCCGATGCGCCTGGGAACGGCGCCGCTTGCGAGGTAGTTCGCGCCCTGGTTGGCGAGTATGGCCACCGTCGAATCGAGCAGCGCGATATCGAGATGCTGGCCGGCGCCCGTCTGCGCGCGGTGGGCGAGCGCCGCGCACACCGCGACCGTCGCGTACATGCCCGCCATGAGGTCGGAGATGGGAATGCCCGCCTTCAGCGGGCCGCCGCCCGGGACTTCGTCGCGCTCGCCGGTGACGCTCATGAGGCCGCCCATGCCCTGGATCATGAAATCGTAGCCGGGCCGCTCGCGGTAAGGCCCGGTCTGGCCGAAGCCGGTGACCGAGCAGTAGATGAGCTTCGGGTTGATCTTCTTCAGATCGGCGTAGCCCAGGCCGTAGCGCTCGAGGTCGCCGAACTTGTAGTTCTCGAGCAGCACATCGCAGCGCTTCGCCAGCTCGCGCACGATGCGCTGCCCTTCGGGCTTGGACAGGTTGACGGTGATGGATTTCTTGCCGCGGTTGGCGCAGGAGAAGTAGGCCGATTCCGCCGTGTCTTTTCCATTTTCGTCCTTCAGCCAGGGCGGGCCGAATCCGCGCGAGTCGTCGCCCGTCCCGGGGCGCTCGACCTTGATGACTTCCGCGCCGAGGTCGGCGAGGTTCTGCCCGGTCCAGGGCCCGGCGAGCACGCGCGAAAGGTCGAGGACGCGGATGTGGGACAGAGGACCTGCCATTCCTGTTGTCTCCCTGGATGCCGGTGCGCGCTAGCGCCCGACGAATTTCGGCCGGATCTTGTCGAGGAACGCCTTGTAGCCGATGCGGTAGTCCTCGGTCTCGAAGTAATCGAAGTTCGCGTCGATCTCGGCTTCGGTGAGCGCCGGGACCGGCATCAGGCGGCGCACGTACTGCTTGTGCCAGCGAGCGACGAGCG
>JBGPYQ010000082.1:0-13633 GCA_041493345.1 Gammaproteobacteria bacterium | reverse complement strand
GTGCTCGCCGACTGGTATCGCGCCGGCAGCTACCTGCGCTGCGACGAGCGTGGTCTCACGCCGGTCCGGTTGCCCTAAGGCCGGCTACCGTCCCAGCCCACGCTCAAGATCGGCGCGGATGTCCTTCGCCGACTCGAGCCCGACGGCTACGCGCAGCAAGTCCTCGGTGATCCCGGCGCGGGTGCGTGCCTCGGCGGATATGCGGCCATGGGTGGTTGTCGCCGGGTGCGTGATGGTGGTCTTGGTATCACCGAGATTGGCGGTAATGGAGATCATGCGGGTCGAATCGATCACGCGCCAGGCGGCCTCGCGGCCGCCTTTCACCTCGAACGACACCACCGCCCCTCCGGAGCGCTGCTGGCTCAGCGCAAGCCGGTGCTGCGCGTGCGAAGGCAGTCCCGGGTAGTAGACTCTCTCGACGCGGGGATGCGCCTCCAGCCAGCGCGCCAGCTCCAGCGCCCCCTGCGACTGCGCTTCCATCCTGATTCTCAGCGTCTCCAGACCTTTCAGCAGTACCCATGCATTGAACGGCGAGAGGCTCGGACCTGCGGTACGCAGAAATCCGAAGATCCCGTCCATGACGAGTTCGCGCTTGCCGAGAACGGCGCCCCCCAGCACCCTTCCCTGGCCGTCCAGGTACTTGGTGGCCGAGTGAACCACCAGGTCTGCGCCCAGATCGAGCGGCCGCTGCAGCGCGGGCGTGCACAGGCAATTATCGATCACAAGCAGCGCGCCGGCGCCATGCGCAAGACGCGCCAGCGCGGCGATGTCGAACACCTCGGTGAGCGGATTGGACGGGGATTCGAGAAACAGGAGCCGCGTATTCGGCCGCAGCGCGGCTTTCCATGCCGCGGGATCGGTGCCGTCCACATAGGCAGTCTCAATGCCGAATTTGGACAGGATCGTGCTGAACAACTGCACCGTGGCGCCGAAAACGCCCGAAGACGACACGACCTGGTCCCCCGCCTTCAGCAGCGCCATGGACGTCGCGAGAATGGCGGACATGCCCGACGCCGTCGCGACGCAAGCCTCCGCGCCCTCGAGCGCCGCCAAGCGTTCCTGGAAGGCGGTCACGGTAGGATTGGTGAAGCGCGAGTAGATATTGCCGGGCTCGCTGCCCTGGAAGCGGGCCGCGGCCTGCGCGGCGTTTTCGAACACGAAGCTCGAGGTGAGATAGAGCCCCTCGGAGTGCTCGTTGAACTGGCTGCGGGCAATTCCGGCCCGCACCGCCAGCGTTTCGATGTCGTAGTCGTTCATTTCGAGTTCCAGAAAATAAAAAAACCCGTCCAGCTTTCGCTAAGACGGGTCTTGGCCACGCTTTAGCCGTATTTGGATTTTTCGCCCGGCTCATCCACCCGGCGGCGCCCGCAAGCTGTCGATCAAATCGGCGCAGAGTGCAAATTACTATTTCGGCAATGAAATGTCAAATTCGACCGCTGTAACGCAATCCGCAATCTGCTACGCAGCATTCAGGTCGAGCTGGTTGCTTTCCGCTTCCTCTTCGCTTTCCTGGCGCCCGGCATCACGCTGCCGCTCGACCGCCGCAAGGTATTCCCGGGTGACGTCCCCGGTGACATATACCCCGTCGAAGCAAGACGTCTCGAATTGGGTGAGCCCGGGATTGACGGCCCGTACCGAGGCCTTGAGCGCTTCGAGATCCTGGTAGATCACCACGTCTGCACCAATCTCGCGCGCGATCTGCTCTTCGTTGCGCCCCGTGGCGATCAGCTCCGAGCGAGTCGGCATGTCGATTCCATACACGTTGGCAAACCGCACCGGCGGCGCCGCGGATGCAAAGAACACCTTGCTCGCGCCCGCCTCGCGCGCCATCTGCACGATCTCGCGGCTGGTCGTTCCGCGCACGATGGAATCGTCGACGATCAGCACGTTCTTTCCCTTGAACTCCAGGGACACGACGCTCAGCTTCTGGCGCACCGACTTCTTGCGGATGGTCTGGCCCGGCATGATGAAGGTGCGTCCGATGTAGCGGTTGCGGATGAAACCCTCGCGATAAGTCACGCCCAGGCCGTTGGCGAGTTCCAGCGCGCTGGGACGGCTCGTGTCGGGGACCGGAATCACCACGTCCACGTCGAGGTGTGGCGCAGTCCGCTTGATCTTCTCCGCAAGCTTCCGTCCCATGTAAAGGCGGCTTTCGTACACTGACACGCCGTCCATCACCGAGTCGGGCCGGGCGAGATAGACGTATTCGAAGATGCAGGGCGCAAGCACCGGCTTCGCGGCGCACTGCCGGTTGTGAAAGATTCCGCCTTCTTCTATGAAAATTGCCTCCCCCGGGGCAACGTCGCGCACCAGCTCGAAGCCGAACGCAGTGAGCGCGACGCTTTCGGAGGCGACGAGATACTCGGGTCCCTCGGCGGTGTTGTTGCGGCCGAACACCAGCGGCCGGATGCCGAACGGATCGCGGAAAGCGAGCAATCCATAACCGGCGATCAAGGCCACCACGGCGTAGGCGCCGCGGCAGCGCCGATGCACGTTGGCAACGGCGGTAAAGATGGTTTCGGGGTCGAGCTTCTGGCCTTTCGCGGCGAGCTCCAGCTCGTGCGCCAGCACGTTGAGCAGCACTTCAGAATCGGAATTCGTGTTGATGTGGCGCAGGTCCTGCCGAAACATCTCCTGCTTCAGTGTCTCCGAATTCGTCAGGTTGCCGTTGTGGCCCAGCACGATGCCAAACGGAGAATTGACATAGAAAGGCTGCGCCTCTCCGGCGCTGAACGCCGAGCCCGCGGTGGGGTATCGGCAATGCGCGATGCCTGTCCCGCCCGGGAGCAAACGCATATTCCTCGTGCGGAAAACATCGCGCACCATGCCCGGACCCTTGTGCATGTGGAACGCCTTGTGCTCCACGGTGACAATGCCCGCGGCGTCCTGGCCGCGGTGCTGCAACAGCAGCAGCCCGTCGTAGAGCAGCTGATTGACCGGCGTCTTTGCCACCACTCCAAGAATGCCGCACATTTCAACTCATCCCGGTAAATGACAGGGCCTGACTTTTCGGGATCACGATGCGCAAGGGACCGAACCCATTCTTAGCGGTACTTCACCTGCTGCGACAGGCCTTCCGGCAGGAAAGGGCGCAAGGCCAGCACCAGGGTCTCCAGCGGCCCCGACATCACCGCGTTTTTCCAGAAGGGCTCCTGCGGAAGGGGCGTCAACCCCCCGACCATCACGAGCACGAGCACGATAACGATTCCCCTCACCAGCCCGAAAACGATCCCGAGCGCCCGGTCGGCGGTGCTGAATCCCGCTGCGCGCACAGTCACCGAAAGCGCGTACCGGACTAACGCGGTAATCACAAGCACGCCCACAAACAGCAGCAGGAATCCGAGCAGCGCGCCCAGCATGGGACCCAGGCTCACCGGCAATTGCTTTGCGACAAGACCGCCGAATAATGTGGCGAGCACGAATGCCGCGACCCAGCCGATGAGCGAAACAACTTCGCGAATCAATCCGTGAAAAAGGCTCAACATCACCGACAGCACCAGCACCATGAGTACGCCATAGTCGAACCAGGTCATAGGGGTTTATCCACTTTCAGCGTTGCGCGACCTCGCCGGTGGCGAGACCCAGCGACTTGAGTTTCTCCCGCGCACCTTCCGCGGATTCCTTGCTCTGGAACGGGCCGGCGCGCACCCGGGTTTGCTCGCCCTGCGCGCCCTTGATCTTCTCGGTGTAACTCTTTATGCCGGCCGAAGCCGCCTTCTCCTGGACGCTCTTGACGTTTTCGGAATTGGCAAAGGCGCCTAGCGGAACAATATAGGCATCGCCATTCGGCAGGGAATCGGCACGCCTGCTCCCGGCATCGCCGGCTTTCGCGACTTCCCTGCTTCCCGCCTTGGCGCCATTCTTCACCCCTGCGGCCCGCGATTCGGATCGCGCCACTGCTTTGGCGCGCTTGGGATCGGGTTTCGCGGATTCCGATCGCTTCTCGGGCGCCGTCTTCGCCGGCTGCGGGGGCTCTCCCCGCTGCGGCGCTGCCGGGGGGGACGCAGGAGGAGGAAGAACCCGTGTGTTGAAGCGGCCCGCATCCTGACTCGGAATCTGCACCGTGAGGGTCTGTGTGACGGGCTTTGGCTCCTGGTCCAGGATGACGGGAAGAACAATGACGAACAACAACACGAGCGCGATCGCGCCCACCAGGCGCCGGCGCGCGCGGCGTTTGAGAAATGTGACGTCCTGGCTGTCTACCAATCAGGCAATTCCTGAGAAAGTGCGGGTTGCGTCACGCCGCTGCCGGATTCGACACACGAATGCATTGCACGCCTGAAATTTCGATGCCGGCCGGTCCAAGCAGTGTTTCTGAAAAGCCTCGATCCCAGTTCCTCAAATCCCGCGCCGCGCACCGCGGTTCTCGCCCCGGTCGGCCTCGAGGGCCGTCATGACATCGGCCACGGTGTGGAACGATCCGAACACGACAATTCTATCATTTTCAGTCGCCCGGCTCCTCGCCGCGGCGTAAGCGTCGCGCGGATTGCTAAAGCACTGTATCTCTCCTCCGGATTGCGCGCGGGCAATGGCCCCGGCCAGCATCCCGGCGTCGGCGCCCCGCGGGACCGGCAGGCCGGCGGCAAACCACGAAGCAAACCGCCCCTTCATCGCGCGGCACACCCCGGCGATGTCTTTGTCCCGCAGCATGCCGAAAACGGCATGGGTGTCCGGGTAGTACCCCATGTCCGAAAGGTTGTCGGCCAGGGCGACGGCCGCATTCGGATTGTGCGCGACATCCAGCACCACCGCCGGCCGCCCGGGCAGCACCTGGAACCTTCCCGGCAGTGCCACCTTCGCCAGCCCGCCACGGATGTCCTGCGACCCCACGGGCAGGCGTTCGCGCACAGCGTCCAGCGCGGCAATCGCGGCACTCGCATTCGCGAGCTGATGCCGTCCGCGCAGCGCCGGGTGCGCCAATCCCGGACGGCGTCCACCGCGTCCCCAGAACATCCATTGCCCCGGCTCAACCCTATAGCCGAAATCGCGGCCGATCAGCTGCAGATCGGCGCCGATCGAGTCGCCGTGGATGAGCACGCTTTGCGGCGGGTCCGGATCCGCAACGATCGCGGTCCTCTGCGTGCGGAATATTCCGGCTTTCTCCGCTCCGATGCTCTCGCGCGTTTCCCCCAGATAATCCATGTGATCCAGGGCGACTCCGGTCAGGACGGCACAATCGCAATCGAAGACGTTGACCGCATCCAGCCGCCCGCCCAGGCCCACTTCCAGGATGACCGCGTCCAGCGGCTCGGTTGTAAAAATCTGCCACGCGGCCAGCGTGCCGAACTCAAAGTACGTAAGCGCGGTGTCTCCGCGGGCCGATTCGATTTCCGCGAACGCGGCACACAGGCGATCGTCACCGACCGGCGCGCCATTCAGCCTTACTCGCTCGTTGTAGCGGATCAGGTGAGGCGAGGTGTACAGACCGACGCGGTAGCCGGCCGCGAGCAGAATGGCCTCGAGCATGGCGCAGGTCGAGCCCTTGCCGTTGGTGCCGGCCACGGTGAAGAGCGCGGCCTGGCTCGACAGGCCGAGGAGGTCGCGCACTTTCGCTACGCGCTCCAGCCCGAGCTGGATGGTCTTCGGATGGATGCGCTCGATGTGCACGAGCCATTCGGCGAGACTTTTGGCGGACATAAGGTCCTGAACCACGGAAATCACGGAGGAGAATCGAAAAACTCTTTTTCTCCGTGTTCTCCGCGGCGAAAGTTTTTTGCTTCTGGCAGCGAGCTAGCCCCCGGGGGACGGCTACCGCTGCAGCAGCGAAAGCAGGCCGGCAAGCTTGTCGCGCAACTGGCGCCGGTCGACGATCATGTCGATCGCGCCCTTCTCCAGCAGGAACTCGGCGCGCTGGAAGCCTTCCGGGAGCTTTTCGCGCACGGTCTGCTCGATGACGCGCGGCCCGGCGAATCCGATGAGCGCGCGCGGCTCGGCGATGACGATGTCGCCGAGCATGGCGAAACTCGCCGATACCCCGCCCATGGTCGGATCGGTGAGCACGGAGATGAAGGCCAGCCTGCGCCCCGAGAGCAGTGTCAACGCGGCGGTCGTCTTGGCCATTTGCATCAGCGAAAAAAGGCCCTCCTGCATGCGCGCGCCGCCGGTCGCGGTGACGCAGACCAAAGGCAGGTTCTGGTCCAGGCAAGCGTGCACTCCGCGCACGAAGCGTTCACCCACCGCGGAACCCATCGAGCCGCCCATGAACTCGAATTCGAACACGGCCATCACAGCCGGAATGTTCTTGATGGCTCCCTGCATGACCACCAGCGCTTCGGTTTCTCCGGTCGCTTTTTCCGCTTCCTCCAGCCGGTCGGGATAGCGCTTGCTGTCCCTGAATTTCAGGCTGTCCACCGGCAACACCTCGGCGCCAATCTCGAAGCGCCCTTCCGGATCGAGCAACTGGTCGAGCCGCGCGCGGGCGGAAATGCGATTGTGAAACCCGCATTTCGGGCAAACGCCGGCGTTTTTCTCCAGATCGGTCGCGTACAACACCGCGCTGCAAGACGGGCATTTGCTCCACAGCCCTTCTGGAACGGTTTTTTTCGCCCCCGTGCCGGTGCGGTTGATCTTCGGCGGAAGAAGCTTCTGCAGCCAGCTCATGCGTCGATTGCCATGCGAAATTCCTTGAGCAGGGCGGCGCCTTTCTCGACGCAGGTCTCGGGCGTTGCCTGTTCGATCTCCTGGATGATGCGGCTGCCGATCACCACGGCATCCGCGATTCGCGCCACGGCGCGCGCGGTGGCGCCGTCGCGAATGCCAAAACCCACTCCGATCGGCAGCCTGGTCTTGGCGCGAATTTCAGGCAGCTTTGCGGCGACATCGTCCAGATCGAGGTGTTTCGCCCCGGTGACACCGCGCAGCGACACGTAATAGATGTAGCCGCTTGCAAGCCTCACCACCTGCTCGATTCGCGCCTCGGTCGAAGTGGGCGCGATCAGGAAAATCATGTCCATCTCCCTCTTGCGCAGCAAAGCGGCGAGCTCGGCGCTTTCCTCTGGCGGGTAGTCGACCACCAGCACCCCGTCCACCCCGGCGGCCTGCGCAGCGTCGGCGAAGGGCTCTACGCCCATTGCCTCAATCGGGTTGGCGTAGCCCATCAGTACCACCGGCGTCGTCGCGTCGCCCTTGCGAAAGTTCCCGACAAACTCAAGTACACGTTCCAGACCGACATTATTTTTCAACGCGCGCTCGCCCGAACGCTGGATCACGGGGCCGTCGGCCATAGGATCGGAGAACGGCACGCCGAGCTCGATCACGTCGGCGCCCGCCCCCGCCAGCGCGCGCATGAGCGGCACGGTGAACTCCGGCCCGGGGTCCCCCGCGGTGATGTAAGGGATGAGGGCCTTCCTGTGCTCCCGTGCCAGCCGCTCGAAGCTTGCCTGGATCCTGGACATCTCCCGCCTACCCCGCGGCGGCAGGTGCGCGCACGGCCCCAGCGCCCCGTCCGCCTGCTTCCCCGAATCGCGCGATTCGCCGTTTCGCCATGGCAAAGTAATCCGGATTGAGCTCGAAACCGAAGAAACGGCGGCCATGCCTGTGCGCGGCCACCGCGGTCGTGCCGCTGCCCATGAAAGGATCGAGCACCAGTCCTCCGGGAGGGGCGCTTGCGAGCACCATGCGCTCGATGATTTCGAGCGGCTTCTGCGTCGGGTGGTCCTCTCGCTCCGGGTCCTGGCGATGCAGCCGGGTCACGCGCCACACGTCTTTGGGGTTGTGGCCGATTTCAAGCCATTTCTTGCCGACGAAGATCGAGCGCGTGCGCGCCTTTTTGGTCTCGGCGTCATACGGGATGCGCACGCTGTCGAGGTCGAAGTAATAGTCCTTCGATTTCGCGAACAGCCCGATGGTGTCGTGTACCGAGGAATATTTGCGGGTGCTCCCGCCCATGCTCGGAACCTTCCGGTCCCAGATGATTTCGTTCACCATGAGCAGCCGTGTTTTCAGGTAGCTGAATACTTCGGGACTATATTGCCAGGTAAGAAATACGTACAGGCTCCCGTTTGGCTTGAGCTTGGGCAACACGGCGTCGATCCAGCGGCGGCAGAACGAAAGATAGGCCTCGCCGCTCAGGCGGTCGGAATCGTTGCCGTAGTCCTTGCCAAGGCCGTACGGCGGATCCGCGACGACAAGATCCACGCTCGCGTCATCCACGCAGACTATACCCTCGAAAAAATCCTGGTTGAGCAACGTTGCTTGGGTGTCGGTCAAAACTGGATTCCCGATTTCTCCGCCACAGTGTGCATGTCCTTGTCGCCGCGTCCGGAAAGATTGACGAGCAGGATCTTGTCCCTGGGCAGGGTCGGTGCGATTTTCGATGCGTACGCGAGAGCATGCGCCGATTCAAGCGCCGGAATGATGCCTTCGTAGTGGCACAGGTCATGGAACGCGGCCAGCGCTTCCGCGTCGTCGATCGTGACGTACTCGGCCCGGCCGGAATCCTTCAGCCAGGCGTGCTCGGGACCCACTCCGGGATAATCGAGACCCGCCGCGATCGAATGCGTATCGAGGATCTGCCCGTGCTCGTCCTGCAGAAGATATGTCCGGTTGCCGTGCAGAACACCGGGCTTGCCTGCACACAGCGACGCGGCGTGTTTTCCGCTGGCGATGCCGAAACCGCCCGCCTCCACGCCGATCAGCTTTACCGCCCCGTGCGAAAGGTAGGGATAGAAAATGCCCATTGCGTTCGAGCCCCCGCCGACGCAGGCGATCACCGCGTCGGGCTGACGGCCGCAGAGCTCGGGCATCTGCTCGAGGCACTCCTTGCCGATGACGGACTGAAAGTTCCGCACCATCATGGGATACGGATGCGGGCCGGCGACGGTCCCGATAATATAGAACGTGTTGGCCACGTTGGTGACCCAGTCGCGCATCGCCTCGTTCAGCGCGTCTTTCAGCGTTTTCGATCCCGACTCGACCGGCACGACGGCTGCACCGAGCAGCTTCATGCGGTAGACATTTTGCACTTGGCGCTTCACGTCCTCCGAGCCCATGTACACCACGCACTCCATGCCGTAGCGCGCCGCCACTGTCGCGGCCGCCACGCCGTGCATGCCGGCGCCGGTCTCGGCGATCACCCGCCGCTTGCCCATGCGCTGCGCCACCAGCGCCTGGCCGATGGTGTTGTTGATCTTGTGCGCGCCGGTATGGTTGAGGTCTTCGCGCTTGAGATAAATTTGCGCCCCGCCAAGAAGCGCGGACCAGCGCTTGGCGTGATAGACCGGACTCGGCCGGCCGACGTAGTGCTTGAGTTCGTACTCGAACTCGGCGACGAATTCAGGGTCCTTGCGGCAGCGTTCGTAAGCCGCGCGCAACTCGTCGAGCGCGTGCACCAGCGTCTCGGCGACGAACACCCCGCCGTACCGGCCGAAGTGCCCCCGCTCATCCGGAAGCTCAACCATCTTCATGCTTTACCGCTCCGATGAAAGCCGCGATCCGGGCGGCGTCCTTGATTCCCTTTGAAACCTCGACTCCGCTCGAGACGTCGACAGCGTAAGGCCGGACGCACCGTACGGCGCTGGCCACATTATCGGCCGTCAGACCCCCGGACAGGATTATCGGCCTCGCCATGCGTTCCGGCACCAGGCTCCAGTCGAAAGAACCGCCGGTTCCTCCCCAGAGATCATCGTGGAACGCGTCGAGCATCCACGCCCGGGCGCTCGTATAAGGCGAAAGGTATTTTAGCAAATCCAGCCCCGGCCGAATGCGTACCGCCTTGAGGTAGGGCCGGGAAAAGCTCGAGCAGAACTCGGGCGACTCGTCGCCGTGGAACTGCAGGAGCGTTACGCCGCACTTGCTGATCACCTGCTCGACTTCTTCGCTCGAGGAATTCACGAACACCCCGACGGTGGCAACGAAAGGGGGCGTCTGCGCGGCAATATCGCGCGCCTGCTCCAAGCTCACATAGCGCGGGCTGGGCCGGTAGAACACCAGCCCGATCGCGTCGGCGCCCTGCCTGGCGGCGGCCAGCGCGTCCTCGGGACGGGTGATGCCGCAAATCTTGACCCGCGTCCTCATTGCCCGGTCTCCGCGCCGAACGGCGTCATGCGGGGAAATCCGGGCAGGTTCCAGCGCGCGTCATAGCGCACCTCGGAAAGATAGAGGCCATCGGCGGCAAAGGTCGGTGCGGCAAGCCGCCGATCGCGCGCGGCAATCAGCTCCGCGAGCCATTCCGGCCGCTCCTTGCCCTTGCCTACATGTACCAGACAGCCGACGATATTGCGCACCATGTGGTGCAGGAATGCGTTGGCCGTGAAGTCGAACAGGAAATACGGCCCGCTCGCCCGCACCCGGGCCCGCTCCATGAGCCGCACCGGGCTCCTGGCCTGGCATTCCGCGGAGCGAAAACTGGAAAAATCCCGCTCGCCGAGCAGGCATTGCGCCGCCTCGTTCATCCTGCCCAATTCGAGCGGAAGATGAAACCAACCGGCGAGGCCGGTAAGCAGCGCCGGCCGCACGGATTGGTTGTACAGGACATAGCGGTAACTTCGCGAAAGCGCGGAAAAGCGCGCATGAAAGTCGCCGGTCACCGGCTTTGCCCACTGCACGGCAATGGTTTCCGGCAGCAGCGAATTCACACCGCGCACCCATGCGGACTCGGGGCGTTCAGCCGAAGTATCGAAATGCGCCACTTGGGCGCTGGCATGCACGCCCGTGTCGGTGCGGCCGGCCCCGGTCACGTCGACGGGCCCGACCGCGACTTCGGAGAGCGCGCGCTCGAGATGGTCCTGCACGGTATTCCCGGACGGCTGCGATTGCCAGCCTTCCATCCCGGCGCCGCAATAGGCCACGCCAATCGCAATTCTCAATTCAGCATCCAAAAAATAAAATCGGCGCACGCAGCGCCGATCGTTCGAGGTACATCCGGTGAAGATCAGCCGAGCGCCTGCAATATGGTCTGCGCTTTTTGCTGTTGCGCCGCGTCGCCTTCCTTCAGCACTTCCTTCAGCAACTCGCGGGCCCCGTCCTTGTCGCCCATCTCTTCGTACGCCTTGGCGAGATCCAGCTTGGTGGCGACTTCCTGCCAGCGCGCGTCAGGCGCGCCGCCCGAGCCATTGCCGCCGCCCGGCATGCCCAGGTCGAGGCTGATCGTGGACATCAGGTCCGGCGCCTTGGACGCGTCGGCCCCGGCATCGCCGCCCGAGGGCAAGCCCAGATCAAAATCGATGGTCCCGGAGTCCGGAAGATTGAAGTCGGTGTTCAGCTTGAGTTCGGTCGCAGGCGCTACGGCCGCCTGCTTATCCCCGCCCAGCCCAAGGTCGAAATCAATCCAGCCGGGTGCGGGATCCGCTTGCGGCCGCGCGGTGGCATCAAGCCTGATGTCCGGTTGCGAATCCGCGAGTACCGGCCCCGCGCCGAGGTCAAAATCGACGACAAGCGGTCCCTCTGCAGGCGCCGGGGCTGGGGGGGGCTCCATGTTCAGCGCGGCGGGAGCCACGGGCGCCAGCCTTTGCAATCTGTCGAATGCGTGCGGCGTTTCTTCCGCCTTGCCGCCATAGAGCGGGTTCGTCGGATCAATCGACAGACCCAGGCTCACCGCTTTCTCCCACTCCGGCCCCTGGCCGCCCGTCTTGGCGCGAAGCTCATTCGCCGCTGCTTCGAATATTCGCGCGTCCTTGCGGTTGGCGTAGATCTCCAGGAGCTTCAGGCGGATCACGTGGCGGCTCGAGTCCTTCGCCAGCGCCTCTTTCAGGATTTCCTCGGCCTGCGCGTCACGCCCATAAGCTACGTACACGTCGGCTTCCGCGATCGGATCGATCTCCTCGGCGTCGGCCTTGCCGATCCCGCTCTGGCTGAAATCGCTCTGGAACGAGCTCGATCCGGTGTCGATGCTGCGACCCCCGTCGGACCCCAGCCCCGAAACGGTGTCGGAGGGCAATGATCCCGAGATGCTGTTGCCGAAATTCGAATCGCGCTTCCTACGCCATGCATATGCGGCGTAGCCGGCGAGAAGGATCAGCACACCGCCGGCACCGCCAAGCGCCATTCGATCCTCGAGCAGATCGTCTAACAAGCTTGGCTCCGCTGGCGGTGGGACCGGAGCTGCCTTGGACGCCGCCTTGGGTGCGGCCTTTGGCGCGCCGGCGATGGCGGGCTCAGGGGTGGTCCTTGCCGGCTCGGGCGCTTTCGCCTCCTCCGGGGCCTTGGCCGCCGCCGGAGCCTTCGCGGCTTCCGCAGACTTGGGAGCCTCGGGAGCCTTGCCCGGCTCGGCTGCCGCCTTTCCGGCGTCGGCTTTTGCGGATTCAGCCGCTTTCGGCGCTTCCGATTTGGCCACAGGGGCGGCCTTCGCCGCAGGCTCGGCGGCTTTCGCGGACGGAGCCGCCTTCACTGCCGCATCAGCTTGCGCGGACTTCGCCGCAGAATCGGGTTGCGCGGACTTCGCCGCTTGGGCCTGCTGCTGCAGCTGTGCGCCCGTTGTGCTCCTGATTTGCGCCAGCTTTTGCATATCCTGGATATTCTTCTCCAGCAGGGCAATACGCTCGTTGGCCTCCTTGAGCGCTTTGTCCTTCGCCGCGAGATCGTCGGCCGCCGCCGCGCCGGCACCCTTTGCGCCGCGCGCCGCGTCATCGGCGCGGGAAAGGCGCAACTGATCTTTCGCCGCTTCCCTGGGCGGCGCGGGTGTCTCTTCTTTAGGCGCGCCGATCTGGCCCGATGCCTGGCGCCCGCCCTCCGCGCGCGCGGGCGTAGCCGCCACAGCAGCACCGATGCGGCTGCGGTACTCCGCATATTGCGTGTTCTGCGCGGTGATGCTGCGGCGCGCATCGCCGACGTCCACGGACGACGCCGCTTCCCTGTCCGGAATGCTGAGAATCTTTCCGGCACGCAGACGGTTCACGTTGTCGCCGATAAATGCATCCTGGTTCTCGTGGAGCAGCGCGATCAACATCTGCTGCAGGCTCACGCCGTCCATGCGATTTTGGAGCGCGATTTTCGAGAGCGTGTCGCCGCGCTGCACTTCATAGGTGTCGGCGGACTCTCGAGCGGACGCGAGGGGCGGCTCGGACACGAGGACCACCGGGACAGGAGTTTCCTCCGGTTTCGTCGCTTCCGCAGACAGCGGCTGCGCCAGCGGCGGTTCGACGGGCTGGGCGGGCACGGCTTCGGCCGGTACCGGCTGCGCAAGCGATTCCTGTGCCGGCGCGGCCGGAGCAGCCGCTTCCTCGACCGGCGCCGCCGGGACCGGCACGGCCGGCGCCGCTGCGGCCGGGGCTGGCTCGGCTCGCTCTGCCTGTGCCGGAGCTGCCTTGCCTCGCGCGACCCGGGTTGGAGCCACGTATTCCGGAGGATCAAGCAGGAAGGTGAATTCGCGCACCAGCCGCCCGTTCGACCAACTCAATTCGACCAGCATGTCGATGAACGGCTCGTTGACCGGTTTCGCCGAAGTCAGCATTACGACGTATTGACCGCCGGCGCGACGCTCGACGCCAAAATCGACCGAAAACAGCGTGGGGTTCAGTTCGATATTGGCCTGGCGGTACGCTTCGATCGATGCCAGCTTCACGGACAGGCGGTCGCCTTCACCCGCCTGCAATGCAATCACCTCAATTTCCGCCTTGAGCGGTTGTCCCAGCGCGGAAAGCACCGTGAGCTTGCCCATGCCCGCCGCCCATGCGAGCGAAGGCAAAATCAGGCACGC
>JBGPYQ010000117.1:0-9984 GCA_041493345.1 Gammaproteobacteria bacterium | reverse complement strand
TCGGTGTGGTCGATCACGACCGCGCCGCCGGAGGGCAGCGACACCTGGCGCGAGTAGGCGGTCTCGATCTGGTGCTCGATCTGGAAGCGCGAGAACAACGGCACATCGTCGTGGTAGCGCTTTACCCGGCTGACGTTGTCGGGCATGACGTTGCTCATGAACGCCACCGTCTGCTCGTAGATCGGATCGGTGTCGATCAGGATCTCGCCGATGTCGGGCTGGAAGTAGTCGCGGATGGCGCGGATGACGAGGCTGCCTTCCTGGTAGATCAGGAACGGCGCCGGGTTGAGCAGCTTCCCGTCCGAATCGCGCACCGGCTCGGTCGCCTCGACGATCTTGCCCCAGAGCTTGAGCAGGTAGCTCAAGTCCCATTGCAGCTCCTCATAGGAGCGGCTGATACCGGCGGTGCGCCCGATGATGCTCATGCCGGCAGGCAGGTCGAGCCTGTCCATGATTTCGCGCAGCTCGTCGCGGTCCTCGCCCTCGACGCGGCGCGACACGCCGCCGCCGCGCGGGTTGTTCGGCATCAGCACGAGGTAGCGGCCGGCGAGGCTGATGAAGGTCGTGAGGGCGGCGCCCTTGTTGCCGCGCTCGTCTTTCTCGACCTGGACGATCAGCTCCTGGCCTTCATGGATCGCGTCCTGGATGCGGGCGCGGCCGACGTCGACGCCGGGCTTGAAATACTGGCGCGCGACTTCCTTGAAGGGGAGAAAACCGTGGCGCTCGGTGCCGTAGTCCATAAACGCGGCTTCGAGGCTCGGCTCGACCCGGGTGATGACACCCTTGTAGATGTTGCTTTTTCTCTGTTCCTTGGCGGCCGATTCAATGTCGAGGTCTATCAGCTTCTGACCTTCGACAATCGCGACACGGAGTTCTTCGGCCTGTGTCGCATTAAAAAGCATGCGCTTCATGTTTTGTTCTCCCGCGCGCGCGGGCAGGACAAACCAGGAGCCTGGTTTATTAGGCTAGCTTCGCATCATCGATCTTTTGATCATGAGAACGCGGTATGTTGGCTTGTCGGATCGGGTTGGGTCGCTGCGGTGCAGGGACTGAAAAATCTGCCGATATGCTGTTGGCGCGCTGTTCAATTACTATCACTGGTTGGATAACCAACCGCCTTTGCCGGCTTCGGGTTCATGCGCTCGCGGATCTGGACTGTGCCTTTTGCAGCGGCGGAACCGGGGACAGGTTAGCGGACCTGACATCGGGGCAGGAATGCCCCGCTTCACTTACAGGCCGCCGTCCCGCAACGGAAGCAGCGGACGGATCATAAACAAAATGAAGGATTTAAGCAACGTCTCCACAGTTGAGATCGACGCCGCGAGCGAGGGCCAGCGCGTCGACAACTTCCTGCTGCGAATTTGCAAGGGGGTCCCGCGCAGCCATATCTACCGCATCCTGCGCAGCGGCGAGGTCAGGGTCAACAGCCGGCGCGTGGAGGCCACCTACCGGCTGCGGCTTGGCGACCGGGTGCGCGTTCCACCGATGCGCCTGCCTGATCGCTCGCGCAAGCCCGCGCCGCGGCCCGTCGAGCTGCCGGTGGTTTTTGAGGATGAGGCATTGCTGGTGGTGGACAAGCCCTCCGGGACCGCCGTGCACGGCGGCAGCGGCGTGAGCCATGGCGTGATCGAGGGTCTGCGCGCGGCGCGGCCGCAATCGAAATTCCTCGAGCTTGCGCATCGCCTGGACCGCGAGACTTCCGGATTGCTGATGCTCGCCAAGAAACGTTCGGCGCTGACCGCGTTGCATGCGGCGTTGCGCGAGGGCAAGGTGCGCAAACGCTATCTGGCGCTGGTCAAGGGCCGTTGGCGGGACGACAAGCGCCGCGTGGACTTGCCGCTCAAGAAATACCTGACAAGATCCGGGGAGCGGCGGGTGAGCGTGGATCGCGAGGGCCGCGAATCGCAGACCGTGTTCCGGCGCGAGCGGGCCTTCCGCGATTGCACGCTGCTGTCGGCGGAACTGCTCACCGGACGCACTCATCAAATCAGGGTGCATCTTGCTCATCTCGGTTTTCCCGTCGCCGGCGACGACAAGTACGGCGATTTCGATCTCAACCGCGCACTGGCGAAGCAGGGCCTGAAGCGCATGTTCCTGCACGCGTTCGAGCTGGAGCTCGAGCATCCGCTTTTGGGCAAACCGATCAAGCTCCGCTCGCCGCTACCGCCCGAGCTTGACCTGTTTATCCGGCGATTGGAAATCGAAGAAAACCTTGCATCACAGAGCGCACAGAGGACGAAATGCTTGACAATATCCAAGAGCTGACACAATGGCTTACACGGAACGCGTGATCTGTTCAAGCGGCGAGCTGGTCGATTCCGGCGACGGGGTGCGCTTCGAAGTGAAGGTGGATGGCAAGCTCGAGCCGGCCTTCGCGGTGCGTTATGACGGGCGGGTGTACGCCTACATTAACCGTTGCGCCCACATGCCCATGGAGCTCGACTGGAGCCCGGGAAAGTTTTTCGATATTCCGGGCCTGCTTTTGATATGCTCGACGCACGGGGCGGTATACCAACCCAAGACGGGCAAGTGCCTCCGCGGCCCCTGCTTCAAAGACGGCCTTGATCCTGTCGCCGTCGAGGAGCGGGACGGCCGCGTTATCGTGAAGGACAATGCGCATGGCCGAAAGTAACTGGGAACGGGACGTGATCGAGAAGCTGGCCACGGCCACGCTCAAGGAGCAGCGCCGCGCGCGCCGTTGGGGCATCTTTTTCAAGCTGTTCGGCTTTGCCTATCTCACTTTTATCCTGCTGCTCGTGCTCGACTGGCGCGGTGAAGACCACCTGAAATCGGGCAAGCACACGGCACTGGTGGAGGTGGTGGGCGTGATCGATCCGAAAGGCAACGCCAGCGCCGACCGTGTGACTACGGCCTTGCAAAATGCCTTCAAGAACAAGAACACCCAGGGCGTGGTGGTGCGCATCAACTCGCCGGGCGGAAGTCCCGTGCAGGCGGGAATCATCTACGACGAAATCCGCCGCCTGCGAGGCAACAATCCGAACATTCCCATGTACGCGGTGGTCGAGGACATATGCGCCTCGGGCGGCTACTATATCGCCGCCGCCGCGGACAAGATCTACGTGGACAAGGCGAGCATCATCGGCTCGATCGGCGTAATCATGGACGGCTGGGGTTTTACCGGCACGATGGAAAAGCTGGGCGTGGAGCGGCGCGTGCTTACCTCCGGGGAGAACAAGGCGTTCCTCGACCCGTTCTCGCCGCCCGACGCAAAGCAGAGGCAGCATGCGCAGTCGATGCTCGACGAGATCCACCGGCAGTTCATCGACGTTGTCAGGAAGGGGCGTGGCAAGCGCCTGAAGGAGAGCCCAGAACTGTTCTCCGGGCTGCTGTGGACCGGCGCGAAGAGCGTCGAGCTCGGGCTATCCGACGGATTTGGGAGCCTCGACTTTGTCGCGCGCGAGGTCATCAAGGCCGCGGACATCGTCGACTACACTGAGAAGGAGAACATCGCCGAGCGCTTCGCCAAGCGCTTCGGGGCGGCCATGGGCGGCGTGCTTGCCACGGTCGTGACGCAGACGCAATTCAACGTCCGCTGAGGGCACGGCCCGCCGGCGAAACCGGCCTATTCGGCAAGCAGCAGAAATACCGCCGGCCTTCCCTTGAGCTGTGGCGGTTTGCGGCGCCACACGGAAACGGGTTGCGTGCGGACCGTTTCCGGTTCCAGCGTCAGATCCGCCGCAATACAGAGCAGCGTTGCGGATTCCAGCGCGCCCAGCGCCGTGGCCAGCGTGCGATCGTTGCGATACGGCGTCTCGATGAAAATCTGCGTTTGCCTGTGCCGCCGGGATTGGCGCTCGAGCTCTTTCAACGCGCTGGCCAGCCCGGCCTGCGCGACGGGCAGGTAACCGTGAAATACGAAGCGCTGTCCGTCGAGGCCCGAGGCGGCGAGCGCGAGCATGATCGAGGAAGGTCCGCTCAAAGGCACGACGCGCACGCCGCGCTCGTGGGCGAGGCGGACCAGGCCCGCGCCTGGATCGGCGATCGCGGGCAGTCCGGCTTCCGAGAGCAGGCCCGCGCTCATTCCCGCGAGCACGGGCTCGAGCAGCCCGGCGAGCTCTGCGTCCCTCGTATTGTGATCGAGCCGCTCGATGCGGATGCGCTGCAGCGGTTGCGTTGCGCCTATGCTTTTCAGGAACGACCGGGCCGCCTTGGGGTTTTCGGCAATCAGGTAGTGCAGCGACCGCGCGCGGTCCAGGACCGCGGCGGGAATGACCGCTTCGGGGACGCTGTCACCGAGGGTGTTGGGCAGGAGATACAGCGAGCCTCTTGCCTCAGAGGACATCGAATGCCTGCTCTTGCAGCAGATCAACGAGCGCGATCAGCGGCAGGCCGACGAGCGCGGTCGGATCGCTGCCCTCTATTCTGGCTATGAGCGCGATGCCGAGGCCCTCGGACTTGGCGCTCCCGGCGCAGTCGTAAGGCTGCTCGCGCGCGAGGTAGCGCTCGATCTGCGCATCGTCCAGTCGGCGAAACAATACCCGGCAGGGCACCACGCGGCTGGAGCTCGAGCGTGTCACCGTGTTGTGCACGCACACGGCCGTGTGAAACACCGCTTCGCGGCCCGACAGGGTGCGAAGCTGGCGCGCGGCGTTTTCGTGGCTGCCGGGCTTGCCGAGAATTTCGCCATGGCCGATCGCAACCTGATCGCAGCCGATGATCAGCGCACGCGGAAATCCACCCGCTACGGCAAGAGCTTTGGCATCAGCGATGCGGCGCGCCATGTTTTCCGGTGTCTCGCCGGGGAGTCGATCTTCGCAAACCAGGGGATCCGCGACCGAGAACGGCATTCCCAGCCGCTCAAGGAGGGCGCGCCTATAGCGCGAGGTCGAGGCAAGGACAAGCCGCATGCGGGAGCCGAAAATCGGGGCAGGGCGGGCTAGCCCCGGCAACGCTCCGACACCAGTTTTTCCTGCCGGGCAATGGCGGCGTCGCGGTCGTCGTCATTCATGTAAACCCGATCGCCCTTTTCACCGAGCGTGTAGATGCGCTGGTTTTGCTTCAGCCGGGCGAGCAGGTCACGCTGCTGGTTGCACTGTTCCCGGCGTCTTGCGATTTCCTGCTGTTGTTGTGTTTCCACAGTCTCGGACTCGATCTTGCGCTGGCGGAACTCGCGGTCCTTCTGCTGCCAATCCTCGCTTCGGTTGGACGCACCTGGATCGGGCGAAGCAAGCCTGTTCGGAACTTCGCTCGCCTTGCTGCCCTGCGGCGGCCGCTCGCCATAGTGCGTCACGCCCTTTTCGTCCACCCATTTGTACACTTGGCCAAGCACCGGTGCGGCGATCGCTATCAGGGCGAAAAAGTGCAGTAACGCTCTGAACAACTTGGAATTTCTTTTGACAGTGACGGGCAATCATAATATCATGCGCGCCTTATGTCGCAACCGGGGGTGATTGACGGCCTCCAGTTTGCCCGCGGCGCGCAGGAGAAGCGGGGTTCGTTGGGCATGGAACGCCTGCCGCGCCTTGCCCAGATGCAGTGCTCGACCCCGGGACTGGATTATCGGATTCGCGGCGGCACGGCGGACCACGGCGAACTGTCCCTGCGGATCTCGGTGACCGGGAGGATGCAGCTGGTCTGCCAATCTTGCCTCGGCCCGCTCTCGATTCCCATTGCGGTCGACGTCGAGCTGCAGCTGGCCGAAAGCGAGCGCAAAATCGAGGAGGCGGACGACGAAATCGACCGCGTGCTCGCGTCCAGAACGATGGAGGTCGCGTGGCTCGTCGAGGATGAAGTGATCCTGGCCTTGCCCATGGTGCCGCGGCATGATGCCTGCGGCGCGGCAGGTTCCGTGGCGCGGGCGAAGGGATCGCCGTTCAGCGCGCTTATGGCGCTGAAGCGGGGTGAGAACCGACATTAAGGGCGGCCACGAACGCCGGCCGCGTCAGAGCAACCGGTTTGAAGGAGCTTCAACATGGCAGTTCAGCAGAACAAGAAATCGCCCTCGAAGCGCGGCATGCACCGTGCGCACGATTTTCTCGGCAACCCGCCGCTTGCCGTCGAGCCGACCACCGGCGAAGTACATCTGCGCCACCACATCAGCCCGAGCGGCTACTACCGCGGCAAGAAGGTCGTCAAGACCAAGAGCGAGTAGGCCGGGCCGAGCAAGAGGGGTGAGGTCATCCGGCCCGGGCTGAGCGACGCAGAGGAGCGCTTCGGGTCGCGTCAGATGAATATCACGGTAGCCATTGACTGCATGGGCGGCGATCACGGCGCGCATGTCACCGTACCGGCCGCGCTCAATTTCCTCAAGTCGCACGCGGACGTCGACGTCGTTCTGCTGGGCTTGCGCGATGCCATCGAGGCCGAGCTGAAGGCGCGAGGCGCCGGATTCGGCCCGCGCCTGCGAGTGCATCACGCGAGCGAAGTCGTGCTCATGGACGAGTCGCCGGCGGTCGCGCTGCGCAACAAGAAAGACTCATCGATGCGGGTCGCAGTCGACCTGGTCAAAAACGGAGAGGCCGATGCCTGCGTAAGCGCCGGCAACACCGGCGCGCTGATGGCCATCTCCCGCTTCGTGCTCAAGACTCTTCCCGGCATCGACCGTCCCGCAATCATCTCGGCCCTGCCGACCCTGCGCGGCAGCACCTATGTCCTGGACCTGGGCGCCAACGTGGATTGCGGCCCGGAGCACTTGCTGCAGTTCGCCATCATGGGGGCGACGCTGGTGGCGGCGTTGGAGCACAAGGACCGGCCGAGCGTCGGCCTGCTCAATATCGGCGAGGAGGACATCAAGGGTACCGAAGTGGTGAAGCAGGCTGCCGAATTGCTTCGAGGGAGCGGGCTGAATTTTATCGGCAATGTCGAGGGCGACGGTGTCTTCAAGGGCGAGGCGGACGTGGTGGTGTGCGACGGCTTCGTCGGCAATGTGATGCTGAAAGCTTCCGAAGGTGTCGTGCAGATGGTCCGCAGCTTCCTGCGCGAGGAATTCATGCGCAGTGTGCTGACGAGGATTGCCGCGGTGGCCGTGATGCCGGTGTTGCATGCATTCCGCAAGCGCGTCGATCCGCGCCGCTACAATGGCGCTACGCTGCTCGGGCTGAGAGGGATCGTCGTAAAGAGCCACGGCTCCGCTGATATCTACGCCTTCGAGCGCGCCATAGAGAGGGCCATGGAAGAGGTGCGCAACGAAGTGCTGCATCGTCTGGTGCTGCGGTTCGGACCCTCCGAAACGGTGGAACCGGCCGCATGATCTGGTCGCGCATCGTCGGCACCGGCAGCTGCCTGCCCGCGAAGATCGTGACCAACGACGATCTGGCGAAGCGCATGGACACCTCGGACGAGTGGATCCGGATGCGCACCGGCATCCGCCAGCGCCACATCGCCGATGCCTCGCAGGCCACGAGCGATCTTGGCGCCGAGGCGTGCCGCCGGGCGCTCGCCTCGGCCGGTATCGGCGCCGGCGAGATTGATCTCATCATCGTCGCCACCTCGACGCCTGATTTTATCTTTCCCAGCACCGCCTGCATCATGCAGGCCAAGCTCGGGATCCGGAATTGCGCGGCGTTCGACGTGCAGGCGGTGTGCAGCGGATTCATCTATGCGCTTTCGATTGCCGACAAGTTCATCCGCTCGGGCCAGTATCGCTGTGCGCTTGTCGTGGGCGCCGAGGTCTATTCGCGCATCCTCGACTGGAATGACCGCGGCACGGCGGTGTTGTTCGGAGACGGCGCCGGCGCGGTGGTGCTCAAGGCCGATTCGAAGCCGGGCGTGCTCGCGAGCGTGCTGCGTGCCGACGGATCCTACGCTGATATCCTGTCGGTGCCCGGCAATATCCGCGGCGGCAAGATCGTGGGCTCGCCGTACGTTCAGATGGACGGCCAGGCGGTGTTCAAGTTCGCCGTCAAGGTTCTCGACGAAGTGGCGCGCGAGACTCTCGCACAGTGCGGGCTCGCAATATCCGATATCGACTGGCTCATTCCACACCAGGCCAACATTCGCATCCTCGAGGCCACGGCGAAAAGGCTCGGCGTGGATGCGGCAAGACTGGTCATCACGGTCGATCTTCACGGCAATACTTCGGCAGCCTCGGTGCCGCTCGCTCTGGATGTCGCCATCGGCGATGGCCGCATCAGGGCGGGGCACAAGGTCATGCTCGAGGGCGTGGGCGGGGGTTTTACCTGGGGTGCCGCGCTGGTGCAGATGTAGCGAAAAGCACACACCGCCAAGGATGCCATGGACGCAAAGGAACCCGGAAAAAAGTTTTCCCTGGCGTCCATTGCGGTGAAAGTTTTTCAATGATGAAGCTCGCAATGGTGTTTCCGGGGCAGGGATCGCAGTCGGTGGGAATGCTGGGCGGTTACGGCGACATGCCGGTGATCGGCCAAACGCTGGCGGAGGCTTCGGACATCCTGAAGCAGGACATCGCGAAACTGATCGCGGAAGGACCGGCCGAGGAGCTCAACCGCACCGTGAATACCCAGCCGGTCATGCTTGCCGCGGGGGTTTGCGCCTGGCGCGCATGGGTCGAGCTGGGAGGCGCCGACCCCGGGCTGCTCGCCGGCCACAGCCTGGGCGAATACACCGCCCTCGTCGTCGCCGGTGCGATCTCCTTCGCCGACTGCCTGCCTCTGGTGCGCTTGCGCGGCCAGGCGATGCAGGAAGCCGTCCCCCAGGGACAGGGTGCGATGGCCGCAATCATCGGACTTGAGGACGACGCGGTTGGGGCGGCCTGCGCGGAGGCCGCGCGCGGCGAAGTCGTGGAGGCGGTGAATTTCAATTCGCCGGGGCAGGTCGTGATCGCCGGAAGCGCTGGTGCCGTGCAGCGGGCGGTCGAGGCGGCAAAGGCGCGAGGCGCGAAACGCGCCATCGCATTGCCGGTGAGCGCGCCGTTTCATTCATCGCTGATGGCGCCGGCGGCTGCGCGGCTGCGCGCGGCGCTGGTGCCGGTCAGGATCCACGCTCCGCGCATCCCCGTGATCCACAACGTGGACGCGAAAAGTCATGACGATCCCGCCCTGATCAAGGAGGCGCTGGTGCGGCAGGCCGACCATCCTGTGCGCTGGGTCGAATGCGTGAGGGAGATCGCGGCACGCGGCGCGACGCATATGCTCGAATGCGGACCGGGAAAAGTGCTTGCGCCGCTCGCCAGGCGCATCGCCGACGGGCTGCAAGGCACGGCGCTTGCGGACCGGGCCAGTATCGAGCAGGCGGTGCAACTTTTCAAGAGAACATGATGGAACTGAAAGGCCAGGTTGCGCTGGTAACCGGCGCGTCGCGCGGAATCGGCAGGGCGATCGCGTTGGCGCTCGGCGCGCGGGGCGCCACCGTAGTCGGCACGGCCACCACGGACGCCGGCGCGCAATCGATCGCAGCCTGCCTCGCCGGCGCGCAAATGAGCGGAAAGGGTTCGGTGCTCGACGTCAAGGACGCAGGCCGCATCGAGGCACTGGTCTCCGAGATCGAGCAGGCCTATGGAAGCATTGCCATTCTTGTCAACAACGCCGGCATCACCCGGGACAACCTCGCCATGCGCATGAAGGAAAGCGAGTGGGACGCGGTGATCGACACCAACCTCAAGGCGGTGTTCCGGCTTTCTAAAGCCGTGCTGCGGGGCATGATGAAGGCCCGCGCCGGCCGCATCATCAACATCACCTCGGTGGTCGGTTCGAACGGGAACGCCGGCCAGATCAACTACTCCGCCGCCAAGGCCGGAATCGCCGGAATGACGCGATCCCTTGCCCGGGAAATCGGGAGCCGCGGCATCACCGTCAACTGCGTTGCGCCGGGCTTTATCGACACGGACATGACTCGCGCGCTGTCTGAAACTCAGCGCGAAGCGCTGCTGGAACAGATCCCGCTCGGGCGCCTGGGCAAGCCCGAAGACGTCGCCGCCATCGTCGCGTTCCTCGCTTCGCCGGATGCCGCCTACATCACCGGCGCGACGCTGCATGTCAACGGCGGCATGTACATGAGCTGAATGATGTTTCCGGCACCCAACCCGATTCTGCTACAATCCGCAACTCC
>JBGPYQ010000110.1:0-10336 GCA_041493345.1 Gammaproteobacteria bacterium | reverse complement strand
CGTTCGGGAAGGGAGATTACGGCGTCGCTGTAGAGGGTCTGGGCGAGATTCGTCTCATTGACCACGGCATCAGCGGCAGCCACGCGCAGCGAGACGCCATCCACCTTACCCTGGTCGAGGCCGCGCTGCGCGATCGCAAGGTTCACCTTGCGCGCGCACTTGCCGCTGAGCGCACGGCGCTCAAGCCGAGCAGCGCATTCAATCGCGCCCTCGCGCAGCGGGCTGAGGCCGCCGGTCTCAGCCGCGCGGCCTGAGGCTCCGGCCTTGTGAGAGACCCGCTCCCGCGTCAGCTCGACGATCCACGGCTGGGATCGGGTGCCCCGTCCGCTTTTTTCGAGCCAATGCCCTTACAATCCGCACTCGGCCTTTGAGCGAGTCCGGAGGACATCCATGAAACGCATTGCCGCAGCCCTCACCGCAGTTCTCGCCCTGCTCGCCGCTCTGCCGGCGCAGGCCCAGCAGTACCCGAACAAGACGATCCGCATCGTCGTCCCCTTCGCCGCGGGCGGCACCTCGGACATCCTGGCGCGCGCCATCGGCCCGCACATCACCACGGCCTGGGGCGAGCCGGTCATCGTAGAAAACCGCACCGGCGCCAATGGCAACGTCGGCGCGGACTACGTCGCCAAGTCCGCGCCGGACGGCTACACCATGCTGTTGTCCGATGTAGGCGCGCTGTCCATCAACCCGAGCGTCTATCCGAGCATGCCCTTCGATCCGGTGAAGGATTTCTCGCCGATCGTGATGGTGTCGTATTCGCCGCACGTGCTGGCGGTGCATCCCTCGGTGCCGGTGAGCAACGTGAAGGAACTCATCGCCTACGCCAAGGCGAACCCGGGCAAGCTCAATTTCGCCAACTCGGGCACCGGCGGCGCGCCGCACCTCGCGGGCGTCGAATTCGCGCAGCGCACCGGCGTGCTGTGGGCCTACATCCCCTACAAGGGCGGCTCGGCGGCGGTCACGGACGTGATCGCGGGCAACGCCAACGTGCTGTTCAACGGCATGCTCGCCACCTATCCGTCGGTGAAAGGCGGCCGCCTCAAGGGGCTCGCCGTGTCCAGCGCGCAGCGCGTGCCTTCCGCGCCCGAACTGCCCACGGTGGCCGAGACTCTTCCGGGCTTCGAAACCGGCTCCTATCAGGGCCTCCTCGCGGCGGCCGGCACGCCACGCGAGATCGTGACGAAGCTGAACGCCGAACTGACCCGGATCCTGAATACCAACGACATGAAAGAGTTCCTGGCGAAACAGGGCACCGAGGTGCGCGCCGGCACGCCGGAAGCGCTCGGCACGTTCATCATCAATGAAAAAGCGCGCTGGGCAAAAGTGGTCAAGGAAGCCGGCGTCAAGGCCGACTGAGGAAGGGGACTAGGGGGACAGACTGAGCCGACCCAGCGAAGCACCATTTGGCCGTCGCGCTCAGGTGCCGGAGGCCGGGGCGGGGAATTTGGCCTCGGATATTTCGGCAGGTACCGGTTTGCTCAACAGATTGCAGGACATTTGACCGAGCCTGTCAGCGTGCCGTTCGCGGCAAAGGGTTTGTTCATGGAAGCACCGCTACGCGCGATAGCGTACATACGGCGTAACGGATTTGCGCTACAAAGACAGTTCCTACAAACGGATTTCAGGAGATAACCATGATCAGGAAAATCGTTGTTGCCGCAATGCTGGCGGGATCCTTCGGAATTGTCGCCACACCGGCAACTGCCGAGATAATTGTGCGAGTCGCACCACCTGCGCCCCGTGTGGAGATCATTCCATCACCGCGCCGCGGTCACGTGTGGGTTGGCGGCCACTGGGATTGGAGAAACCGCCAGCATCAATGGGTACCGGGCACCTGGATACGCGAACGCCGCGGCTATCAGTACAACCAGCCGACATGGCAGGAGCGTAACGGGCGTTGGCACATGGAGCGCGGCGGCTGGAGGCGCGGGGATCGCGATGGTGATGGTGTTCCGAATCGTCTGGACAGGGCGCCGAATAACCCGAATCGCTACTGATACGGCAAAGCGCCAGCCTGGAGCCGGTCTGCCTCCAGGCTGCGGGACTTATGGCTTCCTGATTCGCTGTCGGGAGCAGGGTAACGCAGGGCGTGCACAACTTGCAGCGGACCCGATACCGGCTCCCTGCTTCAGGCATTGAGTCATTTTGTCCAGGAGAAAATATGAAGAAGCTTGCTATATTGCTGATCGCCATCGGCGTATCCGGCTGCATTGCTTATCCTTACGAAGGTCCGAACAGAGGTGGTGGCGTACATCCTAGAGATCGTGACCGTGATGGTGTGCCTGATCGCGTGGATCGCGACCGCGATGGCGATGGTGTTCCCAATCGCCAGGACAGACGCCCGAACGACCCCCGCCGCTACTAACTCAAAGCGTCAGGATTGAATGATGCTGACCACGCGCCGCGACTCAAAACTGCTCCTCCGCCAGCGCCATCACCCCCGCCGCGCCGTGCACGATCGTGTTCCTTAGCGCCGGCGCCTGCGTGAGCAGGTGATCGCCGTAGAAGCGCGCGGTCTTGATCTTCGCCTCAAAAAAGGACTTGTCGCCCTTCCCTTCCGAGAGCCTCTGCTGCGCGACGAGCGCGGCGCGCGCCATCTGCCAGCCGCCGCAGACGATGCCCATGAGCTTGAGGAAGGGCACGGCACCGGCGTGCACGGCCTTGATGTCGTTGCCGTAAGTGACAACTATCCACGATACGCATTCCTCTGCCGCGGTGATTCCCGCCGAGAACGAGGCGCGGATTGCGCTCATGTCCTCCCCGAGCGCATTGCCGAGCTCGGATTCGACTCGGCGCATCACCTTGATCAACGCCTTGGCGGTCGCGCCGCCTTCGCGCGCGATCTTGCGGCCGACGAGGTCGTTCGCCTGGATGCCGGTGGTGCCCTCGTAAATGGTGGTGATGCGCGCGTCGCGCAGGTGCTGCGCCGCGCCGGTTTCCTCGATGAAGCCCATGCCGCCGTGCACCTGGATGCCGGTCGAGGCGACGTCGATGCCCGTTTCCGTGCTCCAGCCCTTCACGATCGGGATCATCAGGTCCACGAATGCCTGTTGCCGCGCGCGCTCCTCCTTGTCTGCGTGGTGGAGCGCCTTGTCCATCGCCGCGGCGACGACGTAGGCGAGCGCGCGCATCGCCTCGATCTGGGACTTCATGCTCATGAGCATCCTGCGCACGTCGGGATGGTGGATGATAGACACCGACTTGCCGCCGCCGGCGACATCGCGGCTCTGGATGCGGTCTTTTGCATAGGCGAGCGCCTGCTGGTAGGCGCGCTCGGCGATCGACAGGCCTTCGAGGCCCACGGCGAAGCGCGCCGCGTTCATCATGATGAACATGTATTCGAGGCCGCGGTTTTCCTCGCCGACGAGGTAGCCGACCGCACCGTCTTTCTCCCCGTACACCAGCACCGCTGTGGGGCTCGCGTGGATGCCGAGCTTGTGCTCGATCGAAGCGCATACCACGTCGTTGCGGCGGCCGAGAGTTCCGTCCGCATTGACCATGAATTTCGGCACGACGAACAGTGAAATGCCGCGCACGCCCTCGGGCGCATCGGGCGTGCGCGCGAGCACGAGGTGGATGATGTTTTCCGCCATGTCGTGCTCGCCGTAGGTGATGAAGATCTTCTGGCCGGAAATGCGGTAGTGGTCGCCGAATTTCTCGTCACGGGATCGCACGGCTTTCGTCCGCACCAGGCCGAGATCGGAGCCCGCCTGCGGCTCGGTGAGGTTCATGGTGCCGGTCCAGGTGCCTTCGACCATTTTTTTCAGGTAAGTCTGCTTCAGCCGGTCGGCGCCGCGCAGGATGAGCGCCTCGACCGCGCCGGCGGTAAGCATCGGGCACAGCGAAAAGGAAAGGTTGGCCGACTTCCACATTTCGAACACCGGCGTCGAAACGATTTTCGGCAATCCCTGCCCGCCGTATTCGGGCGGGGCCTGCAGCGCGTTCCAGCCGCCTTCGACGAATTGCCTGTACGCTTCCTTGAAGCCCTTGGGCGTGGTCACGGACCCTCGGTCCCACTTCGAGCCTTCCGCGTCGGCGGGCTTGTTGAGCGGGGACAGCACGCCGTTTGAAAACTTCGCGCTCTCCTCGAGGATCTGATCGACGAGCTCGGCGCTTGTCTCCTCGCATCCGGGCAGCTTCGCGATCTCGTCGAGCCCCGCCAGCTCCTTCAGCACGAACTGCATGTCGCGGATCGGTGCTTTGTATTCACTCATCCGAGCTCCTTCACCAGTTCCGGCACGATCTGGAACAGATCGCCCACAATCCCATAGTCTGCGACTTGAAAAATCGGCGCCTCTTCGTCCTTGTTGATGGCGACGATGACGCGGCTGTCCTTCATGCCGGCAAGGTGCTGGATCGCGCCGGAAATGCCGACCGCGATGTACAGCTCCGGAGCGACGATCTTGCCGGTCTGGCCGACCTGCCAGTCGTTCGGGACGAAGCCCGCGTCCACTGCCGCGCGCGACGCGCCCAACGCGGCGCCGAGCTTGTCGGCGAGCGGCTCGAGTATCTTGAAGTTCTCCCCCGAGCCCATGCCGCGCCCGCCCGACACCACCACGCGCGCGGAGGTCAGTTCGGGGCGTTCGGACTTGGTGAGCTCGCGCCCGGCGAGCGCGGAAAGTCCTGTATCCGCGCCTGCCTTCACATTTTCCGTCGCAGCCGAGCCCCCGCTGGTCGCCACGGCGTCAAAGCCGGTCGTGCGCACGGTAATCACCTTGATCCTGTCCTTCGATTGCACCGTCGCGAGCGCGTTGCCGGCGTAGATCGGGCGCACGAAGGTGTCCGGCGAGTTGACGTCAATGATGTCGGAGATCTGCGCGACATCCAGTAGCGCCGCGATGCGCGGGACGACGTTTTTGCCGAAACTCGTCGCCGGCGCGAGGATATGCGTGTAGCCGCCGGCGAGACCCACCACGAGCGCCGCGAGGTTTTCGGCGAGCTGGTCCTTGTAGTGAGGCGCGTCGGCCACCAGAACCTTCTTCACGCCGGCGATCGCGGCGGCGGCCTTCGCCGCCGCGCCGCAGCCGGATCCCGCCACCAGCACCGCGATGTCGCCTCTAATTTTCGCCGCCGCCGCAATCGTGTTGAGCGTCGCCGACTTGATTGACAGATTGTCGTGCTCGGCGATGACTAAGACAGACATTCGCGTCCTTTATGACGAATGTGCTGGAAGAGATCCCTCGCGGAGCCTGTCCTGAGCGAAGTCGAAGGGTTCGGGATGACGTGTCTTGTCATTCCGAGGGCAAAGCCCGAGGAATCTCTTACGGCACAGCGTACCGCCGGAGATCCCTCGCCGCGCTCGCGATGATTTCGTTCGCTTTCGATCACGAAATCACCTTCGCTTCGTTTTTCAGTTTTGCCACCAGCGTCTTCGCATCCGGCAGCTTGACGCCCGCCTTGCGCTTGGGCGGCTCCTCGACCTTCAGCATCGCGAGGCGCGGCGCGACGTCCACGCCGAGCGCATCGGGCTTCAGCACCTCGAGCGTCTTCTTCTTCGCCTTCATGATGTTCGGCAGCGTCACGTAGCGCGGTTCGTTCAGGCGCAAATCGGTCGTCACCACCGCAGGGAGCTTGATTGAGATCGTCTCCAGGCCGCCATCCACTTCGCGCGTCACGTCCGCCTTGTCGCCGTCGACCTTCACCTTGGAGGCAAAGGTCGCCTGCGGCCAGCCGAGCAGCGCCGCGAGCATCTGGCCGGTCTGGTTGCAGTCGTCGTCGATCGCCTGCTTGCCGAGAATCACGAGCGTCGGATTCTCTTTCTGCACGATGGCTTTCAGGAGCTTCGCCACCGCGAGCGGCTGCAGCTCGACGTCCGTTTCGACGAGTACGGCGCGGTCGGCGCCGAGCGCAAGCGCCGTTCGCAATGTTTCCTGGCAGGCCTGCAAGCCGCAGGACACAGCCACGATCTCGGTCGCAATTCCCGCCTCCTTGAGACGTATTGCTTCCTCGACGGCGATCTCGTCGAATGGATTCATCGACATCTTGACGTTTGCCGTCTCGACGCCAGAGCCGTCGGCCTTGACGCGAACCTTGACGTTATAGTCCACGACGCGCTTGATTGACACCAGAACCTTCATTGATTTTTCCGCAGACAGGAAATTCGAATTATAAGCCATCGCGCCGCGGAAATAGACCGGCGCAGTGCGCGCGATGCGCTATCGATATAATCCGGGTGTTCTTCATCCCAAACCTCGCCATGCCACGCCCGCTCTCCCATATCCGCGTTCTCGACCTGACCCGCGTCCTCGCCGGTCCCTGGGCAACGCAGAATCTCGCCGATCTCGGCGCGGAGGTGATCAAGATCGAACGGCCGGGCTCGGGCGACGACACGCGCAGCTGGGGCCCGCCTTTCCTGAAGGACAAGGACGGCAAGGACACGCGCGAGGCCGCGTACTTTCTTTCGGTGAACCGCGGCAAGAAATCAGTGACGCTCGATATCTCGAAGCCCGAGGGCCAGCGCATCGCGCGCGAGCTCGCCGCGAAGTGCGACGTGCTGATCGAAAATTACAAGGTCGGCGGGCTCGGGAAATACGGGCTCGCCTATGATGACGTGAGAAAGATCAATCCGCGCGTCGTCTACTGCTCGGTCACCGGGTTCGGCCAGTCGGGCCCGAGCGCGCACCGACCCGGCTACGACTTCATCTTCCAGGGCATGGGCGGGCTGATGAGCATCACCGGCGAGCGCAACGACCGGCCCGGAGCCGGGCCGCAGAAGGTCGGCATTGCGGTGACCGACGTGCTCGCGGGCATGTACGCAAGTCTCGCCATCACCGCCGCGATCGCGCATCGCGAGCGCACGGGCGCGGGGCAATACATCGATCTCGCGCTGCTCGACTCGATCGTCGCGTTCGGCGCGAACCAGATTCTCAACTACTTCACTTCCGGGAAAGTTCCGGGGCGTTTCGGCAACGCGCACGCGAACGTGGTGCCCTACGAAGTGTTCGCCACCGCCGACGGCCATGTCATTCTCGCGGTGGGCAACGACAGCCAGTACGCGAGCTTCTGCAAGGCGGCGGGCCGGCCGGAGCTCGCGGCCGATGAGCGCTACGCCACCATGCCGGGACGCATCAGGAACCGCGTCACGCTCATTCCGCTGCTGCGGGAAATCTTCAAGGAGCGTCCGAGCAGGCAATGGATTTCCGATCTCGAAGCTGCCGGCGTGCCGTGCGGGCCGATCAACGATTACAAGGAAGTGTTCGAGGACCCGCAGGTGCGCCACCGCGGATTGAAAGTCGAGATTCCGCATCCGGCGGGCGTCCCCTGCCCCACGGTCGCCAGCCCGATGCGTTTTTCCGGGACGCCGGTGGAATACGGGTTGCCTCCTCCGCTCCTCGGCCAGCACACCCGAGAGGTGCTGGGCTCTCTCCTGGGACTCGACCACGGCGAGCTCGACCGGCTCGCGGCGCAAAAAATCATCTAGCTGGCAGCAAGAACCACGCAGAGTATCGTTCTCTCATTCCCGCGCCCGCGAGATTCCGGCGTCCTGGAGATTAACGCCTTACCCGGTCGGCAGTGCGTCCCTTGCCCTGCAGTTCACTCCGCGCGGATGCGGTTCACCAACGCACCCACACGCTCGATCTCGCATTTCACCACATCGCCGGGCTTGAGGAAGCCCGGCGGCTTCATGAAAAACGCCACACCCGCGGGCGAGCCTGTAGCGATCGTGTCTCCGGGAAAAAGCGTCATCACCTGGCTGATGTAGGAAACCAGGGTCTCGATGCCGAAATACAGGTCCGAGGTGTCGCTGTCCTGGCGCACCTTTCCGTTCACCTCGGTGCGCATCTTGAGCGGCTTGCCCCACTCGAATTCATCGAGCGTAACCAGCGCGGGCCCCGCCGGGCAGAAGGTGTCAAAGCTCTTTCCCAGGTAATGCACGCGATAGAATGGATTGGTCTCGTGCTCCGCGAGCTGCAGGTCGCGCGCTGACATTTCATTCAGCGTGACGAAGCCTGCGACGTGGTCCTTGACTTCGGACTCCTTGATGCGCCGCGCGCGCCTCCCCATGACCACGCCCAGCTCGACTTCGTAATCGAGCTTGTTCGTTTCCGGCGGATGGATCACGTCGTCGTAGGGGCCGCACAGGCAGGACGTGGCCTTGGCGAGGATCATGGGCTGGCGCGGCGGGGTGACGTCCTTCAGCACCGGGGCGGCTTCGGCGAGGTGCGACCTGGTATTGGCCCCCGCGATCACAAGGGAGCGCGGCACCGGTACCGGCGCGCCCAAGCGCACCGACTTGCCGTCCACGGCCCGCAGCGAGGCACGCGCAGCATAGGCCTTGTCCGCCAGCGCTCGCCAGTCCGCCTGCTCGAGAAACAGGCGCATGTCGGAAACGGGCGCGCTCGCGCCGGCGGCTCGCATGGCCTGCTCCAGGTCGATGATCCTGTCGCCGTCCAGGATGCCGGCGCGTTCTTCCCACTTCGGGCCGTAGCTGACGAGCCGCACGTCAATCGAGGCTGATGTTGCTATCGCGGATCACCTTCTCCCACTTGGCGATCTCGCTTTTCATGTAAGCGGAGAACTGCTCCGGAGTGCTCACCTGCGGCTCGAAGCCGCTTTCGGACAGGCGCTGCTTGACGGTGGGATCGGCCATCACCTTGGCAAACTCGGCATTGAGCCGCGCAATGATCTGGCGCGGCGTGCCCGCGGGCGCGACAAAACCCTGCCAGGCCCATGCCTCGAATCCGGGGTAGCCCTGCTCGCCGACCGTGGGCACGTCGGGCAGCGCTGCCACGCGCTTTTCGCTCGCCACCGCGATAGGCCTCACCTTGCCGCCCTTGATCTGCGGCAGGCCTGAAGCGATATCGAGGAACATTGTCGGGATGCGCCCGCCGATGACATCGGCCATGGCATCGGCGCCTCCCTTGTACGGAATCGGTGTCATATTGAGGTCCGCGGTCTTGCGGAAGAGTTCCATCGCAAGATGCAGCGGCGCGCCCGGCCCCGGCGCGCCGTAGTCGATCTTGCCTGGGTTGCGCTTGACGATCTCAACGAATTCCTTCAATGACTTGACGGGCATCGTAGTCGGGTTCACCGCCAGGATCAGCGCAAATCGCCCGGTGAGGCTGACGGGTGCGAAGTCCTTCACCGGATCGTAGGAGAGTTTCTTGTACAGCGTCGGATTGAAGGCGTAGGTCCCGGCATCACCCAGGAGCAGGGTGTAGCCGTCGGGCGCGGCGCGCGCGACTTCGCTCGCGCCGATGGCGGTGCCGGCGCCGGGGCGGTTTTCCACCAGCACCTGCTGACCAAGGCCCTCGGACATCCTGGTGAACACGGTGCGCGCAAAAAAATCGGTGGCGCCACCGGCTGGGTAGGGCACGATGACGTGAACGGGTTTGTTCGGATAGCCTTGGGCTTGGGCGGCGGCGCCGCCGAACAGCGCACCCGCGCATAGCGTGAGCGCCGCGAGCCAGCAACGGTTCAAAGTTTTCATGGGTCCTCCTCCAGAGATGGGTCCGCGCATTTTGAGCCGCGTGCCGAGCAACGTCAATCGAACCGATTCAATATGTCCGCCTGCTGGACAATAAACGGGAACGCCTCGCTGGTTCAGGAATTCGAAGCAGAGCGTCAGGTCGTTCCCGCGCGCTCGACGCGGCACAGCAGCCCGCGCAACTGGTAAGTCCCCATCTGTGGATCGTACAGCGGACCATTGTCGGTGAGCACGTTCGCGTTCGATTTCCAGATGCCGTACTCGGGGCCCGGCTCATCGGGGAACCACCAGTCATGCTCGGGGTTGACCACGCGCGGGTCGATGCCGTCGGTGAGTTTCGCCTTCTGCCGGATGCGTCCCCGGCGCGTCTCGATCCACATCCAGTCGCCCTCGGCGATGCCGTGTCGCGCGGCGGTGTCGGCATGGATCTCGGCGCGCGGCTCGGGTATGCGCGACGGAGATTGGCGAGCTGGCGGTGTTCAAGCGGCCGGACGCTGCTCCAGCATGATGGTGCCGAGCACGGCGCTTTTCCCGAGCGCGACCTCGAGCGTCTTCGCCTGGAAGCGGCCGTCGGCGATGCGCAGCCGGTAGGCGCCGCTCGCCTCCTCGAGCCCGACGAAGCGGAAGTCGCCGTAGGCGTCGCTCGCCGCCTCGGCAAGCTTGGCGCCGTCCTTTTCCAGCGTGACGCGCGCGCCTTCGACGCATTCGGTCACGCCGCCGATCTCGCCGGCTAGGCTGCCCGCGACGAACACCCGGGTCCAGCGATCGAGGTTCCGATAATAGACGCGCGGTTTCGTGCCGTACTCGGGATGCAGGACCGAAAGCTTCTCCTCGCGCACGATGCGCTGCATCTCGTCGTCTGCGACGTGCAGCGTGCGCATGGCGCGCGTCGGGCAGACCTGCGCGCCG